>JAISHP010000150.1 GCA_031262545.1 Candidatus Ancillula hodotermitis | reverse complement strand
AACACGTAATTTACTTCCAGGAATTGAAATAATCTACACGAATAAAATCAATTACAATGATGGTGATTTACTCTACAACATAATTAAGTATAGAAATTATGTTAGAAGAATGAATCAACAAAAAAGTAATGAAAATTTGGCTAAAACTACAATTACTTGGAACAAACAGCAAGTAATTTCGTCAATGTCAAACCGCTTTATTGCCTTACTTTTTGCAACTATAATTGAATTAAATTTAAACCTAAATCTTAGCCAAGTAAAAGATTTTTTACAAACTCAACTCTCTAACGAAACAGTTCGATATTTTGGAAAAGGCTATTGGGAAACAAGACGAACCAAGAGATTTGCTAATGTAATGAAAAAACTCGGGATAAATTGGGATAAACAATTTGTATCAACCAAAGATATTCAAGAATTAGCAAAAATTCCTTGGGTTAAAATGCTTCTTAATAAATAAAAATAATTTAACTTATTATAGTTTCTTTAAATACAAAGCCCCTAAAGCAGGAATTCTTAATCCAGCTGAATATGGACGTCCAGTCCATTCTTGCTTTTCAGCAACAATTTTGCCGTCTTCGTTTCCAGTATTAACTACACCAGACCCTCCGTATTTCAAATCATCAGTATTTAACACCTCTTCGTATTCACCTGCTTCTGGTAAAGCAATTCTGAAATCTTCATAAACAGCGTTGGAAAAATTAACAACAAAAACCACTGGTTTTCCATCTTTACCTTTGCGAATGAAACTTAGAAGTGATTTTTGATCATCACCTGAATCAATCCATTCAAAACCTTTTGGATCATTATCAAGCTCCCACAATGCAGGATTTTCACGATAAAGTCTATTTAAATCTTTAACCAAAGTTTGAACACCCTTATGCCCAGAATCTAACAACGTATTCCAATCTATTTCCGAACCAGCTCCACCCCATTCTGACCATTGAGCAAATTCCGTTCCCATAAATATTAATTGTTTACCAGGATGCGCCCACTGATAAGCCAGCAAAGCTTTAACATTAGCCAATTTTTGCCATAAGTCTCCAGGCATTTTCCCGACCAATGAACCTTTACCGTGCACAACTTCATCATGAGAGAGCGGTAACATATAGTGTTCAGAATATGCATAAATCATTGAAAATGTAATTTCTCCATGGTGATAAGAGCGATAAATTGGATCTAATTCCATATAGCGCAATGTATCATTCATCCAACCCATATTCCACTTAAATCCAAAGCCAAGACCACCTCCACTTGTTGGAGCTGTAACACCACCGAAAGCTGTTGACTCTTCAGCGATCATCATTACGCCTGGATAACGTTTATAAACCGTAGCGTTTACTTCTTTCAAAAAGTCTATTGCTTCCAAATTCTCACGCCCACCATACTGATTTGGAGCCCACTGACCATCCTCACGACTATAATCAAGATAAAGCATTGAAGCAACTGCGTCAACTCGTAAAGCATCGATGTGGAACTCCTCAAACCAATAGCAGGCATTAGCTACTAAGAAATTACGAACCTCATTACGCCCATAATTAAAAACATAAGTTCCCCAATCAGGATGCTCGCCTCGGCGTGGATCTGGATGTTCGTAAAGAGCAGTTCCATCATAACGCCCAAGCGCAAAAGAATCTTTAGGAAAATGTGCTGGAACCCAGTCAACTATTATCCCAATTCCAGCTTTATGCAACTCATCAACCAAATAACGAAATTCATCTGGTGAACCGAAACGCGAAGTTGGAGCATAATATCCTGTTACTTGGTATCCCCAACTTGGAGCAAAAGGATGCTCAGCAACTGGCATAAATTCAACATGAGTAAATCCCATTTGCTTAACATAGTCTGTTAATTCCTTTGCTAATTTAACATAGTTCAAACCTTTTCTCCAAGACCCGAGATGGACTTCATAAACAGAAGCTGGTCCATTGTGTGGGTTATTTTCTCTACGATTATTCATCCAAGCATTATCTTCCCACGTAAATTTAGAATCAAAAATTACAGATGCTGTTTGTGGAGGAACTTGTGCCGATTTAGCAAGCGGATCAATTTTATCAATCCACTCTAACCAATTTGTCTGAATCTGAAATTTATAATTCATACCAGGTTTAGCTCCAGGTACAAAAAGCTCCCAAACACCTGAATCTCCAAGCGATCTCATAGAATGTGAAACTCCATTAAAGAAATTAAAATCGCCAATTACACGAACCGCCTTAGCATTCGGCGCCCAAACAGCAAAAGCAGTTCCCTTTACCTCGCCTAATTCTGAAGGATAACTTTTAACATTTGCTCCTAAGACTCGCCAAAGCTCTTCATGCCTGCCCTCTTTGATTAAATGTAAATCAACTTCACCTAGAGTTGGTAAAAAACGGTATGGATCATCTAATTCAAAATCTTCACCTTCCAGAACGGTTTCAATTCTGTAGTCAAAAACTTGACCATTAATTTTTGCCAGCCAGACACCGCCAAATTCATGCTCTGCTGAAAATTTTCCATCTTTCGTTCTGACAGTTACAGAATCTGCAAAAGGACGATGAATTCTAATATATGTTGTATTTTCTTCCTTAACAAAATGCGGGCCTAAAACCATATGCGGGTTATAAAAATCTCCCGCCGCAACAGCTGCCAATACATCGTGATCTACGTTTTTAATATCCATGTTTATATTATACCTACTTAAAATAAATAACCCCTTTTTTTTAAGGGGTTATTTATTACTATTTTTATTACATTTTTAATATCCAGATTTACCTGAACTTGAATCATCTTTCTGCTCGTCTTTTTGTTCGGCTGTATAATTACCTCTAGCAAAAATACTTGAAAGATTTTGCTCTAAAATTGTATTTTCTTTATCACAATTCCAACCAGAAATAGCTTGAGCTACTTTTTGAAAATCCGCATCTTCTTCTGTAGTGGCAGTTGAATCTTCTTTTAAAGTATATTTTTTGTCATTAGCGGGTGAGGATCCATCAGCCAAAACCTTTGAAAATTCTTCTTTAGCAGCTTTTAAGTCAGCCAAATACTGATCACTTTGTTGCAACGAAGCATAAATTGCCCCAGCTAAAGCTCGACTTGCATCAACATCAGAATACCAATGGTGATTACAGACAACACGGCTTTCTGAATACTCTTGAGCCCTTGCCATAATCGCATTTTGATGTGATGGATCAATAGTCGCCAAAACTAATCCTTCAAGCCAACCAACTGTTGTATGCCCCGAAGGATAAGAACCTTTTATTAAACTTGTTTCCATATCCGGACGACATGTTTTATCTGTATTTATGCCAAAATTCTTAGCTTGTCCTTGTTTGAATGGACGCAATCGATTGTAATATTTCTTAGCATAGTTTCCGCTATCATCAGCAGTTTGATGAAGTCTAGAAAGCAAAGCATATAGATGAGGTGTTTTATCCTTATCAATATGAACCCCAATTTGGCAATCATAATGGCAATTAGCCAATTCACTTCCTGAAGCAAGATCGGCATCTATTGCCGCTTGAAGCCAACGATCACCACCATAAAGATCTTTACCAACATTTTGGGCAATTGTTTCATCAAGAGTTTTAGCTACAGATCCATTTGCTGGAGGCTCTGCAATCACATCAAGTGAATTCATAATTTTATCTCCTTCGAGATATCCAACATTTTTTACAGTTCCATCCGTATTGACAGCAACTTGAGAAATTGGAGTTGGGTTAGGCAGATCTGAACTACTTTCTGCATTATTTGATTGTCCACAGCTCGATAATCCAACACTTGTTCCTAAAGCTCCTATTACTAAAAGCGAAAGTGCCTTTATCTTAAACACATTTTTTCGTTTTGTCATTTTGTTTCCTTTCATATTGTTATATTTTGTTAGTAAATATTATAGCATTAATATTTAAAAACGTCTATCTTTCCAAAACCAAAGTTGTCCTTTCACCCTTCCAGTCGCAATTACATAGCGTTTCCCAGAAACTTTATTAGTGTAACGCTTTACATAATGTGGTTCATCACCAGGGGTGTAATAAGTTGCCTTAAGAATAGGTTTTGTTGGATCTGAAAAATCAACCTCTGACCAAGATCCACCATTAGTTATATCTTCTGCGTCTGTATTTGAAGTTAATAATATTTGTTCTTCATCATTATTTAACAATTCATTTCCAGCACTTGCCCAAGGTAAAGCAACCCTACCAATCCTTGTGACATTATTCATATCAGAAATATCAAAGAATGAAACAGCACCTGCTTCGTGATTATATTTTATTCCATCATGAACTCCATTATATCCTTCGTTCGTTACAGAAAGCATTCGTTTACCCGTTAAAGGATTTTTTGTAACAATAGGAATATACGCCATATTTCCAACCTTAATATTACAAATAAATTTTATATTAAAAGGGTCAGAAATATCAATTGCCGATACTGTATCATCTTCAGTATTCCCTACAAACCAAGTCTGATTATCTCCCTCACCGTAATACGGAGATTTTCCAACATTAACTCTTCCTACACGAACAGGATTCTTTGGGTTACTCACATCAACAGCATCAACTTGTGAAGAAGCCCTATTCAAACACAACACTACATCTTTAGTATTTTTTATTGTGACAATTCTCTCTGGCCCCGCTCCTTGTCCGGCGTTATAATAACTGAGGAATTTTGGTCCATTAGCAATATATTTAGTTCCTAGAAATGTAAGATCTACAATAACCATTTGATTACTGGAAGAAAGAGGCGCATACAGCAAACCTTTTGAATCATCAATCGCCATCTTCACTGGACTACCATTAACATTAATTTTTGCAACCATATTCATATACGTTTTAGACTTCGGAGTTATATCGAAAAACGCAATATTATTGCTATCACGATTACCAACACATATAAATTGCTTTGTTCCATCAGGTGAATAAGTTCTAATATCATACGGATACTCACCACCGCTTGAAACTTCAGTAGATGAAAGAGCTCCTATGCCACCATCAATTTTAGACAAATCTACCACACCTAATTTATTAGTCGGTTTTTGTTTTAAATAATATGCTTTATCACCAACAAAACGCATTGTCCTAAGATTTACACCTAAACTAGGAGTAAACACACCGTAATTGTCATAATCACCAGATACATTAGAGGCTAATGCTCGTTTGTGATCATTTCCAATTAAATTTTGACATATAGCCAAAATTCCCAGTAGCATTAATATTAATGCTACTGAGTAAACTTTGACTAAATTTTGAGATTTCATTTGTTTTACCTATTTTTTACCAGGTTTTCTACCAAGCTTGCCAAATATACAAATCTTTTGAGCCAGCAGCAGTATATTGATTCATGTTTTGAGATCTTGGTTCTTCTTGCCATCGATCTGACCCTCTGAATAATTCATAATTTGATCCAGCTGAACTTACTTTAAAAGATAGACCACTTGCCCCTTCATCGCTTTGATCAGGAAACATTTTTTCTTTGTCTTTATTATATAAGCCAACTGCTGTCATTGGCAAACATTTTAAACCGTTATTTTGCTCATCTTTATATTGAGCCGAACCTTCCTCTGAAGGCAATTTGATATCATTGTTATCAAAACTGTTTGAAGTATGATGGCAGCTACCAACTTTCTTTGTTGTGTTCGAATCTCCCAAACCTAAAACATCTGCATATTTTAAAGCATTCATGATATCTTCATCCTTCAACTCATAACGATATGCATTCTCTAAAAATACCCAATTAGAAAGTCCAGTCCCAGAATTCATGTCCTGTTTTAAAAGTTTATATGAATCATCGTCTTCATCATCATTTGTGCAAGTATCATCACCTGCCCCAATGAAGCAGCCTCTGAAAGAAGACAAAGCTTTATTTGGGTCATTAGTTAACGTATATCCTAAAGCTATATAATCTGATCCTGCACCTGCACCATCATTCAAATCAGATGCTTCATCCCCGGCCCCCAAAAGAACAAAATGATTATTATTTTCAGTTCTTTCAGTTCCACAATTTTTAGAACCAGCCAAAGCGCATTCTGTTCTGTCTCCCATCTTTTTCCTCAAATTAGCGTTAGCATCTTCCTGATTGCTTGCTGTAGCAGCGTAAATTTGTTTTACATATGGACCTTGTGGAATTTCAAGAGCTTCGCTCACTCGTGATCCATTTTCGGCCAACATTGTATTAAAGACAGTGTGGATACAATCTGAATAATATAATGGTGTAATATTACCATCTTCATCAATTTTGTTTTTATCAACACAACCAATTTTTGTTGCTTGATCCAAATCCATTGGTTCATCTACATCGCTAGGAATCAAATTCCAAAGAAAATGTCCAAGACGATCAATAGCCGTTTTTCTCTGAGTTTTAAGGTTACTATTTGCAGAACTGTCTTCCGCTCTAGCTGCATCAGATAAAATATCTGTACTGCCCCAACCAATAAATGCAGATTTTGATAATTGATTTGTTGCTACACTTTGAGTCCAGTTCCTGATTTTATCCGCATTTCCTTGTCCACTTGCTTGACTAGAAGTATCTAAGTTTAATCCTGCTGTTCCTAAAGCTCCTCGACCAACCTCATTCACGTCCATAATATCACCAAATTTTTGTAAAGTTTCTGAAGCGTTTGCAGTATCATTTGTAGTAAATGCCTTATACGCCAACTGAGCACCCGTATTTGTTGTCCACTCTTTTGTTGTTTTATTTGCTGAATATTTCATAGACACTTCATCAACTGCCCCGAAATAAGGAGATGTTACTACGTACTGACCCCATTTATCCATTAATGCTTTTGGATCAACTTGTCTTAAAACGTCATTTTTAAAATTAGTTGATAAATTATTCCAAAGTAATTTTTTCTCCCATTCCTTTTCGCTCATATTTGCTGGATGCTCATCAGCATTATATTTTTCGCAAACATTTTTACCAGTATCATCTGTGGCAGGCTCTCCATCTGAAATTACAGCTGTAATTATATAAGTAACAGATCTAAGTCGAGCATTAAAATATGCATTAGTACTGCTATTTACATTATCTAAACTAAATCCTTGCTTAATGCTACCTCCCGCTCCATGATTTACATCATTTAAATCACTACCATTTGAATTTTCTGCAGTAAAAGGAACAGTATAAATTTTACCATCTTTATCTCTCTGAATATCTTTCCCTTCATTTGGAGTCTTTGCATCAGTAACATCATACTCTCCTCCAAGCCCAAAAGCAAAACTCATATTAAGTGAACTTGATTGTGACTCGATATCAGTGCTTGATTTTAAAGAAACTGAGTTAGCACTAGTTTGTCTACCTTTGATTTCTATACACGGTGACGCCAAGTCGATTATCGAACCATAATGCTCTAATCCATTATCTGCATACTGATCATTACTTCCAGAATATTTTACAACCATTCCATCTTCTTGAAAATCAAGTCCGTAACCCACATAGTCGTATCCGTAACCAGTCACGTGCTTTTCGAGCATGTCAATCAATGCTTGGTCATCAGGGTCAAAAGAACGAGATCTTTTCATTGCCGTTTCTTTATTTTTTATTTCACGATCACTCTTACCCAGCGCCGAAAGATTTAGACTCGTTGTTCCATCATTACTTATTTTTTCAAATTGTGGATAAATCAACTCTTTTCTTGGATCTGCTCTTTTGTAGGTTCTTTCAACACTACTATATTCAGAATTTGCAACTACAGCTTTAGCTTTTTTGGGAACTGTTAAATGAATAGTCACAAACATCGCATAACTACACATTGCCAATATTCCAAATATTGCTACAAACCTCCTCAAGGATATACCACACATCATTTTAGTTTTCATTATCTTACCTTTCTTATTCATTTTTTTCTTCCTTTTTGAATTCCTATTATTTTGTCAATACTTCATGATGTAACCGGAACATGAATGCTGCCATTTGCGCTCTAGTTACATTAATATTTGGCTGATAATATACGTTTTTTCCAACAGTCACACCAACTGAAACATTTTCTTTAAACATAAAATTAACTGCTTGTTTAAATTCTTTATTCCAGTCTTTATTCCAGTCTTTAATCTTATTCACATTCTTAGTTGACTCCTTTGGAGAACCAACTAAACGATACATAAATAACGCCATTTGAAGACGAGTGACAGTTTGATAAGGAGAGAACTTTATTCCTTTTTTATCAGTTCCTGATGTTACATTTTTTTCTGAAATCCAAGCAATTGATTTATAGGCAACACTTGACTTTGGAACATCTTGAAAATTCTTAGTTTTCTGCGCTGTCTTTTGCCCGCCAGCTAGACGATGAACAAATATTGCCATTTGATCACGTCTAACCCCGTTAGTTGGTTGATAATGTTTCTTATCAACCCCTGTTGTAATTCCATATTCAAACATCCATTTTATGTATTTTTTAAATTCCGCATTCAATCCCTTTAAGTCTTTAAAATTATTTTTATAAGTGTTTATTTTACCTAACTTTTCAAAACAATTCTTACCCATTAAATACTGAGTAGACTTACAAATTCCTTTCACCCCACTTTGATTATTGTCTAAATCTGGGCTAGGCAGAGGGCTAGGTTGAGGATTAGGTTGAGGATTAGGTTGGGGCGAGGGATCTGGTTCTGGCACCGGTGTAGGCTCAGGCTCAGGTTGTGGCTCAGGATCGACAGGTTCCGGCGATGGCTCCGGTTCAGGCTCCGGCTCAGGAACTGGTTCAACGGGTTCTGGCTCCGGTTCTGGTTCAACAGGATCAGGAGTTATTTTATCTTGAACGCAAACACCATCAATAAAAGTATATCCATCTTCACAATCAATTGGCTCTGGCTCAGGATCAGGTTCAATTACAGAACCTCCTTCAGTTGATAAATCAGTGTTAATTACCAACATCGGTCTTTCATAATACTTATTTTGAGTATTACTTATTGCATCAATTAAAGCAGTTGCGCTATAAACCTCAACACCCCCTTTTGAGGATGCAGTTCTTGTCCAAACTTTATTTGCAACTCCACTTTGATTTGTGAATTTTAATTCACTACTATCTAAATCTTGTATAGCTTTAATTTCTTTCATTGAAGGTAAAAATGTTCTGACATTATAAACATTTTCTCCTTGAACCATATTAGTATCAAAACTTTCGTTCCCAAAGTCTGAACCAATTCCTTTTAAATTTCTAGTAACTATAAAATCTGCCAGTAAACCATAACTTTGATCTCCAGCTTTAACATTACTTGTTGACAAAATATTATATAGATTTACTACATCTTTAAACACTAACGAACTACCATAGCGATTGTCTTTTTCATTTTGAAAATGCTTCGAATCAATAAAATAGTTTTTTGTAACATCACTTGTAAATTTTGCAGAACCTTTATATTGAGAATTATTACTCAAAAACAGAATTGCTGTATTTCTCTTACATTCTGATTCATCATTCCCCTCTTGATCAATATATCCAACATCTGTATCATCAATTTTAGCACAAACACCGCTTAGCTTATCATCCTTATTTGTTCCAATCACATCAAAAGAATATTCTCCAATTTTAACACATGCATCACTTGCTTCACCGCCTTGTGCACATTTGCCAACTTTTAAATTCATATTATTTATTACTGGAGAACCTCCTGTTAGTCTCATTTTTATAGGTTTTGTCGCTTCATACGAACAACCACCTACACAATTTTCAGCCGGGCTAGTCACTCCCCAATAGTATAAATCATATTTATTTGATCCTTTCAAATCACTTGGCATTGGGATAGATGTAGCACCTGAAACTTTACTGCTGACTATTTTATTAGCTGCTGTGTCTACAATTTTATAACCAAAACCATTCAACATTGGATTTTTTTCAGAATCCAGAATTATTTCAGAATTTGTTTGACTTACAATATTAGAATCCTCTAATTCTTGATTACCTATTAGTGTCATTACATTCTTACTATTCACTTGCGATGTAAGTAATAATTTATTTAAATCTAACAAAATCGCTGGTCTATATCCAGCTTGATTTTCTTCATCCTCAATTACTGAAAGTTTACCAACATAATTTTTATCAATACTTTTAGTCATTAAACCATGTGATCGAGTATGTTCAATCATTCTTTTTGATTCTTCCCAGTCAGGGGTTCTTGTCCAAGAAGCATTCACACCTTTTCCGTAGTATGCATTTACGTTACCATCACAACCAGGAATAAGTCCAGAATTAAAATAAACTCTATAAGAACAATTTAAATAGTAATCATAATCACCAGACGATAATGGAAATGTTTTATAAGATTTTGATGTAACTTCTCCTGGGTTATATCCAGACCCTTGTTGGTATTGGCCCACTTGTGATGAGTTAGTTCCTCTATCTATTGAACCTCCATCCCATTGGCTTTTATCACAACCATTTGAATTCAAGCATGTCCCTGTTAGTTGTAATGAATCTAAAGCTTGATATTCATTTTTTGACATATAACCATTATCTGGATTGTAATTCAATGCTGCTGCTTCCAAATTTGAGCCTTCAAAAGAATTATTTTTATCAGAAAAATCAAATTGAGAATCTATTTTACTTCCGCTAACCACATCAGTAGCAACCAAAAGTGCTTGATTCATTTTTATTGGCGTTGTGTAGGACCTACAAACCCAAGCCAAACATTTTTGATTTGTTTCAGAACTTTTTATTGCTCCGGCTTTAACCGAAGAAATTTCATCACTTTTATTGTTTGAAAATCCTAAAAGTTCATATCCGCCACGTGCTCCATCTTGCGAAATGTAATTATAATCTCCAAATTGCAGCAATTTATTTTCAATAATATAACTTACGCTTCCTGATTTAGCTAGCGGATTCTGCGCCCCAGAGCTTAATTCAGAAAAGAATCCATCTGGTCCATTTTTTACAAGCCAACTTTCTTCATTTTCACTATCTATAGTTTTAGCTAATGCCAATGATACAAAACTTACAACTGAGATCAACGAAATTGTCAAAGCTGCAATAATTGAACAATATTTTTTTAAATTATTTTCTATTATTTTCATATTCTCAACTTCCTTTGTTAATTAATATGAAAATATTATATAAAATTCTTATTGCATTTTAGTTACATTTAAGCCTAAAATTAATTACAGTTTGATTACATTGTGATTAATTCGACTTAGTCATCTATTTCACGTTCAATAAACAGGTGAGAATCAAAGTAATTCAAGTCTTTTTCTGTTTTTTCATCCACGAGATTGTGTTTCACCATTTTTTCAAAAAGGATGAACAAAATAATTGAAACGACTATTGCTAGGATTGAAAATACTTGGCTTTCTGAAAATTGAAAAAATATTGTTTTAGCTAGATGTCCTAAGAATCCTGCCACCAGTAAGAAAAGAAGCCCTATTTGTCGGTTAGCTCGTGACACATACCTTGCCACAAAATAGAAAAGTGAAACCCAAAATGTCAACTCTGAAAAAAAACAATAAGCCATAATAACAAATGGCAATAAAATTAATTTAGATAAACCCCCATTATTTATAATATATGGGAAAACGAAAAAATAAAATAAAACAATAATTAATAAGATTATGCATGAAACAACATTAACTTTAATTAAATTTTTCTTCTTTATTACTTGAAAAACAACAGCTGCTGCGACATATATTATTGAAATAGTTAATTGTATACAAAGGAACGAAACGCTGGAAATATTATTTTGCATAAAGCTCAAAGAATTAATATTCAGGATATCAACATTACCAATCAAATATCCCAAAATCATCAATAACAAAATTGGAATTAATACTTTATAATCCCTTTTTTTATTACTTAAATCATTAATAAATTTCTTTTCACCATAGATTGGCTTATTTTTTACAAAAATCAATTGTTCTTTTGCATTATAGGCTAAAATAATCATAGCAAAAGATATTATCGTGAATATCATTGAAGAGTATCCCTCAACCAAAACCTGAATAGATTGAGAAAATGTAATATCAACAATATTCAAAACTACTTCAGAAATAAAATCTCCTGAACTAAAACATATCAACATTTCTACAATATTGTAAGATGTGTAATTAAATCTTGCTAATAGAAATAAACAAAGTGCGAATATACCTTGAGATGATGCTATAACTATTGCAATCGACAAACTTCTGGCATGAATATCATTCCCGGCTATAAAAGTTGAAAAAATACCTATAATATGCATTAAGCTAAATGCAACAATATATTTTATCTCCTCATTAATTTTAATAGCAAAAAAAGCTAAAATTATGCAGATTACACATAAAATACTTCCAAAAATACTTGAAATTGGAGAACGTTCAAAACCAAACGAATTTGTAATGTCATAAATATCCGAAGAATCTAAAAAAAATATTTTAGTTCCATCATAATCAAATCCAGCTAAAATAGCCGAAAGATAAAATAGCCATTTTAAACTTTTAGTTTTCATGTGGCACATCTTTTCTAACATTAATTCTATTTTGGTTCGGAAAAACAAATTTAAAACATGTTCCAGTTTCCTCATCTGAAGTGACAGAAAGATTTACATCTAAAGCATCACAAATCTTCTTGACTAAAGATAAGCCAATCCCAAAACTTGTTTTATTATCTTCTTTTTTGGTCTGATGAAATTTTAATCTTGTATATCTATTGAAAATTTCACCCAAGCGATCAGAAGGAATCGTTTCCCCATCATTGCAAATACATAGCTCGATTAAATTTTCTTGGTTTTTTTCTAGAGATAATACGACTTCCTTGTCACAATATTTAATTGCGTTGAGTGTAATTTCTTGGATACAATCTCTAACGAGAATAGCATCAGAAAAAATTTCATATTCTTGGTTTACATCATACTCAATTACTATTTTTTTATCACGTTCGATAAAATTTTTTTTAGTATCAAAAACAATTTGTTTTAAATTCACTGAATCAACAACTTTTTCATAATTTCCACTTTGTATTTTAGAAATATTAAGCAAAGAAAATGATAAATTTTTAATATAAACTATCCATTTATCTAATGATGTTATTGCTTTATTTACTCCTAAATCATCTATTTCAAGCTTATTTTTTCGATATTTCAATAAATCTAAATCAGAATTCATAACCGCAAGAGGTGTTTTTAATTCATGTGATAAATCTGAAATAAACTCAAATCTTTGCCCAATTTGGAAATCAATGTATGAAAAAAATTTATAAAATTCGGGATACACCGAGACAACAGCTTGATAATTGATTTTGTCATTTTTGTCTATATTGACCTTTGTAAACGGATAATAAATTTTTTTTGAAATATATTTTGAAATCAAAATCGAAAAGACTACAGAAACAGCCAAAACAAATCCCACAATATAAACTGTATCTACAATCAATTCATTTCGAATATTACTTGGAACCTCTTGTTTGTCAAAAAAAACTGCAAAAAGTAATAAACCAAAAACGACAATAACTATCAAAGCTATAATTATTGAAAAGAATAGAACTGACTTATATATTGTTTTTGTCATTAGTCTTCAAGTTCAGAAAACTTCCATCCTCGTCCCCAAACAGATTTAATTATATCCTTATATTTCTCATCAGCTTTTGCTAATTTCTTTTTCATTCTAGAAATTGCCACTGCGACAACATTTGTATCGTTAAGACGAGTATAATGATTATAAACTTTAGACTCTATCTCTACTCGTGAAAATAATTTATCTGGTTCTGAAACTAATAATTCCAAAATTTTCGACTCATTTGGAGTTAGACTAATCTTATTCCCTTCAATCTCAATTCCACCATTTATGAATTTTATTTCATTTTCCGTATTTTTACTAGATTTAACTATAGGTTCAATATTACGAACTCTTGCTTTAATTCTTGCCAATAATTCTTGAATTCCAACTGTTTTATCAACAAAATCATCAGCTCCCAAGTCCAATAATTTTGTTTTAACAAATTCCTCATTTCTCGTTGATGCTATAATAACCTGAATTCTTGGTTGCCTATTATCTTTTTGCAAATATTGTAATATATCTTCGCCACTTCTTTCATCAATTTTTAAATCTAAAATTAACAAGTCTAGTGATTTTTTAAATATAATATCATTATTATATTTTGTTAAAAAAGCATCACTGCTTGTAAACCCTTCACACAAATAGCCTTCTTCACTGATTAAATATGTCCATGAATCAACTAAATCCTGCAGATCATCCACAATCGCAATTGAATATTTTTTTCCATACATAATTACACATCCTTCATATTTATACACTTCTTCCAGTTAATCTATACACATCAAAAACTCCATCTATCTTCCGAATTGAGGAAAGGATCACTGCCAAATGTTTTGGATCAGACATTTCAAATGTCCATTTTGAAAGTGCAACACGATCTTTGGTCGTCTCTACACTCCCAGAAATAATAGATACATGATTTTCACTTAATACTCTAGTTACATCTGCCAAAAGATTTGCACGATCTAAACCTTCAATTTGAATTTGCACCATAAACGAAGTAACAGCATCTTTAATCCAATTTGCTTCAATAAAACGCGATGGATCCATCTCTTTTTTTAACTCTGCTATATTAAAACAATCTTGTCGATGTATTGATATACCTGATCCTTGAGTAACAAATCCAATAATTAGATCTCCAGGGACAGGTAAACAACATTTTGCTAATTTTATCCAAACATCATTTTCACCTTCAACACCAGAAACAGAAATACCAGGATTAGTTGATGGAGTTGTTGGCCTTGGATCATCAATGGCTTTTTTTACAGCAGGTTTTTCATCAACGATTTCACCCTGAATATCTTCCCTAGTACTATCTATCAATTTTCGTAAAACCGATTTCGCAGAAATTCCACCAGTCCCAATTGCAGCATACAGCATATCAACATTTTGATATTTCAAGTCTTCCGCCACTTCTGATAAAACTTCATGGCTAAACAATCTATTCGTTGGAAGATTTTGAGTTCGCAAAATCTTTGCTAATTCATCTCTACCTCTTTCAATATCCTCTTCTTTTCTGGATTTAGAGAACCAAGCTCTAATTTTATTTCTAGCTTTAGGTGATTTAACAAAATTTAACCAGTCTTGACTCGGTCCTGATCCTTCATTTTTAGATGTTAAAATCTCAACACGATCTGAATTTTTTAATTCTGTATTTAAAGGAACTAAACGATCATTTACTTTAGCTCCCATTGTTCTATGCCCAACTTCTGTATGGATAGTGTAAGCGAAATCAACAGGAGTTGAACCAGCTGGTAGTGATAAAACTTCCCCTTTAGGAGTAAAAACATACACTTGGTCTTGCCCAAGATCAAAACGCAAAGAATCTAAAAATTCACGTGAATCCTTAGTTTCTTATTGCCAATCATTTAACTGCTTTAACCATTGTAGATTTTCTTCACTATTTTGATCGATAATATCCGTTGTATCGCTCTTATTATCTCGTTGGTTAACAGATCCTGACTTACGATTAATCG
>JAISHP010000057.1 GCA_031262545.1 Candidatus Ancillula hodotermitis | reverse complement strand
ATTTCAACTATCTTTGAAAATATCTATATCTTCGTAATTGAAAATTTGATTTTATATGAGCTTTAGCGATTCATATAAATAAAATTAAATTTTCACTAACAAGCATAATATAAGCAAAGTGAATCATGCGCGTGTTAGAAGATATAGAGTATTTTCTAAGATGGAGGAATTTACTCTTAAAAAAAAGTTGAACAACTCTGAGAAAATAGCGTTATAATATTTATATGAAAAAGAAATTAGCTGTGATCCCAGGTGATGGAATAGGGAAAGAAGTAACTCCAGTAGCACTTGAAATTTTGAAGAAGGCAACTTCTGAAGGTGTTTCTGAGAATGTTGTTGAATGGGAAACTGAAGATTTTAAATTAGGCGCTGATCAGTGGCATAAAACTGGGGAAACGCTTAATGATGATACTTTAGATAGGATTAAGAAAAATGATGCGATTTTGCTTGGTGCTGTTGGTGATCCTTCTGTTCCTTCAGGAACTTTAGAGCGTGGACTTTTGTTAAAACTTCGTTTTGAGTTAGATCACTATATTAATTTACGTCCAAGCAAAGTTTATCCTGGTGTTCCAACACCTCTTTCGGAAGAAATTCTTTCTCAGGGACCAGTTGATTTTGTTGTTGTTCGTGAAGGAACTGAAGGTTTGTATTGTGGGCAAGGTGGAAGTCTTAGGACTGGGACTGAAGCTGAAGTTGCAACTGAAGTTTCTGTAAATACTGCTTATGGAGTTAAAAGAACAGTTGAGTATGCTTTTAAATTGGCTCAAAGCCGTAGAAAACATTTGACACTTGTTCATAAACATAATGTTTTAGTTAATGCTGGTCACTTATGGAGACGTTGGGTTGAAAAAATCGGCGAACAGTATCCTGATGTTGAGACGGATTATCTACATGTTGATGCAACAACTATCTTTTTAGTAAAGAATCCTCAAAGATTTGATGTTATCGTAACTGATAACCTTTTTGGTGATATTTTGACCGACGAAGCTGGGGCTGTTACTGGTGGAATTGGCTTGGCTGCCTCAGGTAATATTGATGCTTCTGGTAAAAACCCATCTATGTTTGAACCTGTTCACGGTTCGGCTCCTGATATTGCTGGACAAAATAAGGCAGATCCAAGAGCAGCAATTTCTTCAGCTGCTTTGCTCTGTTCTCACCTAGGTTTTGATGACGCGGCAGCTAAAATTAATGCAGCAGTTGAGGCTGATATTATTAAACATGGTGCAAAAACTGATCGTGGAACCAAAGAAATTGGTGCTGATATTTTAGCAAGTTTGTAGGAGATTATAATATAATTATGAGTAAGTTTAAATTTGTTGAAAAAACTAACAAGACAACTGATGAAGAATTAGCAAAAATTTTTGAAAATCCAGGATTTGGAGACTATATGTCAGACCATATGGCACATATCCACTATGAGTTTGATGAATCCAAAGCAACAGATCCTCACAATATAGAAACAACTTCTAAAACTGGGGAATGGTCTAATTATGAAATTATTCCTTACGGTCCAATTTCGCTAGAGCCAGCTGCTGCTGTTTTTCATTATGGTCAGGAGATTTTTGAAGGACTAAAAGCTTATAAACATGATGATGGGTCAATTTATACATTCCGACCAGAATTGAATGCTAAACGTTTTCAGAAATCTGCACATCGTTTAGGTCTTCCTGATCTTTCAGTTGAGGATTTTATTGATTCAATTAAAGAGGCTGTGACTATTGATAAACGTTGGGTTCAATCTGGAAGAGGTAAAGCTCTATACATTCGACCTTTTATGATTGCTAGTGAGCCTTTCTTGGGAGTTCGCCCTTCTAAATCAATTGATTACTATTGTATTTTGTCACCAGTTGGTGATTATTTTGGAACTGCTAAGGCTGTTACTATTTGGATTGAGAAAGAATATTTTAGAGCAGGTCCTGGAGGAACAGGCGCTGCTAAATGCGGTGGAAATTACGCTGCTTCTTTACTTCCTCAAACTTTAGCTGCTGAACATGGTTGTTCTCAAGTTTTATATTTAAACGCTCGTGATCAAAAGAATATTGAAGAATTAGGAGGAATGTCTTTTGTCTGTGTCTATAAAGACGGCAGAGTTGTAACTCCAAATCTGAATGGTAACATTCTTGATTCTGTAACTCGTCGCACTGTTCTAGAGGTTTGTCGTGAATGGGGATATGATGTTCAAGAGCGTGAACTTTCTCTTGAGGAGCTAATAGAGGGTATTAAATCTGGTGAAATTTCAGAAGCTTTTGCTTGTGGAACGGCGGCTGTTGTGGCACCAATTGGTGAATTTAAGAGTGATGATTTTGAGGTTACTTTAGATTATGGTGATAAAGAAGAGGGGGAATTGACAACTAAACTTCGTGATGAAATAGTTGGAATTCAGAAAGGTCATCGCCCTGATACTCGTGGATGGCTTTATAAAATTTGCTAATATATATAAAAAAATAAACTAGATGTTAGTAGTTAATATCGGTAATACAAATACCTACTTTCGTGATATTGAGTCAGGGGAGCAGGTATTTGTTTCTACACATCATGCCGCATTTCGAACTGGTCATACTGAACTTTTTTCAAGAGATCAAAATTTACATCAAATTATAAGTAAATCTAATTTAGCTTTAATTGCTTCGGTTGTTCCTAAAGCTACAATAATTGTCCAAAAATTGTTAGAAGAACAAGGTTATCAAGTAGAGATGTTAGACAAAATGGATACTTCGGTTCTTGATGCTAAAAAATTTTCTTCTACACTAGGTGATGATCGATTTGCTGAATGTTATCAGGCCGTTAAAGAATTTGGTGGAGATATTTTAGTTATTGATTTCGGGACGGCTACAACAATAAATATTATTCAAAATAGTAATTTTGTAGGTGGACAAATTTTACTAGGAGCACAAACTTCATTAAATGCTTTACATCAAATGACTGCTCTTTTACCTGATATTCAACTTAAAAATTACGACCAAGGACAACTTGCAGATATCCCTCCAGTAGCAACAACAACCGAAAGTAATATGCTAGCCGGTGTTATTGTTGGGGCGGCCGAATCTATAAATGGAATGACTGAACGTTTGCAGCAAACCCATGATTATTCTAATATCGTAATAACCGGCGGCAATGCAACTTATATTTTACCCTATTTAAGAATAGAATATAGTTATCGTCCCCACCTATTAATGGATGGTCTAGTTTCTATTGCTTCAAAATAGCATATAATATTAGTATGATAGAA
This sequence comes from Candidatus Ancillula hodotermitis, assembly GCA_031262545.1. GTDB lineage: Bacteria > Actinomycetota > Actinomycetes > Actinomycetales > Bifidobacteriaceae > Ancillula > Ancillula hodotermitis. The sequence continues at coordinate 27,782 of JAISHP010000057.1, read as the reverse complement.
CGTATTGAACACGATTCCTTGGGTGATATTGCTGTTCCTGCCAATAGTTATTGGGGGGCAGTCACAGAGAGAGCTTTTGAGCATTTTCAGATATCAAATGAAACCATGCCTAAAGAAATTATTCGAGCTTTAGTCTTAATTAAACGAGAAGCTGCTTTTGTGAATTGTGAATTAGGTTTACTCGATTCAATAAAAGCAGAAGCTATCATTAAAGCTGCTAATCAGATTATTATTGAACGAAAAAATGATAATGATTTTCCTCTTAAAGTGTGGCAAACTGGCTCTGGAACACAAACTAATATGAATGTCAATGAGGTAATCGCCAATATTTGTAAGTTAGACTTAGGCGTTGATGTCCATCCGAATGATGATGTTAATATGGGACAGTCAACTAATGACACTTTTTCTTCTGCCATTCATATTGCTGCCAGAACAGTGCTTGAACATAATTTGAAAAAAATCTTGCTTGAGCTTTCTGATGAATTCACTAAAATAGAAGAAAAATATGGGGATATTATAAAAGTTGGTAGAACTCACTTGCAAGATGCTACTCCGATTCGTTTTGGAGACGAAGTTGAAGCTTGGAGGAGAGCTGTTTCGCAAGGTTCTAAACGAATTGAGGTTATGTCTAAAAGACTTGCTAAACTTGCACTAGGAGGAACTGCAGTAGGGACAGGGATAAATTCTCATGCTGAGTTTGGTGTTAGGATGGCTCAAAGGATATCAGATTCAATTGGAGTTGATTTTGAAGAATCAAGAAATAAATATTATCAAATATCTTCTAAAGATGCGATAGTTGCTTTCCATTCTTCTTTAAAAGATTTAGCCACAAGTTTATATAAAATCGCCAATGATATTCGCTGGCTATCTAGTGGACCGCGTTGTGGGTTAGAAGAATTGATTATTCCGGCTAATGAACCTGGATCTTCAATTATGCCCGGTAAAATAAATCCCACTCAAGCAGAAGCATTAATTCAGTGTTGTATTCAAGTTATGGGGAATGATACAGCGGTTAGTTTTGCTGGAGCGAGTGGTAATTTTGAATTAAATGTTTGTATGCCTATGATAGCCTATAATGTTTTGCAATCTTTAAATATATTAGCTGGATCAATTCAGATGTTTACAAAATATCTCGTTCGGGGGATGAAACCAAACAAAGAAAAAATGGATGAAAATCTAGCCAAAAGTTTAATGCTGGTGACTAATTTGTCACCGGTTTTGGGGTATGAGAAATCTGCTCAAGTTGCTAAACACGCAAGCCAAAATAATTTAACAATCAAAGAGGCTGTTGTGGAATTAACTGAACTAAACGAAGAAGAAATTAATGAACTTTTAAATCCTGAAAAAATGGTGTGAGAGTTTAATACGTGTGCTATAATGTTAGTAATTTGAAAACCAAATAAAAAAGGAGAAAAAATATGGCGACAAAGCAAGTTGCATGGCAAAAAAGACCAGCGACACCTATTAGCGATGAAACGCTAGCTTCAATGGAGAAGTACTGGCGCGCTGCAAACTATCTATCGATTGGACAAATCTATTTATTGTCTAACCCACTTATGCGCGGTGATTTTACTCGCGAGAATGTTAAGCATCGTCTTGTTGGTCACTGGGGAACAACTCCAGGTTTGAACTTCCTTTATGCTCATATTTCTCGTGCGATTGCTGAGCGTAATCAATCTACAATTTATATTATCGGACCTGGACACGGCGGACCTGGTTTGGTAGCTGCTTCTTATCTAGAAGGAACTTATACAGAGACTTATCCAGAGATGACTAAGGATGAAGCTGGATTAGAGAAATTGTTCCGTCAATTCTCATTCCCAGGTGGAATTCCATCTCACGTTGCTCCTGAAACTCCTGGTTCAATTCACGAAGGTGGTGAGCTTGGATATTCATTATCACATGCTTTCGGTGCTGCTTTCGATAATCCTGATTTATTGGTTGCATGTATTGTTGGTGATGGTGAAGCTGAAACTGGACCTCTAGCAACAGCATGGCACTCAAATAAATTCTTGAATGCTAAAACTGATGGTGTTGTTCTTCCAATTCTTCACTTGAATGGTTATAAAATTGCTAACCCAACAATTTTAGCTCGTCTCCCAGAAGATGAATTAACATCATTATTCAAAGGTTATGGTTATAAGCCATATATCTTCACAGCTGGATTTGATGATGAAGATCATATCTCAATTCACCGTCGTTTCGCTGAGTTGTTAGATCACGTTCTTGATGAAATTGCTGACATTAAAGCTAAAGTTGCTAATGTTGATCCTGAAGATGTTGAGCGTCCAGCTTGGCCTATGATCATCTTGCGTTCTCCAAAGGGCTGGACATGTCCTAAGGAAATTGATGGAAACCAAACTGAAGGTTCATGGAGATCTCATCAAGTTCCATTGGCATCTGCTCGTGATACTGAAGAGCATTTCGAGGTTCTTCGTAATTGGTTAGAGAGCTACAAGCCAAATGAATTATTTGATGAAAAAGGCGCAATTCGTCCTGATGTAACATCATTCCTTCCAAGTGGTGAACTTCGAATGTCAGCTAACCCTCATGCAAATGGCGGTCTTTTGACTAAAGATTTGGTTCTTCCTAAATTAGAAGATTATGCAATTCCTGTTGAGAATCACGGTGGATCAATTCGCGAGGCTACACGTGTTCTAGGAACATATATTCGTGACGTTGTTAAGAATAATCCTGACAATTTCCGCGTATTTGGTCCTGATGAGACAGCTTCAAATCGTCTTCAAGCTACATTTGAAGTAACAAATAAGGTTTGGGAAGCTGACTTAATCTCTCCACGTGTTGATGAACACCTTGGTCGCGATGGTCAAGTTGTTGACTCAATGCTTTCAGAGCATCAACAAGAAGGTTGGTTAGAGGCTTATACTTTGACAGGACGTCATGGTTTGTTCTCTTCTTATGAAGCTTTCATTCACGTTATTGACTCTATGTTCAATCAACATGCTAAATGGATTAGAACTTCAAGAGGAATTAGCTGGAGAAAACCAGTTCCTTCAATGAACTATCTATTGTCTTCTCACGTTTGGCGTCAAGACCATAATGGTTTCTCTCACCAAGACCCTGGCTTTATCGACCATGTATTGAACAAGCAATATGAAGATTTGATTCAAGTTTATCTTCCAGCTGATGGTAACACATTATTAGCTACTTGGGAATTTATGCTTCAATCTCGTGATCGTATTAATGTTTGTGTTTCTGGTAAGCAACCTGCTCCAACATACTTGAGTATTGAAGAAGCAAAAGCTCACTTCAAACGTGGAGTTTCAATCTGGGATTGGGCTTCTACAAATGATGGAGATAAATCAGAACCTGATGTTGTATTTGCAACAGCTGGTGATGTTCCAACTCAAGAAGCTTTGGCTGCTGTTGATATTCTTCAAACAGAAATTCCAGAAATCAAGATTCGTTTCGTAAACGTTGTAAATCTTTTGAAGATTCAAGGACGTCGCGAGAATCCAGAGGGAATGACTGACGAAGAGTTTGATGCAATCTTTACATCTGATAAGCCAGTTGTATTTGCTTATCACGGTTATCCATGGTTGATTCATCGTTTGACATACCGTCGTCACAACCATGCAAATATGCATGTTCGTGGTTTCATTGAGAAGGGTACTACAACAACACCATTTGATATGGTATTGCTAAATAACCTTGATCGTTATCATTTGGCTTTGACTGCTCTTGATCACCTTCCTGAACTTTCAGCTGCACATCTTGATGTTCGCTTGAAATTACAAGAAGCTCGCCAAGAAGCAAAAGCTTTCACACGCACTGGTGACGATATCCCTTGTGTTCGTGACTGGGTATGGCCTGAAGCTAGAGGTACTGAAGCTAATGTTTCGGCTACAGTAGCTACAGGTGGAGACAACGAGTAGTTATTTGAGTTTCTTTTGAGTTCTCTCATCTTTTTCGAAAAGTGCAGTGCCATATGCACAGCCTTCTTTTCTTCAAAAGGTGAGAGATTCTCAAAATAATTCTCAACTAACAAGTTGGTAAATTTAATTATGAAAAAGGCAGTTAATTTGACAAAAAAATTAGCTGCTTTTTTCATTTTAATTATGGTGATGATTGTAGGGCTATCATCATGTTCAATAGCTGGATATTCACTCGGGGCTTTTGAAAAAAATAAAGGTGATTTTAGAGAAGGGGTTGTAACTCCGATTAATTGGAAAGTTGGTATCTCTTTTCCAAACTCTGGATTTTCACTATTTGACGAATCTACTGTTGGCAGATGGAGCATGATACAAGAAGAACTTGTTTCTCAACTTCAAGATGCGGGATACCAAAAGGGAAATATTATAGTAAAATCTGAGAATAATAGAAAAGATCAAATTTCAGATATTCAAGATTTAATTAACAAAGACATTAATCAATTAATTGTCGTTCCAACTGAGTTTACAAAAAAAGAATTGCAATCTGGGGCTAGCGATACTAAACCATTAGAAGGTCAGGATAAATCACTAGTAGATGTTTTAAATCAGGCTCGTTCAAATAAGACGTTTGTTGGCATTCTGGGGCCAACAGGAGTTGATAGTTTTAATCCTGATTATTTATTTGCAACCCCATCCGTTGAAGATGTCGCTAATGTTCAAGCAGGATATGTTGAAAGTCATTTGAATTTACCCGGAATTAGGGATGACGGGACTGTTGAACCAGCTTTGTCAACAGGGTTTAAACCTAAGAATTTGGAAATATTAGCTGCTGATGCTATTCGAGATACAACTAAGAGATATTTTACGACTATCTGGAATCGCTTAAAACCCTACTTTGATGCTGGGTATTTGAAATCAGCATCTGGTCTGTTGACAAAAGATACTGAGCCAGAAGATTATAAAAAAGTTGCAGTTGTTGAAGAGGGAGACAAGTCTGCTGGAGTTATGCATAATATAATTAATAAATATTATAAAAACGCTAACTCTACAACGATTGCAAATAAACAAACTTTAGATGTTGCTTTAGGGCAAACTGATGCTCAAGCTAGAGGAATTATTAGGGCTGCTGTCGAGTTTGGGTGGACTGCTGATGATAGTTTCTGGCCTTTGGTATTAGGTGCAAATACTGAAAAATCATCATTACTTGATATTGTTGAAGATAAGCAAGCTATGTCGATTGCATATGACTCTAAAGCTTTGGTTTTAGGGATTGTTGAAGTTTTGCAAAAACTGGCATTAAATGAGCCATATATTACTAAAGCGGATACTTCAATGGCTTCAAACGAATTGAAAAAAGATTTCTCTGAAAAAGATGGAACTCTTTATGTTGAAAACGTCACAACTGATACTGGTGTGGTTTATCCAACAATTGTTGCTCGTCCTGTTACTATCCAACCGGATAATATAAAGTCATTTTTAGTTGATAAAGGATATGCAAGCGCTCAAGATGCAGGAATTTGATGACTGAAATCCAAAAAGAACAAGCAGTTGTAAATTCTTTATATCAGCGTTTAGATAATTTACAAGCTAACGCAGAAAAAAGAATTAAAAAATTATTACTTGAAGATTTTTCATTTAATAATCAAGCTCTTTCAGAGAGAGATAGTTACGTAACGCATTTAGAAAATCTGATATTAGCTTATAAATCTGCTAATTACCGTCTAGTTTTTGGTAGATTAGATTATGATAATCCAAATTTACATCAGGGCAAAACTCACTATATTGGACGTCTGGGATTGACTGATATTGATGGGCAAGTTTTATTAGTAGATTGGCGTTCTAGTGTTGGTAGTGATTTTTATCAAGCCACTGCGATAGATCCTAGACATGTTGAACGTCGTAGGCATATTCAAGTTATTAACCGTAAGGTTCTTGATGTTGAAGATGAATTATTAGAAATTGAAAATGCGAAAAACGAAGTTCAGCAAGATCACGTTCAACTTTCTGGTGAAGGTGCGATTATGGCTGCTATGAATCAGAACCGAACAGATAAGATGAATGATATTGTGGCAACGATTCAAAAAGAACAGGACGAGATAATTAGAGCACCTTTTAATGGGGTTCATATTGTCCAAGGGGGAGCTGGAACAGGAAAAACGGCTGTTGCTCTTCATAGAATTGCTTATTTGCTATATAACAATCGGGAAACAATTAAAAATAATTCAATTTTGATAATTGGTCCTAGTCAAAGATTTTTGGAATATATTGATCAGGTCTTACCTAGCTTAGGGGAAACGGGGACTGTTGCTAAAACGATTTTAGAGGTTTGTGATTTAGCTAAACCTAAACAAAAAGCGAACCAAGAAGAAGTTGAAATAAAAGGTAATTTAAAAATGTCAAGCGTAATTGAAAATGCAGTCAATAGCTATGTTCAAATACCTAAAACACCAGTTAAATTATCGGCATATGATATTACTGTTCAACTTACACCTCAAGATTTTGCACGTTCAATTCAAAAAGCTCGCAAAAAAGACAAGAAGCATAATCATGCCCGAGTAGATTTCGTAGAGTCTGTTTTGAACAAAGTTATGTCGAAATTGCATAAAAAGTATGGTGAACAATTTTCTGAGAGTCAGTATCATGATTTTCAATATGAATTTCGCAATGAAGTTAATGTTCGTGAAACTTTAAATCGGATTTGGATGCCTTTAGATCCTGTGCGCTTTGTGGTAAATTTATTCAAAAATGAAAAACGTTTAAGATATTCAGCTAAAGATATTTTAACGGAAGATGAAATTCAAAAATTATTACAATTTTCTAAAGAAAGAGATAAGGATATTCTTACTGATGCGGATATTCCATTAGTCGACGAAGCGAACTATTGGATAGGTGATGATAAGTCTGAAGAAGAAGAGTATTTGCGCAAAGAGAATGAACTTCTGGAAAAGGAAATGGAATATGCTAGGGAGGTTTTGAAAGGCGTTGCTTATGAACAAAGTGATTATGTAAGTCCTGAAATGTTGGTTGAAGCGATGTCAACGGCTCTCTACACACCTTATTCGCCAAGTGCTAAGTATCAACATATTGTAATTGATGAGGCTCAAGAGCTTTCGGAAATGGAGTATAGAATGCTATTTCGTAAATCTCTTTCTCATTCTTTTACAATTGTTGGTGATATCGCTCAGACTTCTTCACCTGCTGGGGTTAAAAATTGGCAAGAAACAATAGAAAAAGTTGTAAATGAAGATTCTCACAATTCTCAGGTAGATATTTCTGTTAAAACTCTTTCTGTAAATTACCGCAATCCGAAAAAGATTGCTGATTTAGCGGTAAGAGTTGCTGAAGCAAATAATCATCCCGTAACTAAAACAGATGCTCCGAGAGAAGTTGATGAGTGTATATTTGAAGGAAAAGTTTCTGAGTTAGATTCTTGGATTCAAAAATTTGCAAATAAAGAGCCAATTAAAAAGACTGCTGTGATTAATTCTGAAAATATCATTGAGACTAAAGGACTTGAGTATGATAACGTTATTTTGGTTGAGCCAGCAGATTTTGAAAAAATTTCTGATTTGTATGTTGCTATTACAAGAGCAACTCAAAAGTTAGTAATTCTGCACGATAAAGATTTACCAAATGGATTTACCGAAAGGATATAAAATGAATATTGTTTCAATTTTAGCTGGTGGCGAGGGTTTGCGATTCAACTATGGACGTCAAGAAGGTGGCAAAAAAATTCCAAAGCAATTAGCAAAAATCGGAGATAAAACACTTCTAGAAATGTCTATTGAAGCTTTTGATTCTCATCCTGATATAGATAAGATTATTGTCGTAATGAATAAAAATTGGATGGATGATCTAAAAGAAATTCTTTCACAAGATAGCTATCGTAAAGTAGATGTTTTGTTAAAAGGTGGAGATTCTCGTTTTGAATCTTCAAATATTGCGATTGATCACATTGCGAGACATTATCCTATGGCAAAAAAACTATTAATTCATGATGGTGTTCGTCCGTTTGTAAGCGAAGATGTTATCTCAAACGTTATCAATGCTTTGGATCATGCTGATGCAGTTGAACCCGTTGTAAAGGCGACTGAGACATTAGTCAAGCTTGATGAATTTGGTGTTCCTAAAACCGTCAACCGTCGAAAATATGCTAATGTTCAAACTCCTCAGGGATTTAAATTCAAAATTTTGCACAAAGCTTTTCAAATTGCCGAAGAATATCTTCATAATTCTGTCACTGCTGGAAAGATTTCTGGTAAAAAGAAAAAGTGGACACCGACAGATGATATGTCTGTTGTAGAAAAATTTAATCCTAAAGCAATTAGAAGAGCTGTCCAAGGCGATCCTAAGAACAAAAAAGTTACTTTTCGTAGTGATCTAAACTAGCGATCTATGTTATTTTTCAAACGAGAGTAATATGTATAATGTAGTAGTATGAATAACAAGCTTTCGCAAAAAAAATCTGTTCATTGGCGCTTTCATAAATTACGATTATTTCTTGTTTTTATTCTTGTTTTAGTAGTTGTGATGGGGTTGACAATTATTTTTCCACCAACTTATAGTTTCTCAAATGAACTGAATAATGCTTATAATTCTGAAAAGAATATTGAAAAGGTTGATTGGAAATGTCCAACTGATGCTAAAGCTGCTGCCGTGGGAACTGTAGAATTAGGAGTTTATAAGACTTGTGGAACAACAAACTCTTTACCAACTGCCTCAATGATTAAAGTTTTGACTTCGCTTGTTGTTCTTGAAAAACACCCTGTTGCTGAAAATGATGATGGTGAAACGATTACGATTACTCAAGACTGGATTGATCAACTTGAGAAAACTATCAATGAAGGTGGGTCAAATATGTGGCTAGAATTAGGGGAAAAAGTTACCTTCAAACAATTACTGCAAGGTTTAATTATGCTTTCTGGAAATAATATTGCAGATTCTTTTGCAAAAGAGTATTTTGGAAGTTTTGCAGAATATAAAAAAGCGGCTCAGACTTATTGTAAAGAACACGGTTTGACTCAGACAACTATTGGTAATGATGCTTCTGGGTTGGATGAGGGGACAACTTCTTCTGCTTCTGATTTAACAAAAATTGCAATTTTAGCATTGAATAATCCTCTTTTAGCCGAGGTTGTTGGAACAGAAACAGCGGAATTACCATATTTGGGTGAAATTACAAATATTAATAAGTTAATCACAGATTACAAAGGTTATATCGGATTAAAAACTGGTTATACAGATTTAGCTGGACATGGGGTTATGTTTGCAAATAAAACTAAGATCGATGGGCAAGATGTGACTATTGTTGGTGTTGTAATGAATGATGATAATGATTATGAGGCTGCTGACAGTTTAGTGAAGCAGGCTAAAAAAGCTTTAGAGGTTACAACCCTTATGACAGCTGGAACGGTCGTTGGACACCTGAAGTATATGGGGTTAGAGAGGCAGAAATTGGTTTTAGATCATGATATTTCGGTTTTGCGTTTCAAAGACCAACAAGTAGATTTGAAAATGGAGCAAGAAGCTGATTTCTCTGGGCAGATTACTTTATCTGGTGACTATGGGGAAAATAGACCAATTATCCTAGGTAATTCTAGCGCAATTGTTTCTGGTAGCTTTTTAGGCACAGCAAATAAAGTAAAAATGAAGTTATTTGGATAATATAAGGAGAGAATATGTTAACGTTATTTCCAGCAATTGATATTACAGACGGTAAAGCTGTGCGTCTGGTTCAGGGAGAGTTGGAAGCTCAGACAAATTACGGAACCCCGCTAGATGTTGCTAAAGATTTTGTTGAAATTTATTCAAAATATCGTAGTCAGAATGGTAATTCAAGAGAACTTTGGGTTCATCTAGTTGATTTAGATGCTGCTTTTAGAAGAGGTGATAATCGCAATATTATTAGCCAAGTTGTTGAGCTTTTGCATTCAAATAAAATTAATGTCGAGCTTAGCGGGGGAATTAAAGATGATAAGAGCTTGGATTTTGCTATTAAGATGGGAGCTGCTCGTGTAAATGTTGGAACAGCGGCTTTAGAAAATCCAGAGTGGACAGCTAGGGCAGTTGGAAAATATGCTGATAAATTGGCTGTTGGTTTAGATGTCCGAGGAGAGACTTTAGCTGCCAGAGGTTGGACTCAAGATGGTGGTAATCTTTGGGAAGTTGGTAAAAGATTGAAGAGTGATGGTGTTTCTCGCTTTGTTGTAACAGATGTCAATAAAGATGGAACTCTACAAGGCCCTAACTTAGAACTATTAAATAAGGTTGCGAATCAAACTGGTGTTCACGTTACAGCTTCAGGAGGGATTGCGAGCTTGACTGATATTTCAGCGATCTCAGAACTGAAAGAACAGACAAAAGGGGTAGTTGATGCGGCAATTTTTGGAAAATCCTTATATTCAGGTGCTTTTACGCTAGAGGAAGCTCTTGCCCTTAAATAGTCTAGGTAATTCACCTTTAGTTAGGGCGGAGGTGATGGCTAGAAATATATTTATTAAAGTTAGAAAGTTCTCTAGGCTTGATAGTGTAGGCTACGCAAGTTCCAAATATGATAAATCACCTTTTCACAAACACACTCCAACTCTTTTTGGAAGATTGATGGAAGATGTTGTTGAAACAGAAGCTTGGGATGAGGAGTTGCAAAATGCTGATATTATTTCTTCATGGTCTTCTCCAGCGCTTGTTGGAGCAGGTGTCGCTGAAAAAATTAGGGCTAAAGAAATAATTGATCAAGTCTTAGTTGTTGAAGTTGATGACCCTCTTTGGGCTACCCAAGTTAAAGCTATGACACCTCAGCTAATTCAAAAGGTAAATAATTTTTCTCTTAATAATGGTGGTAATGCAACAATTACTGATATAAAAATTACTGGCTTAGGTGCACCTAAGCCCCACAAATCGCGTAATTCCTATTGGCGTAGGTAATAAGTCGGTATTTTCTTTCCTTAAACTATATTTTTTGTAAATTTTAATGTTAATTTTAAGATTTTATATAGTTTTGAATTTTATACTATAAATATCAATTAGGTAGATTGCTAAATATTGATAAAATTGAATATGGTTAGGTAATAGAGAAAGGAAAATCAATGTTCGTAATAAAAAATGCTTGGAAAAGCATAACTCGAGCTAAAGGACGCAATATTTTAATAGGTGTTATTGTTTTTACAATTGCAGCTGCTTCTTGCGTTACTTTAGCGATTAGAAATGCTGCTAGTGCAGCTGAAGAAAGTGGAATGGAAGGTGTGCAAGTTACAGCTACTATTTCAGTCGATAGAGAAAAACAAATGGAAGAGATGAAGTCAAAGGCAAGTTCATCTGGACAATCAATTCGTCAGATGGGGGGTATGGAATCGGTTGATGCAATTGATATTAAAGATTATCAGGAATTAGCAAAACAGCCATCAGTTGAGAATTTCTATTATACGCAAAGTGTTTCTTTGAATGCTGCAGATACTAATTCTTTCGCTGCCTATAGCTCAAGTTCAAGCAGCTCTAGCTCGTCTTCGCAAAACGCAATGCCAGGAGGTGGCTTTGGTGGAATGCAAGATAGTGGTGATTTCACAATCACTGGTTTTTCTTCTGAAGATGCTATGACAGCTTTTACCTCAGGTGAAGATTATATTGCCGAAGGAGCGGTCTGGGAAGATTTTTCAACTGGATTCAATTCAGATTCTGTAGCAGAAGCGGTAATTTCTCAAGACTTAGCAAGTTATAATAATGCCAAAGTAGGAGATATTATCACTTTAGTAAATCCTCACAAATCAACTGAGACATATAAATTATACGTGTCAGGTATTTATGCTTATCAATCAAGTAGTTCAGAAGGTCAAGGACCAAGCTTATCTGGGGCTATGGACCCTGCTAATGCTATTTATGTTAACACTAACACTACTGCTGCAATGGTTGAAAAATCAGAAACAAGTCCGGCAAGTTATACTCAAACGGACAGCAGAAGTGGACAGTCTATGTCTAGAACTTCTGAATTAACTGGAAATATTACACCAACTTTTGTATTCTCTGATAAAGATAATTATGAAGCTTTTGTGGCTGCAGCTCCAAGTGTTGATTCTGTTGTAAATTCTGGTTCAAAAATCGTAACAGATTCATATAAGATTTCATCTTCAGATGTAGATTCTTATGAACAATCTATTGTTCCACTACAGAATTTATCTAAGTTTGCAACAACATTACTTTTGATTGTTCTTTTGATCGGTGCTATTATTTTGATTGTTTTGAATATTTTCAATATTCGCGAACGCAAATATGAGGTTGGGGTTCTAACAGCTATGGGTATTAAAAAGCCAAAAGTTGCAGCACAATTTGTTTGCGAGTTGGTAATTGTTGCTCTATTCGGAATTGCAGTTGGCGCTGGAGTTGGCGCAGTTGCCTCAGTCCCTGTGGCAAATAATCTATTAGCAAGTCAAGTGGCTTCAACTGAATCAAGTCAGTCTGAGCAACAAAGTAATTTTGGTAGACCTGAAGGTGGTCAAGGGGGACCTGGAGGTCAAGGGCAATCTCAAAGTTCTAATAGCAATAGCAGTCAAGGAAGTCAACCTCCAAGTGGAACAAGCGGAAAAGGTATGGAGAGAATGGCTGCTATGACTGGTCAAGCTGCAACTCCTGTAAACTATGTAAGTCAAGTCAATGCAACTGTCAACTTTACGGTTCTGGCCGAGCTTATTGGATTAGGATTATTGCTAGTTTTGATTTCTTCTGGTGTGGCTGTCGGGTTTGTTATGCGCTATGAACCACTACAAATATTGGCAGAGAGATAAGATAGTTTTAGGTAGAAAGGTAAGGTAAATAAAATGGCTATTTTGGAATTGCAAAACGTTGGGTATAGCTACTCAGGTAACGTGAAGAATGCAAAAAAAGTTCTAAGCGGATTAAATTATGAATTTGATAAAGGAGTAGTTTATTCGATAACAGGTAGAAGTGGAGCGGGAAAGACAACTCTTCTTTCTCTCTTGTCAGGATTGACAACACCGACAGAAGGTAAGGTAATGTTTGACGAGAAAGATTTGAGTACTTTAGATCGATATGATTATCGCTCTCAACAAGTTGGAGTAGTTTTTCAGCAGTTCAATTTGCTTCCACATCTAACAGTGCTAGAGAATATTATTCTATCTATGGATGCATCTAAGAAAAAATTTGATCGTCCTAAAAAAGAGATAGCTCTAGAGATGTTAAATGAGGTTGATTTGGATGAGAGTTATGCAAATAAACGAATTCTAAAGTTATCAGGAGGGGAGCAGCAAAGAGTAGCAATTGCTAGAACTCTGAGTTTTGATCCTGAAGTTATTTTGGCTGATGAGCCGACTGGTAATTTAGATCTAACTACGCAAGATGAAATCATGAGCATTTTTACAAAACTTGCTCATGAGGAGAATCGTTGTGTTATCATAGTAACTCATTCTCCAGAGGTAGCAAAGCTTTCTGATAAGGTCTTTAATCTAGCACCTTTAAAGAAAGGCGCAAAAGTAAGATAGGTGTGTGTTGTGGCGCTCGCGGGGTGAGGAAGAGCGGGCGCCACTTTATTAACATTAAAGTTTTATTAAAAAACATTAAAAAAATTTAGTAAAAATATAGTATAATAAAAGTATATGAGATAAGAAAGAGGTCGGAAATGAATGAAGATAAAAAACAAAAAATTTTGGTAGTTGATGATGAGCAAGATATTCGTGAATTATTAACAACAACTTTGGAATTTAATGGTTTTGATGTTGAAACTGCTAAAGATGGTAACGAGGCAATCAAGAAGGTTGAAGATGCTGGTGGGGTAGGAGAAAAATATAATTTATTAATTTTGGATATTATGATGCCACAACTTGGAGGAATTGAAGCTCTCAAACGGCTTAGAGTTTCAGGTGATAATACTCCAGCTTTGTTTTTGACAGCTAAGGATGCTGTTGCAAATAAAGTTGAAGGTCTAGCTGTTGGGGCTGATGATTATGTAACTAAACCTTTTGATTTGCAAGAATTAGTTGCTCGTGTTAGGGCGATATTGCGCAGAACAGATTCAGAATCAAGTGATCTTTCAAGTCCTTTTGATATTACTAGAAAAGTATTAGATATTGGAAACAAAGAGCTTTCGGCTGATGATTTAGTTTTAAATCTTGCAACTCACGAAGCTACTCGTGGTGGACAGTCAATTACTTTAGGGCCAACTGAATATAAAATTTTGGAATTACTTTTGATTAATAAAGGTCGAATTGTTTCTAAAGAGGAGATTTTGCAAGAGGTATGGCATCAAGAGTGGGCTGAAAGTTATGCGATTATCGATACTTATCTTTCTAATCTACGTAAGAAATTAAATAAAGGCGGAAAGAAAGAGTTAATTAAGACTAAACGATCGTTTGGCTATATGATTCCGTAAATAATAGATTGGGAGATTGAAATGGAAAATGTAAAAAACTTTGGTAATAAAATTAACCGAGAATGGGTAAAAATAGTAACCAATTGGAATAAATTAAAAGTTCATGTTAGAATCACAATTACTATGGTAGCCCTTCTAACAGGAGGATTAATTATTTCTTCAAGTGTAACTTTTGCTCTCTTGCAAGTAACTTTAAAAAAAGATATGGAAAAAAGAGTTCAGGCTAGAGCGAATAGTGCACAAGATGGAATTCTCGGACAGCTAGAACAAATGTATGGTGGTGCTCCTAAACAGCCAGATTTTTCAAAAGATATGTCTAATGGGTTGATGCATGATTTGAATTCAACTTTGATTGCGTTTTTCATAATCTCCACTATCTGTCTTGTGGTCTTAGGGGGATTAGCAGCCTATTTTGTTGCTAAAAAATCACTAAAACAAGTTGAAGATGAGAATGTGAGGGTAAATCAATTTATACAAAATGCTTCGCATGATCTAAGAACTCCTTTGACAGTAATTAAAGGTTATTCTGAGTTATATAATATGCAAAAAGAAAGTATAACTAAAGAGCAAGTGGATGAGTTATTTCAAAAAATTGAAACTAATTCAAATAGAATGAATGATTTAATTGAAAATATGTTAGTTTTAGCTCGCCTAGATAATTCAAAAATTGACAGCTCAAACAGTAAAGCAAAGAGTAAAAAAGGGTTAATTGTCAATTCTTTTGAAGATGTTGATTTGAAGAAATGTTTGCAGTTAGAAGTGGATAATTTAAAGGTTCTTTCGCTAAAGCGTCCAGTTAGATTGAATTTAGATCCTGAAGACGGTAATTTTGTAATTAAGTCTGATAAGGTAAAAATCTTGTCCGTTTTTGATAATATTATTCAAAATATCAATCGTTATACTCCGGAAAATTCAGCTGTAATTTTTACATTGAAAAAAATTGATAGTAAATATATCGGAATCAGAATTAGCGATTTTGGACCAGGTGTCCCAAAAGAAATGAGATCTAAGATTTTTGATCGCTTTGTAAAGCTGGATAACTCAAGAAAAGAAGTTGGCAACGGCTTAGGACTATCAATAGTGAAAGAGAATATAGTTTCACTAGGTGGGACAATTAAAACTTTAGCAACTTCAATTGTTGATGGAAAAGAAATTGGATTGACTTACGATATTACATTACCGCTATAATATTGCCACTGTAGGGCGGTGTGCTAAAATTTTCGGACACTTTATCGCAGCTTAAGTTCCCCTCCTTGGAGGGGTGCCCGTAGGGTGGGGTGGTTTATTGGACTACAATTGTCCGACCATCCCGTCGCCTTCGGCGTCACCCCCATTGAGGGGAATCTTTGAGATGGATTTTTTACCGCACCTTCAATATTAGTTGTATAATATACTCATAATTAAAGATAATAAATAAAGGTAGCTAAAAAAGGAGATGCAAAATGGCTAATCGTGCCGGTCAACCAGCTGTTGAAAGTGATTTAATTGATATAAAAGATGTTGTTGATAAATATTATGAATTAGAACCTGATGTTAATAGTCCGGCTGAGAAAGTGGTTTTCGGAACTTCTGGACACCGTGGAGGCTCTCAGCGTAAAAGTTTTAATGAGGCTCATATCGTAGCGATTACGGCAGCAATTGCTGAATATCGTCTAAATCAAGGTATTCACGGTCCATTGATGATTGGTTTTGATACTCATTTGCTTTCAATTCCTGCTTTTAAAACAGCTCTTGAGGTCTTAGGAGCGACCGAAATTGAATATCATATTGATTCACACGTAACAAAAGAACTTTTAGATCTCGCTGAACAAGGCAAAGCTCCTGAAGGGTGTGCGATTTGGACACCAACTCCTGGAATCTCACACGCTATTTTGAAATATAACTCTTTGCTTAACGATAAGGGAATTATGGATAAGGCACAAATGAGTGATGGGATTGTTGTAACTCCTTCTCACAACCCTCCGACTGATGGGGGATTTAAATATAACCCAGAGCATGGCGGACCTGCAGATTCAGATGCGACAAAAGTTATTGCTGCCAGAGCAAATGAGATTCTAGCTAGCGGGTGGAAAGATGTAAAGCGTATTGATTTTGATTCAGCACTTGCCAAAGCTGTTCTGGTAGATTTTCGTGATGATTATGTTAAAGATCTTAAAAATATTGTGGATATGCAAGCAATTAAAGATGCTGGTGTTAGAATTGGAGCAGATCCGCTCGGAGGGGCTTCAGTAGATTATTGGGGTGAAATCGCTAAACAATATGGTATCAACTTAACGGTTGTTAACCCTAAAGTTGACCCAACTTTCCGTTTTATGACTTTAGATTGGGATGAAAAAATTCGTATGGATTGTTCTTCTAAGTTTTCCATGGCAGGTTTAGTGGCTGGTGCTGCTTCTTCTGGAAAATATGATATTTTAACTGGAAATGATGCTGATTCAGATCGTCACGGAATTGTGACTACGGATGCTGATTTTGATTATAAAACAAAAACAGGCAAGCCTGGTTTGATGAATCCAAATCATTTCTTAGCGGTTGCTATTAGTTATCTTTTTGGAGAGGGTAGAAATTGGTCTGATCGCCCAAAAATTGGTAAAACACTTGTTTCTTCTTCTTTGATTGATCGCGTTGCTGAAGGATTGAATAAACCTTTAGTTGAGGTTCCTGTTGGTTTTAAATGGTTTGTTCCTGGTTTGATTGATGGTTCTTTCGGTTTCGGAGGGGAAGAGTCGGCTGGTGCTTCTTACTTGAGATTTAATGAAAAAGTTTGGACTACTGACAAAGATGGTTTGATTATGGCTTTGTTAGCTTCTGAGATTTTTGCTAAAACTGGTAAAACTCCTAGTCAGATTCATAGAGAGTTAGTTACGAAATATGGACAAAGTTGGTATGCTAGAATTGATGCTCCAGCAACTTTAGAAGAAAAAGATAAACTTTCTAAATTAAGCCCTGAACAAGTAACTGCTGAAACTCTTGCAGGTGAAGAAATTACAGCTAAAATGACAAAAGCACCTGGCAACGGTGCAGCAATTGGTGGACTTAAGGTAACTACCAAAAATGCTTGGTTTGCTGCTCGTCCTTCTGGAACTGAAAATGTTTATAAAATTTATGCGGAGAGTTTTATCTCAGAAGAGCATTTAGCTCAAGTTCAATATGAGGCAAAAGCTGTAGTTGCTAAAGCGCTGTCTTAATTAGCTTTAATTGAAGTTTGAATTGAGGTTTTGAATTAATGTCAACGGCTGAGATTGAATCAGAAAAATTTACTGGCAAAATTGTCGGTAAAGAAAAAGAAGTTAAAGCAAAAACAAAAGTTGTTTGTCTGATTGTAGGGTTAGGGCGTTTTGGAACTTCTGTTGCCAAAACCCTTGATTCTATGGGAGAAGATGTCCTTTGCGTTGATACTTCGCAAAAATTGGTTCAATACTGGTCAGCTTTTTTCCCTTGTGTTCAAGCTGACATGACTGATCCGGCAGCTATGGAAGAAGTAGGGACAAGTGATTTTAATACGGCGATTGTGGCAATTGGGACAAATGTTGAGGCTTCAATTTTAACAACTGGTAATTTGCTAGATGCAGGAATCGATGATGTCTGGGCAAAAGCAACTACAAATGAGCATGCTCGTATTTTAGAAAGAATTGGAACTCATCATATTGTAAATCCTGAAGCTGATGCTGGAGAAAGAGTAGGGCATCTTGTTTCGGGTAAACTTTTAGATTACATTCGTGTTGATGATGATTTTACAATTGTAAAGATGACACCTCCTCGCGAAGTTCAGGGGTTCAAGCTTCGCGAATCTAAGATTCGTTCTAAATTTGGTGTTACTATTTTAGGAACTAAAACACCAGGCGAACCGATTGAGAGTGCTACTCAAGATACTAGAATTTTACCTGGAGATATCATTATCGTTGGTGGTTCTCCTGAACAAATTGAACGCTTTGCTTCTAAATAATTCGCATCTAAGCAATTCGTGTCTAAGTGAATTCTAAATATTTTTTTGCATTTAAGTAATTTTGTGAAAAAACTGTAAATCTTTTTTTTTTTTGATATAATATTTTTGTGATAAAAGGAGAGAGGACAAGTAAAGTTATTGTAGCTGTTGCTAATTTTGCTATGATAGTATCGTTAGCTTTAGTTGCTTTAGTTTTGCCTCAACATACTTTTTTCGCTTCAGCTGCTAGTCTTTCGCCGGTTCAGGCTCCTTCGACTAAAGCGGCTGGTTCTGATTCTAGTCTAGCTTTTCAAGTTACAGGTTCTAAAGGAAATAGTGGTGATATTGCTGGTGGGAATGTTGTTACTTTGACTGGCTCAGGAATGCCACACGCTTCAACTGATGATTATTTGCAGGATACTGATAATGATCAAGTAAGTGATTTAGTTTCGCAGTTTGATGGTATTAATAACACAGGTAAAGGTGATACTGCTTTTGACTCTTCTGCTAATTATTGGCAAGATTTAAAGGATCCGAGTAATTTTGTAAAAGGTGTAAATCAAGGAACAAATACTGATGGCAGTAAAGCTTCTTGGTGGAATCCAGGCGGCGGAATATTTTTAAATTCTCCAACTACTCAAGAAGGAAATAATCTCATATTTACAACTGTGCCTAAAAAATTCAAGACCTATGAACTGGTTACTAGAATTAATGTTAAGCCTACTACAGCAAATTCTGATCAAAGAGCTTGGCCTTTAAACTTCACATCGCAGCTAACTCCAGTGAATGCTGATGGGACTGTGAATTCTTCTGGGACTATAAATACTCCTTGTGCTGCTTCTGGAGCAGGAGAAGATAATAACTGCGGAACTTTGCGGATCGGATCTGGTTCAAATAGCGCAAGTGATACTCAATTCTTATTTCAAATGCCGAACTACAACACGTCTCTTTCAACAAATTCTTTTACGTCAGTTAAGGATTATTATGATCTTCCAGTTGGGCAATTAGTTAGTTTGGCTGTTTCGTATAATCCAGATGATAAAACCGTTCACGCTTACATAAACGGAACTGAAATTGGGTCTTGTTCAATAAACCTAAATGGATCTAATGATACATGTCAGTCAACTTCAGCAAACGCTACCGATATTTTTAGCGATATTAATGCGATTTATACTTATTTTGGACATAGAATGAATAGATTTTATTCAATTAATGGAACAGATATGGCGTTTCGGCAGTATGATACCTTTTTGGACGCAAGTCAGGTTGCTAGCAATTTCGCGATTGATAAAAAACGTTTCTTTGCTCCACCGCAAATTTGCCTAGTTCCGGCGGGAACAGCTTCTGGCAGTATTGCTTCAACTTGCACAGGTTCAAATTTAGCAACTGGGGTAATTGTAAAATCATCAGGAGAGATGGCGTTTTCTGCTCCAGCGCAAACTCAATCCGGTTTATATCAAATTTATGCACAATATGGAGAAAGTGATTCTAATTTTTACGACACTGGGCAAAGTTATTTATATACCAGCGGATCATCATTAACGACTTGCGGATATACGATTTCAGATACAACTAATACTAGCTGCGGGGCGAATAATGTTTTAAGTTTCACCAACGGAGGAACCTATACGATATTTGATGATTCAAATAGTTCAATTGGAACTAATCATTCAATCAAGATTCCTTCTGGGCAGACTGTAACTTTAAATGTGATTAATAATTTATCTGGCAAGCCAACAGTTTCGGGGTATTCTGGCATTGACGATTTAGGAACTTTGACTTTAAATATTAGCGATGGGGTTAAGGTTGATGTTGATTCGCCGCTACCAAAAGCAGGGGTGCATGTTCCAAGCGGAGCGAGTTTGACTATTCAAGGAAGCGGCGACTTACTGGCAGTTGCTGAAGGTGGAGGCGTTGGAGGAGCTGGAATCGGCGGTAACACTGGGGCTTCTTCTGGAGTCGCTGGCGAAACTGCTGGGACAGTAAATATCCTAGGCGGTGTCAATGTCTCCGCTAAATCGAATGCGAATTATGCTGCCGGAATCGGCGGAGCGGCGTCTCTTGGAACAGATTCTAGAGCCTCAAGCGCTGGAGTAGGTGATGGGGCTAATTTAACAATTAATACAACTGGAACAGTTCGGGCAACCTCGGGCGAAGCAAGTTGGGATTCAAGTAAGTGCGGCGCTGGAATTGGTGGAGCAAATTATCTTGGAGCGAATGGTTTGTCGAGCGGTTCAGGAGGAACGGTAAATATTCAAAACGGAACTGTTATTGCTTTGGCGGGGGGATATGAAACTAAAGGAGATTCTGTTGGCGGTTCAGCAGGACTAGGCTCAGGATTGAGCAGAACTTCAACTGCAGATGCGTCTTTGTCGACGGAAATTGGCAATCCTGGGGTGATTAACATTTCGGGAGGTAAAGTTATCGCTAAGGGCGGGGTCGCTCGAAATACGAGTAAATCTTCGGGGACTGGAATTGGCTACGGAGGACAAGGTGCTAATTATGCCAGTACCGGTGCAGCGATTTTTGAAACCGGTGGATCAATTACAATTTCTGGCGGTGAAGTAATTGCCGCTTCTGATCTTGGCGCCGTGTCTTCACAGGCTGGCTCTACTCAACCTATTGTTCTGCTTAGTTACGGAATTGGTATGACGGTAACTTATGATATGTTGGGAGCAGATGGGAAAACAATAACGCCAACGATTGATTCAACTACTTTGCCGATAGTTATTACGGGCGGGAATGTTTATGCTTACGGGCAAAAATATCAGGGGTATGCTAATACTTTTAACATTAATTCGATTTATCCAACTCCTGTTGATGGAAGCGGAAATTACGTTTATCCAAGTTATATTCCAACAGCAATTAGTATGACGTTGACAAACTCGATTCCGACAGACGGAACTAATTTTACAGTTTCGTTGACTTCTGGTTCTGCCTCAACTTATAAAGCTCAGGCTGATGATGTTATAGCAAATGGAACTTTTTCTTATTTAGATGCTTTAGCAGGAGATGATAGTCCGTTGACATTTGATTTTGCCAAACCCGGCGTGATGTCTGGCGTGATGTCTGGGGGAAAGTCTGGCGGAATCAATGGGATGATATATTTACCAGCAACTGCTAGTTCGCAATCTGTTAATGGCGATGGTAATTTCGCTACTTATCAAAATTTGCTCACAATCAACGAAGTTCTTGGTCGTTATAATTATGCGGATATAACTTATCCGAATAATTGGATTACTCGAATACTTGGAACGCAGACTGGTTTTACTAGCAATTGTGGGTATCAGTATAAAGATTTGGGTTCGTTAGCAGTAAGTTGCTCTAATAAGATATTAACAGTTTCCGCTGGGACAGCGCAGATTATGGATGATGGATCAGGAACGACTGATCATTCAATTAAGATTCCGGCGGGGAGTTCGGTGACGCTAGATGTCGTTGGACCTTTAACTGCTAATCCGACTACAAATGCGGTTTCCGGAATTGATGTTTTAGGTTCGCTAACTTTAGATACTGGGTCAGCTCCGAATATAGGTAGAGTTCAATCTAATAGCCCTTTTCCGAATGCTGGTATTCATGTTCCTGCGACATCTTCTTTGATTATGCAAGGGGCTGGTTATGTTTTAGCTTATGCAGCGACAACGACTGACGCTTATTTTGGAAGCTACTTAACACATTCTGGTGGCGCTGGAATTGGAGGGTCAGGATCTACAAATCCTTCAGAATCAGCTGGAACAATTCAGATTTTAGGCGATGTTGATGTTTCAGCTTACGCTGATGGTAATGGGGCAGCTGGAATTGGCGGAGGGGTTTCGTCGACTGATGGAGTTAGCGCTGGGGATGGCGGAGTTGTTACAATTAATACGACTGGAACTGTAACTGCGGTTAGTGGGCAGATAGCATATGATTCTACAGTTTGCGGAGCAGGAATTGGGGGCGCAGCTTATGTTAATAACCTCAATACACCAGCTTATAGCGGATCAGGCGGAACTGTAAATATCATAAATGGAACAGTCAATGCCGTTGCTGGAGGAACTGCGACACCTACTAATTCTGGCGGGGGGTCAGCAGGAATTGGTTCGGGAAATGCTCGAGCAACTTCTTCATATGCTTATGTTGGTAACCCTGGAACAATTAACATTAGCGGAGGAACTATTTTTGCGCAGGGCGGACAATCGGGTAATAATGCCAAATATGCCCCAGCCGGAATCGGCACTGGGGGAGTTCAAGCTGGACTAGGTGGGGCAACCTATGAAACTGGTGGGTCGATTAACATTAGTGGCGGAACAATTATCGCTATTTCAAGTACTCAAGACCACACTATTGTTGGAGATACTCCTTCTCTTTTAAGCTATGGAATAGGACAATCGTATCCGGGTGTAGATGGGTATGCTCCCGCTGTTGCTCCTAACTTTACAATTAATATTACGGGTGGAAACATTTATGCGTATGGTCAAGATCCAACTTCAACATCAACAAAGAATACTTACGGATCTAATTCAATCTATCCAGCGCCAACTAATGGAACAGCAAATGGTTCAAAATTAGTTTATCCTGTTTATATGCCTTCGGATTCTATTCTGAGTGGTGATTTTGATCCAAGTAATACGACATTTTCAGTAGATCAATCAGGCTATACTTATAAAGCTAAAAGTGATGATTTAATTAATACTGGAACTTATACTTATAGTGATGGCACGGTAACTTACTTTACCACTTTCCAAGAAGCGCCTTACTCGCAATCTGGGGTAATGTGGTTGCCAGCTGATGCTGCAGCTCAAACTGTAACAGGAGATGGTGCTTTTGCTGGAGCTTCAAATTTAGAAATTAGTTCGGTAGGTGCAACTTATGCTCCTGCAACCTATTCTCAAGGCGCCGCTAACTGGCTAACCTTATCAAGTAGCG
This sequence comes from Candidatus Ancillula hodotermitis, assembly GCA_031262545.1. GTDB lineage: Bacteria > Actinomycetota > Actinomycetes > Actinomycetales > Bifidobacteriaceae > Ancillula > Ancillula hodotermitis. The sequence continues at coordinate 4,684 of JAISHP010000057.1, read as the reverse complement.
ATTCTGGCGTTTCTGTTGATACTTGTGGATACACTGTTTATCCAACTGCGGTTGGAACAACATGCACAGACAATAACGGAACTAAAGTTTTATCAATCAACCGTGATGCCGATCAGGTTTTTGATTCTTCTGGAGCCAATGTTCCGTATTCAATCAAAGACGCTAGTGATAATCTTTCTGGTAACCATTCAATTGCGATTCCTGCGGGGGTTAATGCCAGTATTGAAGCTAACGGGAATATTATCAATCGACCAACTAATGATATTTCAGGAATAGATATTGCCAGCGGGGCTAGTTTGAAATTAGATATTGCTGCCGGAGTAACTGTTACGAATACTCCAACCCAAACAAATGATAGTCTTTTTTCTTTCCCACATGAAGCTTCGCCAGCGTGGACAATGCCTGGTTATGACTTTTCTGATCCTCATTATACATATACTTCTGCTCCTATCCATGTTCCAACCGGAGCAACTTTAACAGTTTATGGTCAGAACGATAGTTTTCTAAAAGCATATTCAGGTAGTTTCTTCGCAGCTGGAATTGGTGGCGATGCGTATGGTGCGCCGGTTGGGACTGGGTCAGGTTCGCCAATTAATGAAATCTTTGGTAATAATTCGGCGGGGACTATCAATATCCAAAGTGGAAATGTTCTTTCGGCGGCAGTCGGGGGTGCGCCGATTGGCGGTGGTGGAATTGGTGTTAAATATGCAAGTGGATCTATTTCTGGTTGTGTAAATTATTTGCGTGCTGGTTCGGGTGGGAATATCAATATTACAGGTTCTGCTAATGTCAAGGCTTATATGGATGGTCAAGATTTTGGATTTATGGGGCCAGCAGCGATTGGCGGCGGCGGAGTGACAGGCTGCACTGTTCGTGGTGGAGATTCTGGTAATATTACAATTGACACAACCGGAACAGTCGTCGCTTCAACTAGAAATGCCTCACCTGATTCAGCTACAACAACTCAGTGGACTTTAACAGGCGCGGCGATCGGAACTGGTTCTTTTCAGGGGTCTGGTCAAGCTCAAAATGGCTACGGACCGGTTGTTAATAATATCAATATTAAAAATGGAACAGTAGTCGCAACAACAAACACAAATATTTGCGCGGAAGTCGCTGCGATCGGAATGGGGTGTCGCGGAGCTAATAATGGAACCGGATTAAAGGGAAGTTCAGCGATGGGTAAGATTTCTATTTCTGGTGGAACAGTTATTGCGCAAAATTCTGATTCTGGAAGTAATGGATACACAACGCCAACTGTTTTTACTTTGCAATCTTGGAATAATTCAATAGGTTGTGTGAATGGGGAATCCAAGGTATATGATAATAATTGGAACTCTGGAACTGCAATGACATACGGGGCTGTTACTTGTCCGGATGTACAAATAACGGGTGGAAATATCTACGCTAGTAACCGAACTAATTATAATGGCACAATTACACAATATTACAATACTATCGGTGGGTATAATGGCGGTCCGACTTATGATGGGTCAACCAATGGAAGTGGTCTAGTTTATCCAGTTTATATTCCAGCAACAATTTCTAACGCAGCAACTGATGGTGTAACTTTTACAACTTCAGAAGGGGCTGAGGTTGGTTATTCAACTAAGGCTCAGGCGTGTTTAGGAACGGGCGATTGCTCAACTTCTACTTTTAGCGGAACTTCGTTTACCGGATTAGTCAATAATGGAACGAATGTTAACGGGGTTATGTGGTTGCCAGTCGAAAGCGATAGGATTAAATTTAATTTTGGTGGAGTAGATAGTTCAATAACGGCAGGTTGGTCGAATATTATGTCGAAAGTTTCGGCAGCGTATATTGATGTTACTTATTCGGCGCAGCCTTTAACTGCTGGGGTCAATCTACTTACTAATATTGGTAAAATTGGGGACACTGGTATTTCTGTGACAGATATTAATCCAAACTGGGGCTCAACTACTGGTGGACAACATGTGACACTCTCGGGAACGGGGATGCCATCGACTTCTTCATCTGATTATTCACAGCCGAATTTAGTTGCGCAGTATGACGGAATTGATAATACTGGAAATGGCGATTCGAAACACAGCTACACAACTGACACTTGGAAGAATTTGAAGAGCGGAACTGAGTTTGGTGATGCAAAATTAACAAATCCGCTTTGGAGTAATAATGGAATTTATTCTAGAATGAGTGATGAAAATACCGGAGTAACTGAAGTTCCGAGATATGGGGAGATTAAGGTAGACAATAGGGCAAGTTCTGCGTTTACAATAGAATGGACAGGAGTAATTTCGGAAGACTGGGGAGCTTCGACAACTAGCGGAACGACACCTTCTGTTCATCAATATTCCTTGGCTCAAGGAATGTCGAATGCAACTGGAGCTCAGACAGGTGGAAGTTGCAATAATGGGTTGGACTGGTGGTTTGGAATAGATGCTTCTGGGTTAGGATTAGATTATTGTTCGACAAACGGTGGAAATAATGGGGGACCAGGGTGGTTGACTTCTGAAATTCCTGGGATTACAGGTATTGCTTCAGGATCGATTATTCAAGCTGTTGCACAGTATGACGGGACTAAATTGACAACTACTTTACGTGTTAATGATCAAACTTCCACTCAAAGCCAAACTCTGACAGGTGGAAATCCAAATTATCCGTTTGAATCAGATGCGCTGAACTTTGTTTCTTTCTTTAATAATACTCAGGTAAATCAACAAACATTGGGAACTATGAATTCGTTTAGATTTTATGATAGTGCTGTCGACAGCTCGACATTAGCAGCTAATTATGCTTTGGATAAAACTCGCTTCTTGCAAACTCCGAAAATCTGTATGGTTCCAAATGGGACTGTTTCTACTTCTGTTTCAACAATTTGTAGTGGTAGTTCAGCGACCGCTAACTTAGCAACTAATGTGGCTGTGACTGATGCTAATACTTTAATGTTTGATTCTCCTGCTCAGACAGCCGGTCTTTATCAAGTTTACTTACAATATGGAACAGATCAAACTTTCTACGATACGGGGCAAACGTACACTTATAAAACGCCTAAAAATTCTTGCGGATATTCTTTCTTTGATTTATCGGTTGCTGTAACTTCTATTTCGACTTGCTCAGCTAATTCTGGTTCACTGGTTATCAATACGGCAGGAACTTACTCAATTGCTGATGATCCGACTTGGAAAGGGGCTACGCCAGGCGGTGGATCGGCTTCGCAAATTCCAACTGACCATGCCTTGATGATAAATGCTGGTCTGGATGTGACTTTGAATATTGTTGGCAATACAACAGCAATGCCAGTTTCCACTAATATTCCAGGAATTGATCTTGGTTTAGACAATGATGATACCGATTCTGCAAACCTGACTTTAAATGTGATCAAAAATAGTGTTTTGTCGGTCGCTTCGCCAACTGCTACAACTGCTAATACTGGAAAAGCTGGGATTCATGTTCCAGCAGGTGCGAACTTAACTATTGAAGGTGACGGAATTGTTTCCGCTAAATCGGGGTCAGTTAACGGACCAGATGCTAATAACGGCAATGTTCAAGCTTCATTCGCCGGTACTGGAGCCGGAATTGGAGGAAATGGCGGTCAATATAGTCAGTCTGGAGTAATTAATATTACTGGAAATGTGACAGTTAACTCTGAATCTGATACGACACCTTGGACTTCTAGCGGAGTGACTTATTATTCGGGATGCACGGGTGCAGCAATTGGTAGCGGTGGGGCGTATGATGTTGCAACAATTACCGGTATTGGTTCTTCGGGCGCAATTTCAATTACCGGTAATGCTAATGTTACTGCAGCTGCGGGTGGTTCAGGATCTTGGGGACAAGGCGCTGGAATTGGTGGTGGTGGAGATGCAGATTTAGTGGGCTCGGCAGGAATAACTGATTTTACTTATGTTGATGATATAACGATTAATACGACCGGAACCGTTATTGCTACTTCTGCTGATTCTCAATACAATGCAGGAGCTGGAATTGGAACTGCTGGTGGTGATGTTGGAACTCAGAGTGCAAGCGGGTCGGTTACGGGCGTCAATCAGCTTGGTAAAATCTCAATTATTAATGGTCTAGTCATCTCTAAAGGTGGAGATGTAATTGGTGATACTTCCGGAGGACGCGTTGGCGGAGCGGGAATCGGCTATGGCGGACAACATCGTAGTTTAGCTGCACATGGAGCAGTCAAATTCGGAGAAATTGATATTTCTGGCGGAACTGTTATTGCTGAGGCTTCTGTTGCAAGTGTAGATTTGGCGGGTTATTCTTTCGGGATTGGTGGTTCGGAATGGGGTGATTCGGTTTATAACGCTCCGGATAAAATCAACATCACAGGCGGTAATATTTTCGCTTTTAGCGGTAAACAAGCAGTTCCTTCTGATGATTCAAAAGTTGAGCCGGTCTATAATTCTATTTCTCCAGCTCCAACTAACGGAGAAGATAATGGTTCAGAGCCTGTCTATCCGGTATATATTCCAAAATCAATGGATAATTATACAACAAACGGAACTAACTTTACATATTCTGGTAATGCTTTACCGTATAACGCAGAAGCGATGACTTGTTTAGGAACAGGAACTTGTGGGGATACTTCTGCTGAGCCGCTAGTAACTTCATCTGGGCAAGCGGCTGGAATTATGTATCTTCCGGCGACAGATATTCAGAAGAATAATAACTGGACAATAACTGCTAGTGGAGG
>JAISHP010000114.1 GCA_031262545.1 Candidatus Ancillula hodotermitis | reverse complement strand
TGTGATAAAGCTGGTTTAATTACTCCGAATAAAACGCTTACTAAAAATGGAGTAATTGATATTAAAGGAATTGATAAGACAAAATATCTTTATCTTTGGTATAAAGTTCAAATTTCAGGTTCAAACACACCATTTTCTGTTTCTTCAATTACAACACAGTGGATCCCAGATTCGTTATTAAATTTAAAAGCAAATTTAATTAAAAGTGAATCTTGGTCGGGAGAAAATTTTAGTATTAATTTAACTTATAGTGCGGCAAGGATAGATGCGAAACAAACTAAAATTTATTTATTAAGTCCGGTTCCTAATTCGGCTACTACAATAGCACCTAGTTTGATTTCACCTTCTACTAATTTTGCAACATCCAAAGAAATATATTTAGGATCAGGTTCTAAAAAAACAAGAATTCCAGCGGGAACTCCATATATTAGTGTTTCAAATATTAAATCTGCTGAAATGAAACAAATGACTTTAACATACCAATCTGATGTAAATACACCTTCAGGAGAGAAAATTTCATTTAAATTTGCTATAGGTTCAGATAATTCCTTAGTTGGTGATGTTTCAAATAAGGTTGTAGAATTAGTAAATTCTGATCCTGACCCAAAACAGACGTTAAGAGTAACATCTGGTGCTTATAAAATTGATGGTGAAAATATCGTTTCACAATTGGGGGACGGCAAGGTTACTTATGAGGAAGTCTTTCAAAATCAAAATTCAAGAACTTTAGGTATCACACCAATTATAAATCCTAAAATAACAATAAATATTACAGAGATTGCCAATTACTTTATAGAATATTGTCATTTAGGAACTGGTGATATAGCAGGGCGTTTTTCTGGAAGCGGATATACTTATTCAGAAAATAATGGAGTATATAGTTTAGTATATTCGGGAAATAGTGTAAATGGTAATGCGCATGCCACAAATATTTTTTCTTTTCAGGTTGATTTGAAGAGTAATTGCCAAGATTTCATGAACGCAGCAGGGAAGAGTTTGAGAGTTACAGCCACTGCTTCTGGTGACAATGTTTCTAATCTTGTGAATTCTGTAAATATTAAACTTTTTTGTGCTCCGACATCCAAAGGTGAATATGCTTTAGGTGAATCACTTGATGGTGGAATGTCGATTACAGGTGGAAGTGATGATCGAGCAGGTTCTTCAGTTACTTGGGGACAGACTACAGTCTATGTCCCTCAATATGTGAATAAAGGATTGAATTATATGATTAATCCTTATATTGTCATTCCGATTGATCCGAATAAGTATGAATTTCAAAGAGCAGATACAAGCACTGGAACGATTTATTACTCAACAGCTGATTTTGTAAATGGAAGTGATGGTGATTACCCTAGTTTTGATACGAAGACACCACCTGGAAATGGGTGGTCTGCTAGTTTACCAGCAAATCTTTCTGATATTCGTTGGGTTATTTTTTCAACTCCTTGTTTAGCGAGCTCAATTGATAAAAATACTGAGGTTGAAAAGAATGTTACTGCTTGTAAAAATGCACCATCTAAAATTCAAGCAACTGTAAAAGTTGCGTTAAAGGATGATGGACATTCTCAATCTTGTCAAACAGATACTATAAATATTGTAACTTTTGCACACACTGATCGTGATATTTCATTAGAGAATAATCCTGCTTTTACTTCAGAAGTTGTTTCTCTGCAATATTCAGATTTTGAGAATACGATAGGCAAGCCTCCTCTTCCTGAAGTCACTTCAAGCTTAGGAAGTAGTCAGGCTGTTGACGTGGGGCAAACTGTTGATTGGACATACACAATTCGATCTACGGGTGATGTAACTTTGGGACGAGTGAAAGCTCAGTTGGAAATACATTCAATTTTGGTAGGTGATCAGTGGTTTGATCCTCAAATTTTAATGAGCCCAGGCTCTGCAAATCCTAAGAATGGAGAAATCGTAAATGACACTAATAGTCAAGATCGCAGAAGGGTATTTAAATTTGACTTAGGGGATATGTCCGTTTCAACTTCTAAAGATTTGAAATTCTCAATTAGAATACCAGAAGGTGTTTTATCAGCTTCTCAAATTAGAGTTACATCAAATGTCTATGGATATGGTCCAACAGTTGGATTTTGTGGAGGTCAGGAGTATAAATCATCGGCTTCAGCGAATTATACTGTCAATCCATTAGATGAGTGGAATATCCCAACTCATTTGACACGTAATCAAGGCTATATTATGCCTAGAAATGATATGACTAATCCTTATGATAAAATTGATTATATGTTAGATTCAACAAATATTTCAGGACTTTCAATTGCTAATCCAATTCTTATTTCTGCTGTTCCTGAAAATGTTGAGCTTTTAGGTTTATCAAGTAGTGGTGAAGATAAATTTGCTGGTAATTACGAATGTCCTGGTTGTAAATTTTATTTTGCATCAAAGGATATGGTAAAAACGGGAAAGTTAGATGGTGATTTTGATTCTACCTATAATTGGACAAACAGCAAGATTATGAATAATTTTGTTTTAGGGCAAGATCTTGGCAATGGCAAATGGGATATTCCTGCCGCTTGGTTATCAAGTGATTCGTTATCAAGCGATTCAGGACGAAATAATATTGCCTATATTGCTGTAATTAAAGATTATTTTTATTATGGAGAAACGATAAAAATCGGGTATAATACTCGTGATTATTTTGCAGCTGACAAAATTGGACATAAAACTCCTCAAGGGTCAGTTCATACTGCAGATTCAGGCATTATTTATAATAATCAATTTCTACCTCAGAATAAAGTTACTACTTTAGTATTGGCAAATATTCAAATTAATATTCAGAAATCGGGCTCTCCTACTGTAAATTCTGTAGATGGAGAAACGCAGTGGGATATTAATTTTGATTCAGCGGGTGATGTCAAACATACGTTTAAGTTAACTGATAATTTGCCAAAGTATGTTAAACCAACTGCAATGTGGGTTGATTGGAATAAAATTGCACAAGATTCTCCTATGAATTTACCAAAAAAATCCGATTTATCCGAATTTATAGATAAGTCTTATGATTCTAAAACACAGAAATTAACGCTAAACTTTGCAGATGGAAAAACTAATTCGGACTCAATTTTGGCAAAACTAGCTTCTGGTAGCAAAGATGCGGTTATGCCTGGTGTTGGTGGAACATTGCATATTAAGACTAAAATTGATGAAAGTGCTTATTCTTTGTTTAAAGTTGGATCAACTTTGAGTAACTATGCTCAGGGTTGTGCGGCTAATGTTCTAGAAACTGGAATAAGTAATGAAGAGTGTGTTAATTCTAATGCGGCTATAGTGACAATTATTAATCCGAGTATGAAGGTTATTAAAACTACTGATGCTGACAATCCTGTAACTGGTGATGTAGTTTATTTTTACGTAAATGTTGTCAATTCTGCCGCTGTAGAGGCAAATAAAACTATTATTCAAGATATCCTTCCAGCTGGTTTGTGTTTTAATAATGATTTAACTGCTAATGATGGTTGGCAGATATCTGGAGTTACACAAGATCCATTATCTAATAATGATTGTGGTAAAACCCCAACTAAAATTACAATTGGTAATATTAAATATGATAAATTAGATACTGGTGTTTTCCCCGCAGAAGGGCAGTTGAGATTAGTTTATTCAGCAACTGTTTCTGGAGATCTGCAGTCGGGAAAAATAGCTACAAATACTGCTGCTAGTTATATCAGGAATGCTGAAGAAGAAAGTGATTCAAGTAGGGAAAGATTAAATAATTGCCCAGTTAATGTAAATGACTGGTATTCAGTGGAAAAGGAATGTTCAAAAGATTCATCTAGTGCTGATGTTGTTAAAGCGATTACAGATGTTTACTCTAAAGTTTCAGTTGAATCTAATTCTGTTATGGAGAAGCAAACATATACATATTATCTAAAATATGGAAATCAGGGTAAAGAAGTAGCTAGTGATGCGGCTGTTTTGGTAAAATTACCTAAATATAGTTCAGTTTATTCGGTAATAAAAGGTAATAAAGGTGACAAAATCTATTATTATAAGGGAACAGAGAGTGATTGGGATAAATATTCTGATCCTAAGAATTCTGATTATAAATTTAAACCAGGATATAATTATGTTAAAGATTCGGATTGGACTGATAACCCATTAGATGGTGGAATTAGCGGAGGTCAAGGTCATCCTGTTGGTGCAGTTGTTATACCTGAATCAACAATTTTGAAATATGGAGAAGAACACAGTGTCGATTTTTCATACACAGCACCAACAAGCGATATTGTTTCTCCAGGAACTCCTTTTACGCTTGCATCTAATACTATTACTTCGACTAGTCAACAGATTGAGATCAATTATCAAGATTGGGATAAGGTTAAAATTGAAAAAACCGAAAAAGACAATAAAGCTGCACTAATAAATGATAGTAGTTCTAATTGGGTTACTATCCCGAGAGGTGATTTGGCAATTGCTGCGAAACCATCTGTTTTGCAAACACGGCCAAATGAGGATATATCTTGGACAATCAATATTCAAAATTCAGGTTTAACAAAGATTTGTGCGGTAAATTTTGATATGATTGTACCTCATGATTCTGCGTATATTACTGATACTAATCCAGAAGGTCTAAAAGTTCAAGATTTAAGAACTTCGCTTACAGAAGGGTCCACATTTGCTCCAATTGATAATTTGGGAAATCCTACAGATATATCCAATACTGTTCATTTCAGAGATAATTCTGATCATTTTGATAATTTTGGGGAACCTATGTTGAATTGGGTTATTGGTGATGTAAATAATCCGCAACAGGGCTATAATTCAGACCATAATACAAATGCTTGTATATCAGCAGGAGGGTCAGTTAGTTTTACAGTTTCTGGAAAAGTTGTTTCAACTCTCCCTCAAGGGGAAAATATTCAACCAATTTTTAGAGTTGATAATGATTGGGTTGATGAGTATGGATTTGTTCCTGGTAGTCCAGAAGATCCAAGGCATCAACTAAAAACAGATTTAGTTGATTCAAATAATCAAGCCATCACGAACACTTTGGTTTACCGTCCAGATGTTATGCTAGTAATTAATGGTCAGGCTGACAATTCAGGATCTGCTGATAGCCTTGAAGCGAATGAAGGAGTGACTTATACAGTTCAGTATAATAATATTGGCAAAGCAACGGCTGATGATGTTATTTTTCATCATTCTATACCTGTTGGGACTTGTTTCAAAATTGGATCGATAGTAAATATACCTGAAGGTGGGCAAGTCAGTTATTCAAATAATAATGGTGAGAGTTACGATTATCAACCATCGACTTCTAATTCGGATTCAATGGGAGTTCACAAATTAGATGCTGATTGTAATGTTACTGATTTTAGAATATATTTAACAAAACTAGTTTCACCAGCTAATTCAAAGAATGTCGATTTGAAACTTCAACCTCCTGCTGAATATATACAAACAGTAAGTGGCCAGAATCACACTTGTGGTTTAACTGTTGTTGGAAATGTTTTTTGTTGGGGTGATAACACTTATC
>JAISHP010000099.1 GCA_031262545.1 Candidatus Ancillula hodotermitis | reverse complement strand
ATGCTTGAATAAATAATTCAAAGCTCTATTCTTTATTTTTGGGTCAACAAGTCTGTTGTCCATTTTTTTATCCTCTCTTTAAGGATTCAAAAATGTATGGGATTTAATCCGCACGCCCAGAATAGGAGTGTTTTTTAATTTAAGGTATAATATTAATTGTAAGTTATGTCCGTTTCTACGGGGAGCTTCAAAAGTGTTTTGTCAAAGTTTTGTCTGCATCTTTTGCGGTGAACCCCACGAAAATTAAATATACAGAAAGGTGCTACTAGAATATGGCAGCAAAAAAAGAAGCAGCAGTAGCTGTAAATGATTTCAAGTCAACGGAAGATATGTTGGCAGAAATTGATAAGACTTTAAAGTCTTTTAAAGATGGTGATGTTCTCACTGGAGAAATCGTTAAAATTGACAGAGATGAAGTTCTCGTTGATGTTAAATATAAAACTGAAGGTGTAATTCCTGCTAAAGAACTTTCTCTTCAAAAAAATGCTCGTCCTGAAGATGTTGTAAATATTGGGGACACAGTAGATGCTTTAGTTATCCAAAAAGAAGATAAAGAAGGACGTTTAATTCTTTCTAAAAAACGTGCTGTTTATGAAAAGGCTTGGACTGAGGCTCAAAAGGTTAAAGATGAAGATGGCATTATTGAAGGTAAAGTTATTGAAATCGTTAAAGGTGGAGCGATTGTTGATATTGGTCTTCGTGGATTCTTACCTGCTTCATTAATTGAAACTCGTCGTGTTCGTGATTTGGATCCGTATTTGAACAAAACTATGGACTTTAAGATTATTGAGCTTGATAAACAACGTAACAATGTTGTTCTTTCACACCGTGCGATTGTTGAAGAATCTGAAATCGAAGAGCGTAGTAAATTTATGGAAGGTCTTGAAGTTGGACAAATCCGTAAAGGTGTTGTTTCTTCAATTACTAACTTTGGTGCATTTATTGATCTTGGTGGTGTTGATGGTCTTGTTCATGTTTCTGAACTTTCTTGGAATCATGTTGATCACCCATCTGAGGTTGTTAAAGTTGGACAAGAAGTTACAGTTGAAGTTACTGGAATTGAAGATGATCGTGAGAGAGTTTCACTTTCAATCAAGGCAACTCAAGAAGATCCATGGCAAATCTTTGCTCGTAACCATGCTATTGGACAAATTGTTCCTGGACAAATTGTTAAATTGGTTACATTTGGTGCATTTATTAAAGTTGCAGATGGTATTGAAGGTTTAGTTCATATTTCTGAGCTTTCAAATAAGCATATTGCATCAGCTGATCAAATTGCTAAAGTTGGCGATAATGTATTTGCTAAAATTGTCGATATTGATCTTGAACGTCGTCGTATTTCATTGTCAATTAAACAAGCAAACGATATGGTTGATCCTGAATCTGAAGAGTTTGATCCAGCACTTTATGGCGCTGCTACTGACTTTGATGAACAAGGAAATTATATTTACCCAGAAGGATTTGATCCTGAAACTAATGAGTGGAAAGCTGGTTTTGAAGAGCAGAAAGCTGCTTGGGAAGCTAACTATCTACAAGCTCGTAAGATTTGGGAAGCTCACAGAGTATTCATCAAAGAACTTCGTGAAAAAGAAGCTAATGTTGAAGAGAGCGCTCCTGAGCCAGTAAAAGCTAAGAGAACACGTAAGAAGAGCAATGGAGATCAAAGCTTTGGCGAAACTGAGCACACAACTGCGCTTGGTGACAATGCTGATTTAGCAGCTCTTAAGGAATCTCTTTCTGCATAATATTGAAATAGGTTAATTATGGGAATTTTCTCACCTAAAGACAAAAGTTACCTCCGTCTCTATAATGAGATGGGGGACTTTGTCGTTAAATCCGCAAAAATATTAAGTGCGGTTATCCAAATTGATAGCACCAAAAATGAGTCTGGCGGTAAGGCAATTGCTGTTCGTGATAGAGAAAAAGCTTATGCTGACTATTCTCACCAAATGCAAGTTATTGAAGAGCAGGCTGATATTGTTAAGCGAGATATTTCAATTTGGGCAAACACGACTTTCGTAACTCCGTTTGATCGTGAAGATATGTATCGTGTCGGGACACATGTTGATGATATTATTGATGGTTTTTATGAAACTGTTGATTTGATTTACTTATACAAGATTGATGATTTACCTAAGAAAGCTGCTAAGCAAGTTGGCATTTTGGAAGACATGGCAATTCGCCTTTTCGCAATTTTGTCAGGGCTTTCAGATATTAAAGTTCATCATGAAGAATTAGATAAGATTTTAGAATTAGTAATTGATTGTGAAAAACATCACAGAAAATTACTAAGTCAATTATTTGAAGATAAAAAGATTGATGCCGTATCTTTAATTAAAACAAAAGGTTTGACTGATTCTTTGCAAACTATTGCACAAGCTTTTAAGGCCACTGCTAGTCTGATTCAAATGATAGCAATCAAAGGGTAAATAAAGGATAATAATGATTTTAGCCTTAGCAATTGCCGTAATTGTTGTTGCTTTAAGCTTTGATTTTACTAATGGTTTCAATGATGCCGCAAACGCAATAGCAACTTCTGTTTCTACAAGAGCATTAAAACCTCGTGCTGCTTTTACTTTAGCAGCCGGCATGAATTTAGTTGGAGCATTGCTTGGAACTGCAGTTGCTACGACAATAGCTAAAGAAATTATCCATATTACTATGATTGACCCTGAAGATCAGTTGATTATTATAGTTTCTGCGCTTTTAGGTGCTATAACGTGGAATTTGACAACTTGGTATCTCGGAATGCCTTCATCATCTTCTCACTCTCTTATTGGTGGGCTGGTTGGAGCTGGGTTTTCAGCTTCTCTTTACCATCCAGAAGTTCATGTTCAGTGGATTCAAATTGTCTATAAAGTGATTGAGCCAATGTTGTTTTCACCAATAATCGGTTTTACTTGTGCCTTTATTGTTATGACTATTTTTCAATGGGTTTTTAGAAAACGTAATCCAGGAAAAACTTTTTCAGCTTTCAAGAAGGCACAAATTTTTTCATCAGCCGCTTTAGCTTTAGGCCATGGATTGCAAGATGCTCAAAAATCAATGGGTATTATTTTTATGGCTGCAGCCGCTGCCGGAATTGGTGGAATTACGCATGCTGACTCTGATATTCCACTTTGGATAAAATGTGCTTGTGCAGGAGCAATTGGTCTTGGAACTTTTGTTGGCGGAAAAAAGATTATGACAACGCTTGGATCTAAAATTGTTGACGTTGATCCTGCTAGAGGGTTTGCTGCTGAGTCTGTATCGGCTATTGTTCTTTATGTCACAGCCTTTTTTATTCATGCACCAATTTCAACAAGCCACACGGTAACCTCTTCTATTTTAGGCTCTGGGGCGACAAAATCTATGCGTTCAGTAAATTGGGGAACTGCAATTAATATCGTTAAAACATGGTTTATTACAATGCCAGCCGCTGCTTTAGTAGCATTCATTATCCATGAAATTCTTCGCCTCCTATTTTTGATTTAATAGCACTAGTTTAGATTGTAACCAAAGTGTTATAATTTTCGGCGCAAAATGTAACTAAAATGCAATATTAATTTTGTATAATTTAAATATGAATAAATTATATAATAAAATAAGTAAAAATGTTGTAGCTATTGCTGCAATTTTCGTTTTGGTGATTTCTGGATTTGTTTTTTCAAATTCAAGCTACGCAAATGCAGAAACATCAAATCAAGCAAAAGGGTCTGTTTCAGAGCTAAAATGTGCTAATCGAGTAAACAATATTTTTGATTGTGATTACACTTTACATACGACTCATTTTCCATATTGGAGCGATGAACTAGATTTTATTACTCCAATGTATGATTATAATAGTCAAAAGCAATCAAGTAGAAATGAGGGATACATGAATTATTTTGTTCCTTTGGAAGGTAGTGATCAGTATATTAATACAGATTGTGGTGAGAATAATTTCAGTGATATCAACGATATTGAATTGCAAAATGATTGGATTGGCATTGAATCTGATTTAACAGAAACTAAACCATATTGCGATTTTCATTTTGCGATTGATGCTGATAAAATGCACTTTGTTAAAGAAGATTTAAAAGAACTTCAGATTAAAAGTGGTTTTGATGATTCAACTGTCAAATTTGATATTAATTATGGAATGGCTAAATTATAAATATAGTGTATAATATTAAAGAACTTGACAAAAAGTATAGGTGTTTTGCGCTGAATTTTTTGTCAAGATATCTTTAGGGATATGGTGAAATGGTATCATAAAGGTCTCCAAAACCTTTGGCCTGGGTTCGATTCCCAGTATCCCTGCTAGAATTATAAGATTAGAATTATATTTGAAAGGTAAAAATGGCTGAAGTTAAAAAGTTGGATAAAGATCAAGAAAAGGCTTTGAATGAAGTTCCTGTTGCTGACAAATCAAAAGATGCTCCGGTCAAAGATGGTGCTAAAGAGAAAAAACAAACTGAAAAATTACCTGATAAAGAAGTTGTTAAGAAGTTAAATATCTTTCAAAGGTTCGTTCTTTTTATCCGCCAAATTATAGATGAATTAAAGAAGGTTACAGCTCCTACTTTGGATGAATGGCGTGAGTATGTCGTAGTTGTTTTAGTTTTTGTTTTAATAATTATGTTATTTATTACAGGTGTTGATTATTTAATTGGGCAAGGAGTTATGGCTTTATTCGCTAAATAGTGAATAAGGTTTGAGAAAGGATTAAAATGTCAGATAAAGAATATGAAGCAGGAAAAGCAAAAATTAACGAATTGTTAGATACTCTTGAAGGTGAGTGGGCCTTAGTTCGTTGCTATGGTATGCGTGAAAAATCTGTTGCTGAAGCTATTGAAAGAAGAATCGCTGCTGCTGGTTTAGAGGATACCTTTTTTGAAACTATGGTTCCTGAGGAAACAGTTATTGTAGCTGATAAAGATGGAAATAAGAAGCAAATTTCTCGTGTTCGCGAACCTGGTTATATTCTTGTTAGAATGGATACTTATGATGAAGAAACTATTGTGGAAGTTCGTCGCACAAATGGAGTTTTAGGTTACGCTGGCGATATGTATAATCCAGTTCCTTTATCTAGGGATGAAGTTTTACGTTTGATTTATCCTCAGAATAAGTCTGCTGTTGCAAATCCTGGTGTTACAGCAGGTGAGAAACAAAGTGGTCAGAAGATTGAAGTTAATTATGAAGTTGGAGAGGTAGTCAGAATTATTGAAGGTCCTTTTGCTAATCAAGATGCTACTATTTCTGAACTTGATCTTGAGCAAGAACGAGTTAAAGTTTTGGTTTCTGTCTTTGGGCGTGAAACACCTACAGATTTGAAGATTAATCAAATTCGTAAGCAAACTTTTTAATTTTAATTTTTTAAGTAATTTTATTTTACTATCAGATAAGAAATATAGTCATAAAGAGTAAAAATGGTTAAATGGACAGGTCCTTCTTTGTCTCCTACAAAGATAAAAGCTTTCAAAAAATGTCCTTTATCCTACCGTTTACAATATATTGATAAAATAATTTTTCCTTCTGGAATTGAAGCTTTTCGAGGAACGGTTACTCATGCTATTTTAGAGCATATTTTCGATCAACCTAAAACTGATAGAACGAAGAATTGGGCACTTGATAATATTGAAAATTTCTACAATAAATGCTTAGCTGAAGATCCAAAAGCTAATAATATTCCTGAAATTGATCAAACAGATAAACTTTTTAATTCGATTTCTGAAAAAATTGAAAATTATTTTAAGTTAGAAAATCCCGCTCGGTTGAATCCTACAGGAAGAGAAAAATGGGTTCAAACTAAAATTAATCTTGAAGATGAACTTGGTAAAGTTAGTGAAGTTAGGCTTGGAGGATTTATTGATCGTTTAGAGGAGAAACCAGGGGTTGGAACACGGATAATTGACTATAAAACTGGCAAACCTCCTAAAGCTGAGAGATTTGCTGAAGATTATTATTTTCAAATGTTTTTTTATTCCTACGTTTATCGTGACATGCATAATGAAATTCCTAGACAGGTTAAACTTTTATTTTTAGGAGGTGAGTCCGGAGTTTTGATAAAAGCTCCAACAAAAGAAAACCTTTTGGATTTTGAACAAGAAGTTCGAGATTTTTGGAAAGCTGAACAAGAAGCTGAAATGAAAGATGAATTTCAGCCTAACAAAAATCCTCTTTGTGATTGGTGTGCATACAAACATAAAACTTTAAATGATGATGGGACTGTAAAATATGAAGGATGTCCAATTTGGAGGCAAGCGTAAATGATTGAAATAAGAACTAAACAAGATGTTGAAGATATGAAGCCAGCAGGTGCTTTCGTAGCTGAGATTTTACAAGAGTGTAATGAAATGGTTAAGGTTGGAACAAACTTACTTGAGATTGATGAATTAGTTCACAAAATGATTTCTCATAAAAAGGGTGCAAAAAGTTGTTATGTTGACTATGCTCCTGATTTTGCTACTGGAGCATTTGAACATTATATTTGCCTGAGTGTAAATGATGCTGTTTTGCATGGTAAGCCTTATGATTACAATCTCCAACCTGGTGATTTGTTGAGCTTAGATTTGGCGGTTGAGGTCAATGGTTGGTGTGGAGATTCTGCTTTCTCGATTATTGTTGGAGAAAAAGAAGATCCAAGCGTTGCAAGAGGTGAGGATCAATTAATGATTGATACTGTCAAGGAAGCTCTCAGGATCGGAATTGAGAATGGTAGGGCAGGAAAGCGCTTGGGAGATATTTCATGGAATATCGGTGAATATATGTGGAATCAAGGGTATGATATCAATACCGAGTATGGTGGACACGGAATTGGACATGTAATGCATGGAGACCCTTTAGTACCTAATGATGGAAAAGCTGGGCGTGGCTATAAATTAAGACCTGGATTAATAATTGCTATTGAACCTTGGATTTGCGAAACAACGGATGAAATTTACACAGATGAAAAAGATGGATGGACTATTCGTTCGGTTGATGGGTCAAGAGGCGCACATTGGGAGCATACTATAGCTATAACCGATAGTGACCCTATCATTCTAACCAAATGGGATTAAATTGAGTGATTTGTTATTTTTCGAAAAGTTCAGTGCAACCACCCCGCCCTGCGGGCACCCCTCCGAGGAGGGGAATGCTATCTTGATATAGATAAAAATGTTCCCCTCCATGGAGGGGTGGCAGCGAAGCTGACGGGGTGGTTATAGTCACTAAACCTCCAAAACACATTTTGAGCTTATTTGAGCGAACTTCTTCGTTTTCGAAAAGTGCAGTGATAGTTAAGCTGACCGCAGGACAAATGGAGTTGAGGCATGATTTTTCTGCCTCTATATCGAACATAAAATTCCCGCCTGCTTTGCAGAAGGGATTAAAATT
>JAISHP010000098.1 GCA_031262545.1 Candidatus Ancillula hodotermitis | reverse complement strand
ATGCTTGAATAAATAATTCAAAGCTCTATTCTTTATTTTTGGGTCAACAAGTCTGTTGTCCATTTTTTTCATCCTTTCTTTAAGGATTCAAAAATGTATGGGATTTAATCCGCACGCCCATAGTTGCTTATGGGCAAATAAAGTGTTATAATTAAGATATGAATGAAGCGATTGATTCTAAAGTTAATTTGGGTAGTGACAATATTGACGTAACTATCAAGTACCATCCTGCGCTACAAGAGGTCCATATTTACCGAGATAATTCAGGTGGCGAACTTTGTTCACCCAATGATAATGTTAATCCAATTGTCAATCGAAAGAAGGGCAAATTTCTTCTTCAGCAACAGAATTCTGAAGAATTTTTTGACACGATTATAAAAGATATTAGCCCAGAAAATTCAATGTGTATAAAATTTATTGGAACCACTTATGATTGTGAGGATCTAAAAAGAATGATTGATTATTATAATAACTTAAGCAAGACTTATACACTAAGTTTAAATGAATTTGTTGAATTAAAAGATATGGACATAGTTTGTAATGATGCAGAAAATTTTTTCAACAAAGAAGAAGAGACCCAAAATATTAAAATCCAACAATCATCTGAGTTGGTTGATCAAATCAAACAGATTAAACACATTCTTAAAAGAAGTTTGGACGTATCTCTAACTTTTAAATTAAACAATAAAGATGCAGATTATACAGGAAAACTAAAAACTATAGATGATAAATTTTGGATTACTGATACAGATTATGTTCCTGTTGACCTAAATGATAAGAAGCCTGTAGTAGTATTGATTAAAGGTAATGTTAATGGATATAATTTTGTTTGTAATGCCTCACTACAATATGACCCCACTATAAAAGCTTATAAAAATACTTTTGATTTTAAATATGCATTTAAAATTTTTGATTTTAGATTTAATGAAAATGATAATAAACCCTGTTATTCCGAAGTAGTAATCAAGATTCATCGTTCGCAAGATGTGTTTTGTGACGATTACCAAAACGAATTTATTTTCAATAGCGAAACTGTTGGACTGGAAGTTAGCAATTTATACTTGCATTTTAAACTTAAAAATAATAATAGAAAAAATCTTGAATGGTGGTTTGGAGTTATTTCTTTTTTTGAGAGATTTATTACCTTTACAAATGGATTGGCTTCTCCATTGCTTGAGATTTATGGCATCAACAAGGAAGTATCGCCAATACTAAATTTAGTTAAGCACACTGAAACACCTTCGGGTTTTTGTCTGCCAATAATAGAAAGTAGATCAACAAAATTTAGCACATATTTTAATCTTTTCTTAAAGCAATATGCTAATAATGTTAATTCCCTATTTCAAATCTTTCCTGAATTTTTATTCATTTCTGATTCAGTCTACCAGTCAAACTGCGGGATAATTATGCCGCTCCTTGAAAATTTTTGTGATATGAAATTTGGAAATGATAAATCAGATTTTGATGAAAAAGATTTGTCTACATTAAAAGAATTAATTGATTCAGCACAAATTTCAAATAATACAAAACAACGAGCAAAGAGTATTCTTGGGGATCTTTTGCCAAAAAAATCACTAAGGAATAAGTCAAAAGAACTGTTAGACTTTATTGGAAATGATTTTTTTAATGAGTTTGGGATTGACAAAATATCTTGGAAATCGACATTCGATGACGAAAGAAATACTGTTTTTCACGGCTCTCAATCCAATAACGAAACGGATAATATTTCTACTTTTATTTATGAAACAAAATTTATTTTATACTTTGCGGCCATAATAAGTTGTGGTCTTACATTGGATGATGTAAAAGATAAGCTAAAATTTTCTTCTATGTATCAAGCAATCGAACAATTTTCAAATGCTAAACAAATTGAATTATTATAAAGCTTAAAATGCAAACCACTAAACAAGTAATCAACTTCTTAAAACATCAGACTCACAAGACAAGTAAGGAGCTTGCTGATGACTTTGGCGTGAACCCTAGTCAACTTACAAGAATACTCAATGAAGGGCGAAAATCAAATTTTTCGAGTGTTTCTGAGTGGGTTGAGACACAAGGATACCGTTTGAAAATAGTTAATCAACCGGAAAATGAAGATCACAAAGGAGCGAATAAAGAATGAAAACATATTCAGGAATGATTAATGAGCTCAAACCAAACCAAGTATTCGTGTTTGGCAGTAATGGTGCTGGTGCTCATTTTGGAGGTGCAGCAGCAACTGCACATAGGAAATTTGGTGCCATTATAGGTCAATCCGAGGGCTTTCAAGGACAAAGCTATGGTATTGACACTATGGATGGACTTGAAGTGTTCGCTGAGCAGGCTAGTCACTTTATCAAGTTTGCTGAGGACCACCCTGAACTAGAATTCTTGCTAACTGATATTGGCTGCGGAATTGCTGGCTATTCGCTAGAAGAAATTGCACCTCTATTCAAGGGAATTGAAAAGCTCACCAATATTCAAGTGAGCGAACAATTTAATTCAGCCTGCAATAACTTAGGAGATAAATAATCAAAACTCAACCCAATGTCAAAATCCTAGCTAAGCTCACACCTAACGGTGAGTCGGCAGGCATAACGCTTGCTGATACCGCTGTGGCTGCTGGTTTCCCCTCTCCTGCGCAAGATTATGGCGGAACTAAGCTAGATTTGAATGAACACCTGATAAAAGATCCAACTAGCACATTTCTTCTTAGAGTCCAGGGAACTTCAATGATTAAAGCAGGTATATTTGATGGTGATGAGGTTATTGTTGATCGCTCGTTAGAACCGAAAAATAATGACGTAATTGTAGCTATTTTAGATGGCGAGTTCACAATCAAACGCCTAATTATAGACAATAATAGCACTATTCACCTACATGCGGAAAATCCAAACTTCCCAGATATTCAGATTCCAGAACTGAGCGAACTGCGCTGCTGGGGTGTAGTCACAAGATGCCTTCATAAACTAAGGTAACCCGATCAAATGTCAATACATACCAGCTCCAAACCATTAACCGACAGTAACCAACCACTGATTACTTTAGTGGATTGTAACTCATTCTATGCAAGTTGTGAGAGGATATTCTTCCCAAAACTGGAGAATGTTCCTGTTGTGGTGCTATCAAATAATGATGGCTGTGTAATTGCTATGAGTAATGAGGCAAAGGCGCTTAAAATCCCGATGGGTAAGCCATGGTTTCAGCTAAGACAGGAGATGCAAACCAGCAATAACCCACAAATGCGAAATATAGTCGCCAGGAGTTCAAATTACGAACTTTATGGTGATATTTCTGCTCGGATTATGCTGCTACTCTCTCGTTTCTCAGCTTGGCAAGAAGTGTATTCAATTGATGAGTGTTTCTTAGGTCTTGACAATCAGTTATCTCAAAAAGACCCCAAACAGCTCGGACTAGATATGCGTGAAACTATTCTTAAATATGTCGAAATGCCTGTATCTGTTGGTATCGCTCCTACTAAAACTCTATGCAAAATCGTGAATCATTGGGCGAAAAAATGCTCACGTAAATTGCCCAATACTGACCCTAGAGCGTGTGGTGTTCTCTCAACAACAGAACTAACCGACAAGCAGCTAAACAATATACTAAAATCCACCCCTATTGATGATGTTTGGGGTGTTGGCAGAGCTTGGAACAAAAAACTACTTGCTTTAGGAATTGCAACCGCTTATGAACTTAAGCAACAGAATCCTGCCACAATCAAAAAACGATTTAACATCAATCTTTACCGCACAGTTCAAGAGCTAAATGGTATCCGCTGTATTGAGCTTGAAGAAGAGCGTAAAGTTAAGGATCAGTTGATATTCTCACGCTCATTTAGTCAACCCGTTAAGACTCGCAAAGAAATGCAGCAAGTGATGAATATTTACTCCCAAAAAGTTACTGCACGACTAAGGAAACAGCATTCAATGACCAATCAAGTAACATTCTTTGCTAGTACCTCAATGTTTGCAGCTGAACAATTTCACCGCTCGTTTTATATTCCAATTCACTTACCAACGCCAACAAATTCACCGACAACTATTATTAAGGCTTCAAAACTTGCTCTTGACTGTGCTTTTGAAGAAAACTCTTGGTATAACCGTGCTGGAATTATTGTATCCGATTTCACTAGCGAATCCGAGGCATTATCTGTGTTTGATATGTTCAAACCCGATTACGATGATTCGAATATGGCAGGTTTGCTTGATGAGATTACCCATAAGTTCGGCGAGAATTCTATTGGTATTGGAGTTGGAGGTATGAAAGCCCGTCCCAGTTGGAATATGCGCCGTAATTATTTGTCTCCTCGAGCCACCACTCATTGGAATGAGTTAAGAACTGTATATGCGAACTAGAGATTCTGTTTCTCTCACTAT
>JAISHP010000089.1 GCA_031262545.1 Candidatus Ancillula hodotermitis | reverse complement strand
GTTTTTTAAATTTCTCAAAACTTTCAAACTCGGCTTCAATCGCAGCTTTCAGGTGACCAACTGGGCCATCTGTCGCATTTTTGTAACCAAAACTTGTTTTTTCAGCAGGTGTCATATTATCCCAGAAAAGTGAGTGGTTGATATGTCCAGCTAAATTAAATGTATAATTTTTAGTTAGTAAATTAATTTTTGAAGTATCATCATTACTTCTTGCTTCACCGATTTGCTCTACAGCAGTATTTGCCCCTGTAACATACGCATTGTGATGCTTTGAGTGATGCAACTCCAATAACTTCCCTGAAATTAACGGCTCTAGCCCAGAGTAATCATATTTTAACTCTGGTAACTCAAACTTTGTATTGTCATTTATCATATTCATGTCTATATTATAAACTACCTGACATCTAAATACAAGCCAAATTGACCTCTAATTTGCTAGATCAACTTGATTTTAAACTCCAAAAAAAGTATAATACTGATATGGGAAAGCTAGAAAATAATAATTAATTAGTTTAATTACTACTTATCACCGTAATGTCCACGGCATGCAACAATAAAAACAACTTCACCATCCCAACGATAAACAAGGCGATTTTTATCATCTATTCTTCGCGACCACAAACCAGACAAATCACCTTTTAATACCTCAGGTTTTCCAATTCCTGAATTTCCATTGCGATTAATATCTTCCAATATTCTATTTATTTTTTTTAAAATTTTTTTATCAACAGCTTGCCAATAAATATAATCTTCCCACCCTATATTTGAAAAATTATTTCCCATATTAGACCTCAATTAATTCATGATAAGCCCATTCTCCGTTATCTATCTGGCTTACAGATTGTTTTACGTGCTCTAAATATGTTTCACCTGCCAAATCTAAATCAGTTGGTTTAGCAATATCTACAGGAATTCTTTTTTCTCGCGATATCTGAGTTACAAACATTCTAACTGCAGTCGCCAAATCAAGACCTCTTTCTTTGGCTACTTTAGATGCAGAATTTTTGATAAACGGGTCAATTCTAACTGCTAATGTTGCTGAGTTTGTCATATTATCTCCTTTGATATAATTTGATAACTATTTGTTAATCATATTATAACATCTATAGTACATATTTCTCCTAAATTAACATTAGAAGTAAAACTCCTTTATCTAATATAATTTAATTTAGGAAGTTAATATCAATTTTGGTGCAGATTTTGTCTGTACCGCTAAAACTTTGTCAGTTATCATGTATATAACGACAAAACTCTAACTAATCTATATTTTAATTTTAGTTTTGTCTAATAAAAACAACTCTTTCATCACCCAAGTTTCACGGTAGATTTCTTAATCTTAACACGAGAGGCGATTGCTAAACCAGCGATTAGCATCAGTAACAAAATTAATCCGATTCCGGTTGGGGGAAGATCGCCGATAACGTGAATATAGTGAGGAGTTGGTGGCAAATCTGGAACTAAAGGATTGAATGGGTTTGGATTTGCTATTTTAACAGTTGTTGAAGCAGAGCATACATCAACTTGAGGACTACAAATCTCATTATTCTTATTATCTTCCTTAGGTGTATTGTAAGGTCTAACAACATTAGTAATTACTTCTTTATCTTTAACACCTTGTTTTACTTTAACTTCAATAGTTATTATATAAGTCGTTTTTGGCGCAAGTGTTCCAACATACCAAATTAGATTATTTGTTAGTTTATCATAAGCTACAGAACAAGCATCAGGTGAAGTCTTGAGATTGTTAACTTTGCTTGTGAATTTATCAGGTTGAATATTACAGTCTGAATTATTGATAAATTTAACTTGATCAGGCAGGTAATCAGTTACCCAGAAATTAGGAATAGAAATTGAATTATAATTTTCAACCTTCAGCGTATAAGTCAATTTGCCATCAGGTGAAATTTGCTTCTGATCTACAGTCTTAGAAAGATGTGGAGTTGCTTCAATATAACTTACAGCATCACAAGCAGACAAATCAAAGTTATTATTAGCATCAACACATTCTTCAAAAGTTTGATATTGAGGATTTTCAGGTGTAGAATCACAAGCTAGGTCGTTAGATTTACTATCGCAAGCTTTCCCGTTACTATCAAATCCACTATCATATTTATTATCGAACGGACGAATTCTATTCAAAACTACTGGATTACTAGCATCAATCTTTACTTTAACTAAAATTGTTGCTGTATATGTTGTATTAGCCGGAATTTCGCCGATATTCCAACGAACAGTATTATTCACTTTGTCATAAACTAAACATTTACTTCCACATTTTGCATTTGAAGAACTTGAAACATACTCTACATCTTTTGGTAAATAATCTGTCATGTAGTAATTGGTAGCAGCTTCACTCTTCTTATTCTCAGCTGTTAAAGTATAAGTCAAAGTATCTCCTAACTTAATCTTACTCTTATCAACTGTCTTCCGAATTACAGGTTGAATCTTACTGAAAGGAGCAAGAATAACTGCCCGTCCAAAGAGCGTAAAGTTTGTCCCGTTTGTTGCCGATCCATTTTGCGCTGGTTGACCAGCTTGTTTAGTTGATTTAGTAGATTGAGCACTATTAGTTGGATAATTTGTATTTTGATTCCAATTATAAATCCAATCAAAATTATCCCAAGCAAAGTTTGAATAGAATTTCTGACAACCACCTAAGGCTGCTGTAAAGTTGGTATTAGCTGGAATTCTACCAGTTGAATCCGTTCCAATATTACTCTGATTATCAATATGGATTGCATCTTTTGTCGGATCTGGAGTTTGATTATCTACTCTGAATTTTGCTCCTTCAAATGGATAATAATCAATATTAGGTTCTGACAAATACTTACCATTTTCATCTTTCGAGAAATAGATAATATAATAAGCACCTTTTGGCATTGCCGATTCATATCCATAAGGTAATTGTGTATTTGTCAACTTATAAATACCATCTCTCTTTAAATTAGGACCAGCATAAAGCTCAGTATCCGGAACCTCTGGATTGTTATCACCACCTGGATAGAAAATATTATCCATTTCACCATAATTATATTGCGCAGTTGATAACATCCAACCATCACTTCCCTTTTCCGTTTGGAAACTATCTGTTGAAACCCAATCTTTACTAGTATCATTTGCAATCTGGCTAACATCAGTTAAATCACCTCTATATTGATCCAAATTATATCTAACCTGCGAAGCCAAATCTGTATAAGCAAAACGACCACAAGTTGTTGTGTCTAGAGCAACCATATTCAAAATATAACGCCTCTCGTTTGGATAGGCTGCTTGTCCAAATTTATCAACTAATTTAACTTTGTTCACTTGCTTTCCATCAACATTCACATTCAAATTTTCTTCAGGTAAAGTCAGCTTGAAGCTCAAATCGTTCATTTGTGTTGTAATTGATTTCAAGCTCTTAGTTTGAGTTCCATCTTGATTGTAAACAACATTAAAATCACTTTTAACTAAATAAGTTGGTAAACAAGTTGTATGAGTTACATTTCCACTATTGTCAGTCACATCACAAGCTGGCGGACGAGGGATAAAATGAATTAAATAAATTGTTGTATCGTGTACAAATGGGAACGGAGCTTGAGTTTCTTGCCATAAATACCAACCTTCTGGAATATCCTTAAAATCAACTTTGCCATCTGCTCCTGACATTTGAACTTGTTCTTTACCAATTACATTACCCTGAGCATCAGATATTTCAGCTCCATCAACTGCAGGAAGCATACCTGTAAAGTTATCAGGCAAAGTAGTTGGTCGGCACTCATTCTTACCATCTTGATTATTC
>JAISHP010000040.1 GCA_031262545.1 Candidatus Ancillula hodotermitis | reverse complement strand
CTGTTCGCTCTTTTATTTTCTGGGGAAGAAAATCTTAAATATTAAGCTGACCGCAGGACAAATGGAGTTGAGGCATGATTTTTCTGCCTCTATATCGAGTTTGAAAATCCCGCCTGCTTTGCAGAAGGGGATAATTTTCAAACGAGAGTAGAGAGCTAAATTTTTCAATTATGAAAATAGAAAATAAAGAGTCTATCTTCTTGCGAGCTATATGATAAATTTTAGATTATAAAAATTAACAGACTGAGTATTATTTTAATAACTATCTATTTGTTTTTCTGATAAAGTTTTTGATTTTTGGTAAGAATGTGTCAAAGGCAAGTCTGGTAATCTTTTTGATTGGAAAATCGATTGTTCCTACCCATTCAGTTGATTTAGATTGATCGTTGCCAACAAATCCAAGTTTGAAAGAGCTGACTCCATCTGAAACTAATCCGTTCATATCATAAAAATTAGTGTCAGAGTAAATTGCATCTTTAATAGCGTTCCACTTGAGAGGATAATTAGCTCTGAGTTTTTGACCTTTTTCATTCATGCCTCCGTAAAGCTCAAATGAGCAGTGTTTTGTTTTTATGTTCCACAAGAAAGAAACAACAGATTGAGGTTCATTTTCTTCTTCATTATTTTTTGCTACCCAAAAATCAAGATAATTACCCATTTGTTTAGCTAAATTTAAATAATAATCTTTATTATGAATAGGGAAGCTAGCTCTAGCCGATGTGTCAGAATAAATTTGGTAAAATTGTTCAAAGTAAATTTGGAATTTTGGTTCTCCAAAGTGAACTTTGTCAATTATAACATTTTTGGCAGCTTTACGAACATTTTGTCTTGTTGATCTAGACATTAAAGTTAAAAGATTATTTTCAATTTCTTTATGTTGAGCTTCTATATAGTCTAAGGTTCCTGTAATAGTTCCTGTTGTTGGTTTTGCTTTATTTTTTTGATTTAATCTTGAAATTGAATTTGATTTGTTTTCTAGAGAATACCATTTTGGGTCAGATGTATTTAGTGCAAGAGTATTTGAAATAAATATATTTGTTGAACTTTGGGTAAAATTTAGTTTGTTGAGTTGTTCCGGGATTTCTTTCCAATCTGGTTCAATTTTTAAAGTAAAAGAACCTTGTTCTTTAGCATATTGTTTAAATAAGGAAAAAATATTTTCAAAATTAGGAGATGTTTTAGCCACTACAGGTCCTCTTGGAATGTAAGCTAGTTTTCCGAGCGGGGAGGGTGCTTTACGAAATAAAATTTGAGCTGCTCCTAGAATGATTTGGGCGTTACTTGATTCATCGATTGCAGCAATTCTTTTTACTTCCCAATTGGTTTCTCCTGAAATGGATTGAGTTTTGACTTCACCCCATCCCCAAAGTTGCAATGGGTGTCCATTATTGTTTGAAATATAATTATCCCAGGTTTCTTGATTGTTGATTTCTTTTATTTTGAGCATATTTTCCGAATTCTTGTTAGTATTTTATCTGCAATATTAAATAATAAATATTGTGGTTGTTTGATTGGTAATGTAAAAAGGCCTGGAAGTTCACGGATAAAACCATTAAATCTGGATTTAAAATCCCACAGTCCATTAGTTTTGTCAAAATTACCGTTTATCCCGAGCATATTGTAAATTTGTAATTTATTTTCAAAAGTATATTTTAGTCCCCAATCTTCAATTGCGTAAGAACTTTTATATTTCATAAATTCTCGCCTATTGCCACCAAGATAGTGGATAAATTCTGTATTTGACTTTATAAATAAACCACTACTAGCAATTTTCTTTTCCCCATTTATATCAACTTCTGCAACTAGTAGAATGCATTTATCTCCGAATTGTTTTTTGAGTTGATAGTAATAATTCTCATCACGGGTTTTGAAGTTTAATCTTTTGGCAGTATCTTCAAAAGTATTAATAAAAATATCAATTTCATCTAGAGTTAATTCACGAACAGTAACGCCATGTTTTTTGGCATAACGAATACGTCTGCGTGTTTCGGAATCTAGTGAAGAAAATAATTCATCATAAGAGTTAAAAGATGAAATATTTTTGCAGTAGTGCCAGCGATTTACTGCATCATCGCCTGTAATTGTCCAACCAAAATGATTATATTGTAGGGATTTTAAATTACTTAGCATTGTGTCATTTTGTGTATTTTGAATAATTTTACCATCACTTTCATGAAGTTGGTAAGGTAAATATGGGCGTATTGTTATATATAGCAAATTATATTGCGATCCCCATAATTTAATTTCTTTAGTCCAGAAAGAAAGAAGATTTAAATTGTCATAATCTAATAGAGGACCAAAACTAATTACACCGTGTTTAATTTTTGACTGCGGAATTTCTAAAAGACAAGCCGCGATGATTTTTTCATTTTTAAGTATGCCAAGATAAAATACTTCAGAATTAGATTGTTTGCGAATATTACCCATCTCAGAACATTGATTAAAATTTGCTTGATCATAATTTTTGGCAAATTTATCAAATTCTTCATCTGTTAATTCTTTGAATTGCATACCCTAATATTATACCTGTATAATTAGTATGCCTTTTTGAGTTGTTTTATAAATTAGTGGTGTATAATATAGACAAAATGAATATAAAAGCTAAAAGAAGGAGCTAAATAATGTCAAATGAAAATACTGAAAGAGTTTCAAAATCTGGAGTATCAATTTGGTTAGATGATTTAAGCCGTGATCGCTTAAATTCTGGATCACTGGAAGAATTAATCAAAGACAAAAATGTTGTTGGTGTAACAACTAATCCATCAATTTTCCAAAAAGCTATACAAGGTAAAGGTGCTTATGACGAGCAAATTGCTGAATTGGCTAAAAAGGATGCAAGTGTTGAAGAGGTTATTACTGCTTTGACTACTGATGATGTTCGTCGGGCAACAGATATTTTCCGTCCTATTTATGATGAAACTAATGCTGAAGATGGTCGTGTATCTATTGAAGTTGATCCTCGTTTCGCTCACGATACTGATAAGACAATTGCTCAGGCTGAAGAACTTTGGGGAATCTTGGATCGACCAAATGGTTTAATTAAAATTCCTGCGACTCTTGAAGGTCTTCCTGCAATTACAGCTACTTTAGCTAAAGGTATTTCTGTAAATGTAACTTTGATTTTCTCTAAAGATCGTTACGAGAAAGTTATTGATGCTTTTATTGATGGTGTTGCTCAAGCACACAAGAATGGTCATGATTTGACTAAATTGGTTTCTGTTGCTTCTTTCTTTGTTTCACGTGTTGATACAGCTGTTGACAATAAATTGAATGAAATTGGAACTGATGAAGCTAAAGCTTTATTAGGTCAAGCAGGTTTAGCGAATGCTCGTGATGCTTATTCAGCTTTTGAAGAGAAGTTTGCTGCTGACCCTCGTTGGGCAGAATTAGAAGCTGCTGGAGCTAAGAAGCAACGTCCTCTTTGGGCTTCAACAGGGGTTAAAAATCCAGATTACTCACCAACACTTTATGTTGATGGTTTAGTTGGCCCTAATGTTGTAAATACTATGCCAGAAAAGACTTTAAATGCTGTTGCTGAACAAGGTGATGGATCTAAAGATACTTTGACAGGTAAAGGTGCAGAGGCACGTGAAGTTTTGGCTAAAATTGAAGGACTTGGAATTTCAATGAAAGAAGTTCTTGATAAGCTAGAAGCAGATGGAGTTGCTCAATTCATTACCGCTTGGGAAGAGTTGATTGATGACGTTCAAAAGAATATCGATTCTAAGAAATAGTTTAGAATACACGAATAAAGAGTTGAATAAAGAGATAAGTAAAGAAAAGCAAAGTAGGTAGTTATGTCAGACAAGAATATGGGGTTCGGAATCGATATTGGTGGTTCTGGAATCAAAGGCGCATTAGTTGACCTAAAAACAGGTGAGTTCGCTAGTAAGCGAGTTCGGATACCAACTCCTCAACCAGCAACTCCTTTGGCAGTTGTTGATACAATCGGTAAGATAATTGATGAGTTGAATGTTCCTGAAAGCGTTCCAGTTGGAGTTGCTTTTCCTGGACCTATTCGTGATGGTGTAATTACTTACATTGCTAATCTTGATCAATCTTGGTTGAATACAAATTTACCTTCTTTGTTAAAAGAAAAATTAGGACGTGAAGCTTCAGTTTTGAATGATGCCGATGCTGCTGGTTATGGCGAAGTAATTTATGGTGCTGCTAGAGGTGAGCAAGGTTTAGTTTTCGCTACGACTCTAGGAACAGGTATTGGAACTGCGATTATTTATAAAGGCGAATTAATTCCTAGAACTGAGCTTGGACATATTGAAATTAATGGTGAAGATGCTGAACATCGTGCTGCTGCTTCAGCTCGTGATCGTGAGGATTTGAATTGGACAGAATATGCTGCTCGTCTTCAGGTTTATTACGGGACTATTGAGCATTTATTTTCACCTGATGTTATCATTATTGGTGGCGGAGTTTCTGAGAAGTTTGACAAATATGCTCCTTTGATGAATTTGAAGGCTAAACTTGTTCCTGCTAAATTACGTAATCGTGCTGGAATCGTTGGTGCTGCTTTTTTTGCAGAGCAAGAAGTTAAAACTAAGAATTCAATTGGTAGAAAAATTTCACAAGCTCTTGCTTCAAAAAGTGAGAACGCTATCGTGACCGATTAGTTATTGACTGATTTGGAGCAAATGTGGAAGATAAACAAAAAATGCCAACAAATGCTAAAGTAGCTATCACGGCTGCTTTAGTTTTTGCTGTTTTTGTAGTTGTAATTATGGGTATTTTTGCTTATATGATGAAATCATCAGTAGATAATCAAATTCAGAGTGGAATTGCCAATGCTGAGTTAGACAATACTCGTCAAGTTCAAGATGCAAAAGCAGCTAAAGTTAGATCTGACAATCAAGCTGAAAGCTTGCAAAAATCATTAGATACAGCAAATAAAAAAATTGAAGATTTAAATAATCAATTGAATGATCAAAAAAAGATTGTTCAAGATCTAAAAAGCGGAAAAATTTCAGTATCCGATGTTGATCAGGCTTCATCTGCTTCTAGTGGTTCTGTTTCAGCACTTATTTCGGCTGCAAGTGGTTATGTAGGAAAGTCGTCTACTGGTTGGGAGTTTGTTCAATCAGCGTTAAAAGATGCTGGCTATGGAACTGTTCCAGTTTCAAGTGTATTTAAAGGTGCGGATAGTTTAAGCTCTGATTCTAATTCTTATAAAGATGTTGTGGATTTTTCAAGTATTGGGAAAACTATTTCTCCAAAATCAAGTGATGACTATAAAGCAGGAGATATAATAGAATTCGGAAATATTTCTTCCGCTATCGCATCTGACTACATGGGTATTTATGTTGGAAACGGGAAAATTGTTGCTTCAGAGAATGGTAAAGTTGTTTCTACAGATTTAGATTCTTTATCTTCTGCTGCAAAAATTTCTAAAGTAGTTAGATTGTAATTTGATTTATTATGGCTAAATCTAATATTGATGCAGAATTTGCAAAAATAATGTTAGATAATGATGTTGATAAGAATTTAGATGAGGCACAAAATTCAATTAAATCAGCTAAAGAACACTTAACTGCAATTGATTATCAAGGACCGTCTGAATCACAAAAGCAAAGATATCTCCAAGATAGCAAAGAAGGAGAATTTAAATCTCCTGGTTTTGAAGATTTGGAACCTGTGGGGAAAAAGACTTATAAAAAAATTATTATTGGAGCAGTTGCTGTAGTTTTAGTTATTGTTGGCTGCTGTCTCTTTGGTAGTATATAGAAAGGAAATAAAATGGCAAAAAGAGTTGCATTAGCATATTCAGGAGGTTTGGATACCTCCGTTTCTATTGAGTGGATTAAGGAGGCAACGGGTGCGGAAGTTTTCGCTGTCGCAATGGATGTAGGTCAACAAGGTGAGCCTCTTGAGGATATTCGAAATCGCGCTATTGCCTGTGGTGCAAAAGATGCTTATGTTGTAGATTGTAGAGCAGAATTTGCTAAAGATTATTGTTTTCCTGCAATTAGAGC
This sequence comes from Candidatus Ancillula hodotermitis, assembly GCA_031262545.1. Taxonomy (GTDB): domain Bacteria; phylum Actinomycetota; class Actinomycetes; order Actinomycetales; family Bifidobacteriaceae; genus Ancillula; species Ancillula hodotermitis. Next base: position 2,463 of record JAISHP010000040.1, on the reverse strand, counting down.
TAATGCTATGTATGAAGGTCAATATCCTTTGGTTTCAGCTTTATCTAGACCTTTGATTTCTAAGCATTTAGTTGCAGCTGCTAAAAAGTTTGATTGTGATACCTTGGCACACGGTTGTACTGGAAAAGGTAATGATCAGGTTCGCTTTGAGGTTTCTATTCAATCTCTAGCACCTGAGTTGGAGTGTCTTTCCCCAATTCGAGATCTATCTATGACTAGAGATAAGGAAATCGCTTTTGCTAAAGAAAAAAATATTCCGATTGTAATTAAAGAAGAAAATCCTTTTTCTATTGATCAAAATCTCTGGGGAAGGGCTATTGAAGCTGGTTTCTTAGAAGATATCTGGAATGCACCAGATTCAGATCCCGACTCTGATGGAATTTATATCTATACGGATGATCCTGATATCGATCGCCCAGTTGATGAATTAACTATTACTTTCAAAGAAGGATATCCAGTTGCAATTGATGGTAAAAATCTTGCTCCTTTAGAGTTAATTGAGGAAATGAATAAACGTGCTGGGGCTCAAGGTGTTGGTAGAATTGATATGGTTGAATCTCGTCTTGTTGGGATTAAATCACGTGAAATTTATGAAGCTCCTGGAGCAACTTCTCTAATAATTGCACACAAAGCCTTAGAGTCAGTTTGTTTGGAGAGAGAACAACAAAGATTTAAGCTTGGTGTAGAGCAAAAGTGGGGTGAATTGATTTATGATGCTCGCTGGTTCTCGCCAATCAAGCAATCTTTAGATGCGTTTATTAATGATACTCAAAAATATGTAAATGGTGATATTCGCATTCGTTTACATTCTGGTAGAGTTACTGTTGTTGGTAGAAAAACTGATACTGGGCTATATGATTATAATTTGGCAACTTATGAAGAAGATGATCAATTTGATCAACTTTCTTCTAGAGGGTTTATTAAGATTTATGGTTTACAAGATAGGCAAGCTGCTGCAAGAAGAAATCGTTTGGGTAAATAATTTTGGTAACTAAAGATTCATTAACTAATCAAGGGTCTCTTTGGGGCGGTAGATTTAAGTCTGGTCCTAGTCCTGAATTGCAAATAATTTCTAAATCGACTCAGTTTGATTGGAGACTTGCTCCTGCTGATATTGCTGGTTCAAAAGCACATGCTGATGCATTAGAAAAGGCAGGAGTTTTAACTTCAGAGGAAAATAAAATTATGCAAGCTGGATTTGATAAAATGCTTGAAAGTTTCAATAAGTCTGAATTAATTCCTGAAGAGACTGATGAAGATTTACACGGTGCTCTAGAACGTATTTTGATTGAACTTGTTGGTGACGAAATTGGTGGTAAGATTCGCGCAGGAAGAAGTCGTAATGATCAAATTGCTACTTCAATTAGAATATATTTGAAACAAGAAATGAGTGAAATTCAAAGTCAGATTTTGCTCCTTGTTAGCAATTTGGTTGAACAAGCAAAATGGGCTATGTCTGGAGCTGATGGAAAACCTGTAATTATGCCTGGACGAACACATTTGCAACATGCTCAACCTGTTTTACTTTCCCATCATCTTTTAGCTCATTGCTGGGCAATTTTGCGTGATGTAGATAGGTTCCAAGATTGGAAAAAAAGAGATGAAAAATCTCCGTATGGATCTGGGGCTTTAGCAGGACAAACCTTAGGGTTGGATCAAAATTTAGTTGCTAAAGAGTTAGGCTTTACTTCAGTTGAGCCTAATTCTATAGATGCCACAGCTTCAAGAGATGTTGTTTATGAATTTAGTTTCATTTGCGCTTCTCTTGCTATAAATTTGTCACGTCTTGCTGAAGAAATTATTCTTTGGAATACTAAAGAGTTTAGTTTTGTAAAGTTGGATGATAGTTATTCTACTGGTTCTTCAATTATGCCTCAAAAAAAGAATCCTGATATACCTGAGTTAACTAGAGGGAAAACAGGAAGAATGATCGGTGATTTGACTGGTTTATTGGCAACTTGTAAAGGTCTTCCATTGGCTTATAATCGCGACTTACAAGAAGATAAAGAACCAGTTTTTGATCAAATTGATCAGTTACTTCAAATTCTTCCTGCTATGGCTGGATTAGTTAGAACTATGAAATTCAATGTTCAGAATCTGCAAAAAAATGCTATTAGAGGATTTGCTTTAGCGACTGATATTGCAGAATGGCTAGTCAAAAAGGATATTCCTTTTAGGAATGCGCATGAAATAGCTGGAGAGCTTGTTAAAGTTTGTGAGCAAAGAGCTTTTGAATCTGGAAAAGAGTATGATTTATACGATTTGTCTGATGCTGATTTTGATAAAATGCTTCCTGTTGAAAATGGTCACGAGGTTCGTTCGATTTTGTCGGCTGAGGGGTCTGTTAGTATGAGAGAAAATATTAACGGCACGGCACCAGGGAGAGTTCAAGAACAAATAATCCAAATTGTAAAGAAGATCAATGACTTCCGGTAATAATTTTGGTATTGATAAATTTATCAA
>JAISHP010000067.1 GCA_031262545.1 Candidatus Ancillula hodotermitis | reverse complement strand
CTTTGGCAATCAGAAGATAATCGCTATCCAGCATCAAGTTGTAGAATCATTCCTGGTCCAGTTTCTGTATCTGGAATTGATCGGATTAATGAACCGGTTGCTGATTTGCTTGGGCGTTTTGAAAAGGCAGTTTCTGATAATCTAGTTTCTAAAGGAGAAGCAGTTAAGCCTGTATTGTCTCGTTTGGGTAATGTTGATAGTCCAGAGGATTATATTCGTCAATTTAAACATATCTCTTGGACAAACCACTTGATCGGGAATCCTGCTAATTTCTTGGATCAAAGTCAATATGATTTAGTAAAAATTGCTGAAAATAAATATGATTTGAATATTAATTTTGATACATTTTGGGATAAAGATTTCACGGCTCAGAATTTCCATGTTGTACACGGTTTAACAATTCCTTTGATTGTCCCAGAAAATATTGCGAATGGTGCTTGCCCAATTGTCGATGAAGATCGTTTACCGAAATTTATGTATGATATGTTGGCAGCTACTGCAGGTGTTGGTTCTGAAACAACTTCGCATGATTTTGTTTCAGAGTTGCCAAAAATGGAAAAAGTGTTTAAGAACGAAATTGGTGGAGTGGAATTTAATCAACCTAATTTCGGACGTGCAAAATATAGTTTCCATGTTTCTGAAAATCTTGGTCCGGATCATGCCTCTGTTACTGGTGGTGCTTTGGATCGTAATTTCCAAAGAGCAGGAATTGTTCCTGATGCAATTTTGGGAATGTGCTGGCCTCCAATTTATTCAGCTCTTGGATCGGCCACGATAGATTTAGGAACACATAAAGATTATCCAGTTATTGAAGGTCTTTTGAACGCTGTTCATCTTGACCATACTATTGATATGGTGACACCTTTAGATCAGTTGGCTGGTAAAAAATTAAATGCTTATGCTTGGGCTGAAGATTTGAAAGAATCGGTTTCAGGTAGAATCGTAGATATTAGAGTTGTTTTGACAGTTGATGGGACTGGAACAAGTCCTGAAACTGAGCAATTAGCGATTCGTTTCAGAGAACGCTTTGCTGTTCAGGGAAGAGCTTCTGGTTCAAATATTCCTGAAGCTCCAAAAGAGAATGGTGGAAAATTAAATATTCAAGAAATTATTCCAACAAAGCGTAGAATGTTGAGAGCAACTCGTGTTAAAGCTCCTAAGAATATGACACCTTTTGCACGTGTTTCTGGTGACTTTAATCCTATCCACACTTCTAAAAATGCTGCTCAAGTTGCAGGTTTGGTAGGTCCAATTGTTCATGGTATGTGGCTTTCAGGGACTGCTCAACATTTTGTTTCTAGTGCTTTTGAAGCAACTCATGGCTTTAAGATTTCTGGCTGGACTGCACAATGGTATTCTCCAACACAACTCGGAGATACGGTTGAGTTGACTGTTGAAAGAACAGGTAAGATTCGTGGCGGTGGAGTAATTTTAGAGGTGATTGCTAAGATTGGTGGAGAGCTAACTGCTAAATTTACTGCCACAACAGAGCGTCCTGTAACTGCTTACTGCTATCCTGGACAAGGAATTCAAGCTGCTGGAATGGGGCTTGATGAGCGTGCTCTTTCTAAAGCGGCAGATGAAGTTTGGCGTAGAGCAGATCAGCATACTCGTAAAGTTTTAGGCTTTTCAATTATCGCAATTGTTCGTGATAACCCAAGAGAATTGATTGCTAATGGTGTCCACTATTTCCACCCAGATGGGGTTTTGAATTTGACTCAATTTACACAGGTAGCTATTGCGACTGTTGGAATGGCTCAAACTGCTCGTTTAAGAGAGGCTGGGTCGGCTGTAGATGGTGCTATCTTTGCTGGACATTCTCTTGGTGAATATGTTGCGCTTTCTAGTTATGGTAAAGTTATCCCAATTGAGACTGTTTTGGAGCTAGTATTTGCTCGTGGGTCAGCTATGCATAGTCTTGTTCCTCGTAATAAAGATGGACGTTCAAACTATTTAATGGGTGCTTTAAGACCTAATCAATTTGGAATTTCTAAAGACAAAGAAGTTGAAGAATATGTTCAGTCTATTGCGGATCAAACTGGTGAATTTTTACAAATTGTAAATTACAATATTTCTGGTTCACAATATGCTGTAGCTGGAACAGTTGCAGGTTTGCAGGCTTTGCGTAAAGATGCTCAAAAACGTGTCGAGGAATTCGGCGGGCGTGGAGCATTTATGTTTATTCCAGGGCTTGATGTTCCTTTCCATTCAAGAGTTCTAAGAGATGGTGTTCCTGATTTTAGAGAAAAATTGATGAAGATGTTACCAGAAGACATTGATTATGATTCTTTGGTTGGGCGCTATATCCCTAACTTGGTTGCACGTCCTTTTGAATTTACAATGGACTTTGCTAAATCAATCTTGGAAGTTGTTCCTAGTGAGGTAATTAAAGAAATTACTGCTAGTGATATGGCTTGGCAAACTGCTTTGGCAGATAAGCAAAAATTAGGTAGGACTTTGTTGGTTGAGTTACTTTGCTGGCAATTTGCTTCACCAGTGCGCTGGATTGAAACTCAAGATTTAATGTTTAGAGCTACACAAAATGGTGGTTTAGGGGTTGAACAATTTATTGAAGTCGGGTTAAAAAATTCTCCAACTTTGGCTGGAATGGCTTCTAAGACTTTAGCTTTACCATATTTTGCTAGAACTGATGTTCAAGTTTACAATGTTCAAAGAGATGAAGCTAGAGTTTATATGGAAGATGATGACTCGGCTGTTGATATGGAAGCTTTTGAAGATGAAGGTCTTGCTTTGGAAAAAGAAGTAGAAAAGGCAGCTAATAAGCCTGTTGAATCTTCTCCAGTTTCTACTACAACTTCTAATGCTGATTCTAATGCTGCTGGATCAACTCCTGCTCCTGTTGTTGAAGAAAAAGCTGAATCTGCTACTCCTGTTGTGGCAGTATCTACAGGAACAGCTGAAGCTGTCGATGTTCCTTTTGTAGCTAGTGATGCTTTGAAAGTTCTTTTTGCTTATGCTAATAAGTTAACTCTTGAACAAATTGGTGCAAATGATAATGCAGAAACTTTAACAAATGGTGTTTCTTCAAGAAGAAATCAGATGTTGATGGATATGTCAGCAGAGCTAGGTCTAGCTTCTATTGATGGAGCTGCTGAGGCTCCAGTTTCTCAACTTTATCAAACTGTTGATAAATTAGCGCATAATTATAAGCCTTTTGGTCCAGTTCTTGGAGATGCAATCCGCTCTCATATTCGTAAATTCTTTGGAGCTGCTGGTGTCAAGCAAGCTAAAATTGCCGAGAGGGTAAATAACGCTTGGGGATTAGGCGAAGGTTGGGTTAGTTTTGTAACTGCTGAGATTTTGTTAGGAACTCGTGATGGAGCTTCTATGCGTGGTGGGAATTTAGCTAATTTAACTTCAACTGCACCTTCTTCTGCTGGTGAAGCTGATGCAATTATTGATGCTGCTGTTCAAGCGATTGCAGCAAGACGTGGAGTAGCTGTTTCTCTGCAAGGTGCTGGTGGTGCTGGCGGTGGAGGGTCTATGGTTGATTCTGAAGCTTTAGACGCTTTTGCAAATAAGGTAATTGGCGCAGATGGTGTTTTGGCAAAAACTGCTCGTGGAGTTTTGAAACAATTAGGAATCAAAGAGCCTAAATCTGCTGATTTGACTGATGAATTAGCTGAAGCTCAAGCTGTTGTTGATGCCGTAACTGCAGAGTTAGGTAATGATTGGTTCAAGAGAGTTAGCCCGACATTCAATGCTAATAAAGTTGTTTTCTTAGATGACCGTTGGGCATCAGCTAAAGAAGATTTGGCTGAGCTTTACGTTAAAACTCTTTCGAACGTGAAAGAAATTCCAGAGGTTAATTATAATTACTTAGGAACAGGTAAAGCTGTGCAAGAAGCAGCTCTTTATTGGGCAGAGAAGTCTAAGACAGGATCTGCTTCTAATTTGTCTTTAGCAAGCACTTTTGAAAAGATAGCTAATGAAGCTGGTTCGGTTGATAATGGTGAATTTAGTAATGATGTTGCTATAGTTACTGGTGCTGCTCCTAAATCAATTGGTGGAGCAGTTGTGGCTAAATTGCTTAGAGGTGGGGCAACTGTTATTATGACAGCATCGCATGTAAACTCAAAGCGTCTTGATTTTGCTAAAGATGTTTATCGTCAAAATGCTTCTGGTTCAGCGAAATTATATTTAGTTCCTGCTAACTTATCAAGCTATAGAGATGTTGATGCATTTATAGAATGGGTTGGGGCTGAATTAAAAGAAACAGTTGGTGGAAAAACAAAGATTACTAAAGAAGCTTTAGTTCCTACTTTATTATTCCCGTTTGCTGCTCCTGGAGTTAAGGGGTATATGTCTGATGCTGGTTCTGAAGCTGAAATGGAAACGCGTCTTTTGCTTTGGACTGTTGAAAAATTAATCGCTGGTCTTGGTAAAATCGGGACTGAGACAGATACCGCACACAAGATGCATGTTGTTCTTCCTGGTTCTCCTAATCGTGGTATTTTTGGAGGAGATGGAGCTTATGGTGAAGTTAAGTCAGCTTTTGATGCTATTGAAAAGAAGTGGGGAGTTGAGAAAATCTGGTCTTCATCAATTACTCTAGCACACCCTAAGATCGGTTGGGTTCGTGGAACTTCATTGATGGGTGGTAACGACCCACTTGTAACAGCTGTAGAAAGAGCTGGAGTTCGGACTTACTCAACAGCTGAAATTACTGATGAGTTAATTAAACTTTGTTCAAAAAAAGCTCGTGAGCAGGCTAAGACAGCTCCGATCACAGCTGATTTGACCGGCGGTTTAGGAACTGGTTCAATTAATTTGGCTGAGCTTAAGAAAGAAGCTATGGCAGATATGAAGAAAGAAGCAGAACAGAAAGCTGCTGAAGAGGCTGCAGCTGCAGCTCGGACTGCACGTCTTGGTTCTGTTGGTTCTCATGCTCGCAAGATCGTGGAACTTCAAGCTCTTCCTTCAATTTCTGTTCCTGAATTACCGAAATTTAATCCTAGTTCTTGGTCAAATGTTTCAACTAAACTTGAAGATATGCAAGTAATTGTTGGAATTGGGGAAATTGGTCCTTGGGGATCTGGTAGAACTCGTTTTGAAGCTGAGCATGGAATCCAAAGTGATGGGTCTGTAGAGATGACACCTGCTGGCGTTCTTGAGCTTGCTTGGATGATGGATTTGATTCACTGGTCAGATACTCCAAATGCTGGTTGGTATGATGAAAAAGATAATCTTGTTCATGAAAATGAAATTTTTGATCGTTTTAGAGATGAGGTTGTGGCACGCTCTGGTGTTCGTCAATATGTTGATGATGATCCTGCTTGGATTAAGGATTTGGCTACTGAAAATGATGTGGCAATTTTCTTAGATCGTGATATCACTTTCTCAGTTCCTTCTCAAGAATTAGCCCAATCATTTGTCGATATTGATCCTGATAAAACAATTATTGAAGAAGATATTGAAAATGGCGAATGGAAAGTTACTAAATTAAAAGGTGCTAAGACAAGAGTTGCTCGAAAAGTTGCTATGACAAGAAAAGTTGGAGGACAAATTCCTACAAACTTTGATCCTGCAAGATGGGGAATTCCTGCTTCTATGCTAGAATCTATGGATCGTTTAGCGGTTTGGAATTTAGTTGCAACTGTTGATGCTTTCCTTTCTTCTGGGTTTACTCCTGCAGAGCTTCTTCAATATGTTCATCCTTCTGATGTCGGTTCAACTCAAGGAACAGGTATCGGTGGAACAGATTCAATGCGTAAGTTGTTTGTTGATAATTTCTTGGGAGAAGATACTCCTTCAGATATTTTACAAGAAGCACTTCCTAATGTAATCGCTGCACATGTAATGCAAAGTTATGTTGGCGGTTACGGCGTTATGGTTCATCCTGTTGGGGCTTGCGCAACAGCGGCTGTTTCAATTGAAGATGCTTGCGATAAGATTCAATGTGGCAAAGCAGATTTTGTTGTCGCTGGTGCGATTGATGATATCTCAATTGAGTCAATTACTGGTTTCGGTGATATGAATGCTACTGTTAAGACTCAAGACTTGTTAGATAAAGGAATTAATGAGCGTTTTGTATCTCGTGCTAACGACAGAAGACGTGGAGGATTCGTTGAATCTGAAGGTGGTGGAACTGTCTTGATTACAAGAGGTGATATAGCAGCTAAAATGAATCTTCCAGTTTTGGGTGTTGTTGGGTATTCTCGTTCTTTTGCGGATGGGGCACATACTTCAATTCCTGCTCCAGGTTTAGGTGCTTTAGGGGCTGTTAGGGGTGGAATGAATTCTAAATTTGTTAAGCAATTAGCGGATTTGTCTGTCACTCCTGATGATATTTCAGTAATATCTAAGCATGATACTTCAACAAATGCAAATGATCCAAATGAGTCTGAGCTTTATACTCGTATTTCTGCAGCTACTAATCGTAAAGCTGGTAATCCTCTATTTGTGATTTCACAAAAAACAGTTACTGGTCATGCAAAGGGAGGAGCTGCTGTTTTCCAAGTTCACGGGCTTTGCCAATTGTTCCGTTCTGGTAAGATTCCAGCGAATATGGCACTTGATTGTGTCGGTCCTGAATTTGCTGATCATAACCCTATTACTTGGTTGCGTCATCCACTTGATTTTGGAAAAGTTTCTGATATTAAAGTCGGTTTGGTAACTTCTCTTGGTTTTGGTCACGTTTCTGGTTTGATCGCTGTAGTTAATCCAGGGGCTTTCGAAGCTGCTTTACTCAAAGAGCAAGGACAAGTTGCTTTGGAACAATATATCCAAAAAGCAAATGCACGTCTTCTTAAAGGTTATGATACTTTGATGAATGGGCAGATGGGTAAGGAAATTCTTTATTCAACACCTGAACATAGACGCTTTAAAGAGGATAGTAAAAAGTATGATAGTCATGAAGTTGAAGCTCAGATGTTGATTACTCCTGAAGCAAGATTGGGATTAGACGGAACTTATTAATTATAAAAATTTAGCTTAATTTGGGGCTTTGATTCGCTTTATTATAAGGCGAATTGAGGTCTCAATTTGACTAAATAAGGGATTTCTCATATAATGTATAAGTATGGATATTGAAGAAATCCTAGAAAAAAAGATAAAAAAAGTTAAATCAGTTCGTAATGTAGTTACTATTGTAGGAATTGTTCTTTCTTCTTTAATCGTTGTTGCTATAATAGCAAATTTTGTGATAAATCAAGTTTCTGTTTTTAAGTCTTTTTCTTCTACTTCGAATTCTGTTCGTCAAAATGTGACAACTCTTTCAAATTCAGTTCAGGATGCTAAGACTTTGATGGATAAAGTTGTTGATCAAAATAAATCTTGGTCGGAATATAAAGAGTTGGATGATCTTACTGATAAATCTGATATTTTAATAAATGATGCTAATTCAACGTTGAAACGTTATTTGTTTGGAACAAATAAAGCTGTGACTGAATTGAGTTCAATTAATCAAGAATTGACAAACCAACAAACTAGGCAACAAAGTTATTATGACGCATTGCTGAAGAAATATAATTCTTCAGTTTACCAAGATGCTGTTACTAGTTTGCAAAGTAAAGTTTCTGAGGCTGAAACTTTAGTGACAAATGGGCGTTATAAAGCTAAATCAACCGATTTGAATAAATTGCAAGATGCCATTGATGCAGCGAATACTTTACTTTCTACTTCTACTAATGATTCAGAAACTGATAATTCTGGTTTGATTCAACAAATTAAAGACGCTCAATCTACACTAGAATCTGCTATGACACCTGTTCAAAGTGCGGTTGATAGATATAGCGCAGGTCATTACTCTTCCAGTTCTGATTCGTCAAGCTCAAGCAAATCATCTGATTCAACAAAATCTGATTCGTCAAGCTCAAGCAAATCATCTGATTCAAACAGTAGTGATAGTAGTAGTAAAAGTAGCGACAGTAAAAGTAGTGATAGCAAGAGTAGTGATAGTTCTGATTCTTCAAGTAAGTCTGATGATAATTCAAAGTCTAATACTAAAAGCAAAGATTAATAATTCTATACTAGAAAGGAAAATATGCAGTTAAAAGTTCATGAGAGTTTGCAGGGGTTGAAACCGTATAAGAGTTTTGATGAGAGAAGTGATGTTAGATTAAATACTAACGAAAATCCATATCAAATACCTGATGCAGTTTTAGAGGATATGGGTAAAGCTGTTCAAGAAGCTCTCAAGACAATTAACCGTTATCCTCAGGATAATCAAGATGAATTAAAAGATGAGTTAGTAAAATATCTTGCTAAAAGAGAAAATATTAAATTAAAGAAAGACAATATCCTTCTAGGAAATGGATCAAATGAAATTTTTGCTTTAATTTTTGAGGCTTTTGGTGGAGGACAATGTATTACTTTCTCTCCTAGCTATTCAATGTATCCACATTATTGCTTGGATTCTGTGACAGAATTAGTTGTTATTCCTCGTGACCCAGATCAAGATTTTGAAATTGATACAAACTTAGCTTTACGTTCAATTCGCTTGAGGGGGGAAAGAGAAGATTTACATATTGTTTTGTTGACTCAGCCAAATAACCCTACTGGTAATTTTGCTGATCGTGAACAAGTAATTAAGATTTTGGATCAAGCTAAGATAGAAAAAGCTTTAGTTGTAATAGATGAGGCTTATGCTGAATTTAGAAATGATGATGATGAAGCAAGTCTAGATTTGATTTCAAAGTATGATAATTTAATCGTTGTTAGAACACTTTCTAAAGCTTTTTCTCTGGCTGGTGCTAGAGTTGGCTATGCAATTGCTCAGCCAAAAGTTATTGATATTTTGAAGCTTGTTCGCCTTCCGTATAATTTATCAGCATTAACACAAGCGGTTGCTATTACAGCTCTTAAACATTCAGATGAGATGTTAAAGAATGTTGAAGAAATTAAACAAAGACGTGATTCTTTATCCACTTGGTTAAAAGAACAAAAGATGGGGACAAAGAATTTACAAGTTATTCCTTCTTCTGCTAACTTTATTCAAGTTGGGACGAGCAGAATGCCATCTTTCCCTAAAAAAGCTCATGATTATTTATTGAAAAACCACTCAATTGAAATTAGACAAGTTGGTCCAGAAGGATTCTTCAGAGTTACTATCGGAACTGAAGAAGAGATGGATAAATTCAAATCAGCTTTTTCTGAATTTTTAAAAACTGTTAAATAAATGTTAATCGCTAGCGATGTTGAAATCCAGCTTGGGGCTCGGCAGATTCTTTATCCGACAAATTTTCGTATTCAAAAAGGCGATAAGATTGGTTTAGTAGGTAGAAATGGAGCTGGGAAAACAACTTTAACCAGGGTTTTGGCGGGGATCAATCAGCCAACTAACGGGCAAGTGACAGGAAATGGGGCTAAAGAGCTTGCTGCTGGTAATGTTGCTGAGGCAACAAGAATTTTGGGTTACCTTCCTCAGGATACACATGTCAAAAATCCAAAAGAAGCTGTTTTGGATAGGATTTTAAGTGCAAGATCTTTAGATACTCTTAGTCATGATTTAGAGCAAGTTATGGTAGATATGGCATCTGATGATTCAAAAATTAGCGATAAAGCTATGAAACGCTATGACAAAGTTGAACAAGCGTTTTTATCAGCCGGAGGTTATGAAGCAAAAGCTGATGCAGAAAAAATGGCGATTAGTTTAGGGTTGCCGGAAGAAATTCTTAGTCGGGAGATAGGGGTTCTTTCTGGAGGGCAGAGAAGAAGGGTTGAGTTAGCTAGAATTCTTTTTTCTAGAGCTGACACTTTACTTTTAGACGAGCCAACAAACCATTTAGATGCTGATTCGATTATGTGGCTTAGGGACTTTTTAAAGTCTTATGAAGGCGGGTTTTTAATGATAACTCACGACACGGAGTTATTAAAAGAAGTTGTTAATAAGGTTTATTTTTTAGATGCTTCACGTTCAACAATTGATCAATATAATTTAGGTTGGGAAAAGTATTTAAAACAACGTGCAGTTGACCAAGAGAGAAGAAAGCGAGAAAGGGCAGTAGCTTTAGCTGAAGCAGATCGCCTTTTTAAGCAAGGAAACAAGATGAGGGCTAGCGCAACTAAAGCGGTTGCAGCTCGTCAGATGCTAAAAAGAGCAGAGCAACTAAAAGCGTCTGTTCAGGAAGAAAGTTACGAGAAAGTGGCAAATATTCAATTTCCAACTCCTCAACCTTGTGGAAAAACCCCTTTGGCTGCAACTGGACTTTCAAAGAGTTATGGTTCAACCGAAATATTTTCTGGTGCTGATTTGGTAATAGATAAAGGTTCTAAAGTGGTTGTGCTTGGATTGAACGGAGCAGGAAAAACAACGCTGTTAAAAATTTTAGCAGGTGTTTTGGAGCCTGATACTGGAAAAGTCGAGCACGGTTATGGTTTAAAAATTGGTTATTTTGCTCAAGAGCATGATTTGCTTGATTTAAACAAAAGTGTTCTAGATAATATGATTGCGGTTTCTCCGGCAAGTATGGATGATACTGCCGTGCGTAATGTTCTTGGTTCGTTTATGTTTTCTGGTGATGATGTTCTAAAGCCTGCCGGGGTTCTTTCGGGTGGCGAAAAAACTCGTTTGGCTTTGGCTGGCCTTGTTGTTTCAGGAGCTAATGTTCTCTTGCTAGACGAACCAACGAATAACTTAGATCCAGCTAGCCGTGAAGAAGTTTTAGAAGCTATTGCCAATTTCCAAGGTGCAATTGTTTTAGTTACCCACGACCCTGGGGCTACTAAAGCTCTAAATCCTGATCGTGTTCTACTTTTACCAGATGCTGATGAGGACTTGTGGAACGATAGTTATCAAGAAATAGTTGAACTGTCTTAGTAATTCTTAATAATATTTTTCAAACGAGAGTAAATAGTATAATATATGTATGTCTCAAGTGTTAGATGGGAAGCTATTTGCTAGTGAAGTTAAGAACTATATTAAAGAACGTGTTTTAAGATTAAATGAGCTTGGGATTACTCCTGGTTTGGGGACAATTTTAGTTGGGGATGATATCGGATCACAAAAATATGTGGCAGGTAAGCATAGAGATTGTGCGGAAGTCGGAATTAGGTCAGTTGAAGTAACGTTAGATGGGCAATCAACTGAACAAGAAATTCTTGATGAAATTACTCGTTTAAATAATGATCCAGCTTGTTCTAGCTATATTGTTCAACTTCCTCTTCCCAAAGGAGTTAATGAACAAAAGATTTTAGAAGCTATTAACCCTAAAAAAGATGCTGATGGATTGCATCCTTTTAATCTTGGTTCTTTAGTTCTCAATTCTTCTGCATCTTTAAATACACCTGTTCCTTGTACTCCTTACGGAATTATCAAATTTGTTGAACATTTTTTGGGGCAAGGTTTTTGGAAAGGTAAAGAAGTTGTTGTAATAGGAAGAGGGATTACTGTAGGTCGATCAATCGGAGCTTTGCTAACTAGAAAAGATTGCAACGCAACTGTGACTTTAACCCATACCGGAACAAAAAATTTACCAGAAGTTGTTCATAGAGCTGATGTTGTTATTGCTGCTGTTGGTTCGGCTTATTTGGTTAAACCTGATTGGATTAAAGACGGAGCTGTTTTGATTGATGTCGGTGTTTCTAGGACTGTTACACAAGAAGGCAAAAGCAAAATTCAAGGGGATATTGATCCAGATTGTTATAGCAAAGCAAGTTGGTATACTCCAAATCCAGGAGGGGTTGGTCCTGTAACTCGTGCTATGCTTCTGGAGAATGTTGTTTCAACTGCCGAAAGACTATCTGGGAAGAAGTAATTAGAAAAGAAATTCGGAATAAGTAAAATTATGTTTGGAAAGAAAAAGAGTAAAACTCTAGTTATAACTGGAACTAATGCAAAAAGTTCTGTTGCTAGAATTATAACTTTTTTGCTTGAACATCAAGGTTTAGTTGTGAATACAATTGAAAATAAGCAGCGAAAAGCTGATATTGATGTTTTGACTTTATCGCCAGAAAAAATTACTGAATTCTTAGGCAAAAATAACACAATTGATTTCTTAGTTGTGACTAATATTGCTTGGACAAATGACAATCATTATTTGACTTTAGATGAAACTGCTGATCAAATTAGTCAGTTAGTGAAAGTGACAAAAGATACAGTCATTCTCTATAGAGATGATGAACGAATTTATAGACTTGGTGAAAGCAAGGATAAAAAAGCAAATGTGCTTTATTTTGGAATTGATGATAAATTACGTAAAAATTTTTTGAATGATGATGAATATTTTACAGATCGTAAATTAGATGAGTTTGATACTGAGCCAGTTTTAGATACATGGGTAAAAAAAATAAGTTATATTCCTAATAATGAAGTTGTATTAATGGATTTTTCAATGATGTCTTTAGGTGGAGAATATGGGCAAGGTAGTTGTACAGCTGTTTATTCTGTCAATGGTTTTAAGCAGTGGATTAATCTTTCTTCAGATAAATTAGAATATGCGTTTAATATAGCTCCGGCTATCGCAGTTGTTCGTGCTGTTTTGAAAAACGATTTGCAAGGACAAGAACTTTCTTTGTCGGTAACTCAGTATCGTCCGCAATTAGATTTAGATGAGGTTTTTGAGATATCTAATTCTACGAGTTTAAGAGTTGCTTTGAACGGCCAAAAAAATATTCCGACTATGTTTGTTGTGCAAGATTCAGATGATTTAAAATATTTCTGGACAACCAACTTTAAAAAGAAAATTGATATTATTACTGGTAATCAAGCATATGATTTGGCAGTTAGATTATTTTATAGTTTTTCTCCATATGGGAAAATTGAGCCTGATATTGATCTTGCACTTGAAATGTTTAATAAACTTTCAAATCGTGAAAAACAAATTTTTGCAACTCCTAAAGGAATAGACGAATTAAACAAGAGGGGCAAAAATGGATAACGCTAATATTCCTGACTATGCTTTTAATATTCTCGACTATACTTGGGTAATTTTTCAAAAATTATCGCCGGTTGATAAAGTGAATGGTTTAAATGCAGATGCTATTATTTTAAAAAAAAGGATGAACCTTTATGGTTTGAAAGTTAAAGTCATATCGGGTCAGAGTATTAAAAAAGAGAATATTGATATCATTTTGAAAAGCGGAGGAGAAGGCCCTAAGTTAGTGCGTAATCCTAAACTTGCTGATCAAATAATTTTAGATGCGATTGAACATAGGGCTGGATATAGAGTGAATTTGCAATCTGATACAGTAGATGAGCTGGATCATATGATAGAAAAAACAATTGGGGAAGTTGAATAATAATTTAAAATCAGTGCGTAAAGCTCATATCGCCCACATCGACATCAATGCATTTTATGCTTCTTGTGAACAGTTAAGACATCCAGAATATAGAGGAAAGCCCGTTATTGTAGGAGAAGGGAAGCGGGCTGTTGTCTCTGCAGCGAGTTACGAGGCAAGAAAATACGGAATTCATTCAGCTATGCCGTATTTTCAGGCAAAAAAATTATGCCCAGATGGAATATATTTAAAAGTGGATATGAAGTATTATCTGGCTGTTTCTGCAAGAGTTTTTGATATATTTGAATCGTTTACATACGCTGTTGAAAAAATTGGCGCAGATGAAGCATTTTTAGATTTAGCGCCAGCTGAATCGATTTTTGGTGGGCCTCGTGAGATAGCTCAAAAAATTAAGTCAAAAATTAAGCAAGATATAGGTCTAGATTGCACAATTGGTATAGCTAACTCAAAATCAGTTGCGAAGATAGCAAGCACACAAGCAAAGCCAGCGAATAAAGCTGGTGGAAAATTATTTGTCGAAACTGATGGCTCTGGAATACTTGTGGTTGAGCCAGATCAGACAGAAGAGTTTTTGCGATCTCTGCCAGTTAAGGCTCTTTGGGGTGTTGGTAAAGCAACTCAAGCCAAATTAGCAAATTTTGGAATTTATCAAGTCTCAACATTATTAGATTATCCAAAATCGGCAATTTTGAAGGCTTTGGGAAATAAAGTTGGACAAAATATTTTAGATTTAGCAAGTGGAATAGATAGTAGAGATGTTGATTTTCATCAAAAAAAAGAAAAATCAATTGGGAAAGAAAGAACGCTTAGGGAAGACACAAGAGATTTAGAAATTTTAAAAACATATCTAAAGGAGCAGTCAGCAAATATTAGCCAAACATTAAAAAAGCATCATGAAAAAGCTAAAACAATTACTTTAGTTTTGAGAATGGAGGACTTATTAAGATATACTCGTTCTAAAACTTTAGATTTTCCAACATATTCTAGATTTGAATTGTTTGACCAAGCTCGTGACCTCTTAATAGATTTTTTAGGAAAAGACAGGAGAAAAGTTCGATTAATTGGCATCTCAACAAGTAATTTTATTCCTGAAAATCAAGCTTTTGCCAATCAGACACTTTTTGATGCTGGTGATAAAAAGAAAGAAAAATTCGATAAACTTGATAAAATTTTAAATCAAATGTAGGCAAACTTTCGTGTAGAATATTCGTGTATAATGTTAAAGTATTCTTATGTAAATTGAATATGAATCTTGGAGATTTACTGCGTAGATGAATTATTTGATACGCTGAGTGGTCGGTAAGTTTTATGCTTGCATCAAACTTCAAATAAAAAAGAGGCGCCCGTGGGTGCCGCTTTCGACTTGAGTAAGATTTCCTTGTTAATAAAACTGAATATATAATTTTGGAGATGTGGCTGAGTGGTCGGTAAGTTTTATGCTTGCATCAAACTTCAAATAAAAAAGAGGCGCCCGTGGGTGCCGCTTTCGACTTGAGTAAGATTTCCTTG
>JAISHP010000010.1 GCA_031262545.1 Candidatus Ancillula hodotermitis | reverse complement strand
CAATAATTCAAGATGAAAAAAGCTTATGCAGCTTTCTTCGTCTTTAATGCATCGATTGTGCGAACTGCCTTTGTAGCAGGAGCATTGAGTACAGCAGCAGCCTTGCCCATTCCAGCCTTGACAGCACCTGCAACCTTCGCAAGAAGTACCTCGCGAGATTCAAGATTAGCCAATTTCTGAATATCTTCAGCTGACATAGTGTTACCTTCAAAGATACCACCTTTGATAACTAATTGGTCCGCAGATTTCGAAAAATCGCGAATTACCTTAGCTGCAGCGACAGCATCTTGACCTTCAGGAACGAATGCTAATGCAGTTGGACCTGTCATTTGAGTCTCATCAAGAGAATCAACGCCAGCTTCTTTAGCAGCAATTTTAGCTAGTGTATTCTTTGCCACAACATAAGTACCGTTTTCACCAAGCTTAATGCGAAGATCTTTCACCTGAGCTACAGTTAAACCACGGTATTCAGTCAAAATAACAGCTGAAGAACCAGAAAATAATTCTTTAAGTTCAGCAACTTGCTTTATTTTTCTTTCTGTTGCCATGTGGCATTTCCTTTCTTACTAATGACCAAAGAAGGAAAATAAAAATTAAAATAATATAAAAAAACAAATAAACGTTTGAAACAAATTAAATTTCAAAACAAAATTTACCTGCGGTGGTTTTACATCATATTTTTATATCATAATAAAGATTACCATCCGGTCTTCGGATATTAATATTATATAATAAAACTGATTATACTGTCAAATTCAAATAATTAAGCTTTTTTTTCTTGAAATTCTTTAGCTGCTGCAATCAGACCACTAAACAATGGGTGAGGAAGCACAGTTCTTGATTTGAATTCTGGATGAGCTTGAGTTGCGATATAATAAGGGTGAACAGAACGATCAAGTTCAACAAATTCAACCAAACCAACTGCACTTTGATCTACCAAATCCTGATTATCATTTGAATTTTGATTTAATTTTAATAAAACATCTCCAGTATTCTTTTTTGATTTTCCTAAAGATGTTCCAGAAATACTTAATCCAGCATTTTCTAATCTTTCAATATAAGCATTATTTACCTCGTAGCGATGACGATGTCTTTCTGAAATTTGCCCATTATTTGAAATATCTTGATAAAGTTCAGCCGCAAGTGATCCTTCTTTTAATTGAGCATCATAAGACCCTAATCTCATAGTCCCACCCATCTTACGATCTTTCAATAAATCTACCTGTTCATCAATCGTTGCAATAACTGGTTCTGGAGTATTAGGATCAAACTCTGTTGAAGATGCATTTTGAATTCCCAAAACATTACGAGCATACTCAATCACCATAGATTGAAGACCTAGACAAATTCCTAGAGTAGGAACTTTATTTTCTCTTGCCCATTTTAGAGCCCCGATCTTACCATCTACACCACGAGCACCAAATCCTCCAGGAACTAAAACACCGTCAACTCCTCTAAGAGACTGCTGTGCGCCAGCAGGGCTTTCACAAGTTTCAGCATCAACCCAACGAATCTTAACATCTAATTTATGATTAAACCCAGCAGATTTCAGTGCCTCAGAAACAGAAAGATAAGAATCATGAAGTTCAATATATTTTCCAACTAAGGCAATCTCAACAGATCCTTCAGGATTATGGATATTTTCAATCAATTTTAACCATTTTTGATAAATATCATTATCTTTAATATCTTGATATTGCTTTTCTAGACCCAAGAAACGAATAATATACTCATCAAGTTTAGCCTCACGAAGCATAAACGGAACATCATAAATTGAAGGTCTATCAACAGAATTCACAATCGCCGGTTCTTCAACATCACAAAACAAAGCAATTTTTGCCTTTGTTGCAGCAGTGACAGGAATTTCTGAGCGTAAAACCAAAGCATTTGGTGTAATACCCAAAGACCTAAGAGCCATAACAGAATGCTGTGTTGGTTTAGTTTTTAACTCACCAGAAACACGGATTAACGGAACAAGAGAGACATGGACAAAGAAAACATTATCTCGTCCAACATCTTGTCTAATCTGACGAGCCGCTTCCAAAAATGGTTGACTTTCAATATCCCCAACAGTTCCACCAATTTCAGTTATAATTACATCAGGAGTAATTTCGTTATTTTCCTGAGCACGCATTCTAAATTTTATTTCATCAACGATGTGAGGAATAACTTGAACAGTATCTCCTAAAAATTCGCCACGTCTTTCTTTATTTAATACATTAGTATAAACCTGCCCTGTTGTCGCAGAAGCCAAGCGAGGAAGACTCTCATTAATAAAACGCTCATAATTACCTAAATCAAGATCAGTTTCCCCCCCGTCATCAGTCACGAATACCTCACCGTGCTGCAAGGGATTCATAGTTCCGGGATCTATATTCAAATAAGGATCAAATTTTTGCATTGAAACCTTTTGCCCCCAAGATTTCAAAAGCATTCCAAGTGAAGAAGCGATTAAACCCTTTCCTAGTCCTGAAATAACACCACCAGTAATAAATATATGCTTTGTACTCACACTTATATTATAACATTATGCATATAGCAAAAAACTTAGGAATAACTACATACCAAACGAATGAGCTAAGAATAATAATTCATCTCCAGCTTCAAAAATTACGCTCTCATTTGGCTCATAAGTTTTACCTTGTCTAGTTAGAGCTACAAAAACCGTATTAGCTGGCAATTCAAACTGTTCTCTAGCTGAACCACTATTCTTTTGTCCAATATAAGACGAGTCAGGACCAATTGTATATTTCAAAAGTTTAGATCCAGATTGAGCAAAATCAAATACTGGAACGATTTTATCAATTGCAACAGCATCCTGAATTAATGTTGTTAGCGTTTTAGGGGTAGAAACAGCCAAGTCAACTCCCCAAGAATCGATAAATAGTGGTGAATTTTTAGGGTGGTTAACTCTAGCAATAACTTTAGGAACATTAAATTCAGACTTTGCAATCATAGAAGCAACTAAATTTGCCTGATCATCCCCAGTTGCTACCACAAACACATCAGCTGTTTCAGCTCCAGCTGCAACTTGAACTGAACGGTCTGTTGCATCTCCAGAAACCCATTTAACACCGTTTAAAGGATTCTTTTGTTGACTTTCAAGTTCAAAATCAATAATTGTCACCTGATTATCTTTATCTTTTGCAAGCTGTCTTGAAACAGATTTACCAACAGCTCCACCACCAACAACTAAAATATTCATTTTTTTACAACCTTACTTTTCTTAAAATACATATTTCATTTACGCTTTATTTTTACGTCCAGACTTTGTCTGAAAATTTGTTTTTTCAACCAATTCATATCTTCTTCCTAAGATATGTGAAACTTTATCTTTTCTTTCAAGTTCGCAAAATATAAACAATTTATCATTTTGTTGCAGACGGGAAATTTTTTGAGGTAAAAAGGCTTTAGAATTTCTTTCTAAATAAGCAATATTGCTTTGAGTAAGTTCTTGAATTTCTCCCAAAGTATGAGTTAACCAAGAATCATCATAATCAACCTGAACCAAAACCAGTTGATCGGTCGAATCTCTAAATACATCTGTAGCACCAATTGGAATCATCTGCCTTAAAACTTGGTCTGTTGTCCACTTAATCGTAGAAACTGTTGGAATTCCAAGCCTTTCAAAAAGCTCGGCACGCTCTGGTGAATAAACTCTAGCAACAACTTTTTTTACATCAAAATGCTCACGAGCAACTCGAGCAGCCAGAATATTAGTATTATCATTATCAGTCACAGCCGCAAAAGCAAAAGCATCAACTGCTCCAGCTCTAGTTAAGGTGTTATCATCAAATCCAAAGCCGACAATCTTTTGACCTCTAAAATTAGGAGGTAACTTTTCAAGTGATTCTGAATTATTATCAACTACAGTCACTTCATGACCCATTTCTTGCAAGCGCATTGCCAAAGCAATTCCCACTCGACCACATCCCATAATTATGAAATTCAATTCAATTCCTTTCTAAAAAATATCAGACAATAGGATTAACTATATCAGCCAAAATTAAAATAATTGACATAATAATTAATATACCCCAAACGAAATAACTTACCGGCATTGATCTTGCCAAATCAGAAGGGGCAGGTCGAGGCTTTTTGCGAATTTTTGCTATACCTCTCTTTAGTCCTTCATAAATAGCATTTACAGCTTGTCCACCATCAAAAGGAAGCAGAGGAATAAGATTAAAAATAAACAAAGCTATATTCAAAGATCCAATCAAGGAAACAATCCCTGCAAATTTTTGTGCCGGAGTCGATTCTCCTTGCGTTGTTGAAGCAACAGCGACTTCTCCTAAGCCTACTATAGAAACTAGGCTAGAAGAGCGTTCACCTCCTGTTAAAAGTGTTTTTATTGTATTAAACAATTGAACAGGAATTGTCACAATCGCTGCAGCTGTCATAAGAGTTGTCGAAAGAGTTATGGCAGCAGATTCTCCTAAAGTAGCATGGATAGGCTCTGTTGCTGCCTGAATACCAAACTTATAAGCCCCATTCATATCTTTTTCAGCATGGATAGTTGTTTCTTTTTCTTCCCCATTTCTTTCATAAACGATTTTTGCATCAGGAGACTTTAAACCATTAACTGTATCTAATAATTTTTGCCAATTATCAATTTGAGTATCGTTAATTTTAATTATCTTATCTCCAACTTCTAATCCCGCCTCTTTAGCTGGTTCCACAGTCCCAGTAACAGCCGACATTTTCTCAACAGTTGGAACTGGTTGAGATCCCCCGATTACCGTAAAAGCTAGAACAAAACACAAAAATCCTAAAAATAAATTGGTCAAAATACCGCCAAGCATTACCACAATCTTCTTTCCGCAAGTAAGATTATAAAATGCTCTTGGTTCAATATCGGAAGTGACCTCATCTAAGGATTCTTGTCTTGCTGATGTAATAATATTTTCAAAACGCTTGTCCCAAGCAATACCAAGTTTTGAATGCTTGATACCTATATTTTTATTTGGGAACATCCCAACAATTTTAGTATACCCCCCCAGCCAGATTAATTTAACACCACAAAGTGTTTCCCCAACTTTTTTAGCAAAAAGTGTAGGTCCAAAACCTATAAAATATTCAGTTACAGGAACGTGAAATATTTTGGCAGGAATCAAGTGACCCAATTCATGTAATGCTATAGAAATAGCTATACCTAAAATAATTAAAATAATAGTAACTATAGCTGTCATGGTAAATATAAAAGTTTAAATTAATGAGATAAAACTTTAGATAAGAAATCTTTAGCACGATCAGTCTTAGGATTTTCAAAAAACTCATCAGGTGCAGCTGATTCTAGAATCTCTCCATCAGCCATGAATACAACACGATCAGCAACTCTTCTTGCAAATCCCATTTCGTGTGTCACAACAACCATTGTCATTCCATCATTAGCCAATTTTGCCATAACATCCAAAACTTCATTAATCATTTCAGGATCAAGAGCTGAGGTTGGCTCATCAAACAAAATTGCTTTAGGATGCATAGCTAAAGCCCTTGCAATAGCTACACGTTGTTGTTGCCCACCAGAAAGTTGAGCTGGGTGTTTTGCAGCTTGTTCTTTTACTCCAACACGATCAAGCAATTTCAAAGCTTCTTCTTCAGCTTCTTTTTTAGGTCTTTTCAAAACAGCAGTTGGTCCAAGAGTTACATTTTCCAAAATTGTTTTATGAGCAAATAAATTAAATTGCTGAAAAACCATTCCAACTTCCGCTCTATGTTTAGCTAACTCTTTACCACCTTCGGGAAGAGGGTGACCAGATATTAAAATTTCACCAGAATCAATTGTTTCCAAACGATTAATTGTTCTACAAAGTGTTGATTTTCCTGAACCTGAAGGTCCTATAATTACAACCACTTCACCCTTGCGAACTTTAAGATTAATATTATTTAAAGCTTTGTGTGTTCCAAAACTTTTATTAACACTTTTCAATTCAATAACAACATCATTATTAGCTATATTCTTATTTTCAGCCATATCTATATTATACATTGACTCAAAGCATTAGACAGATTTTAAGGATAGTAATTTTATTCTTTGTTTATAATTTGGTAAGTGTTTTTCTACTAAATTCCAGAAATTTTTATTATGTGCAGAGTGCACCAAATGTGACAATTCATGAACAATAACATATTCAAGACAAACTTTGGGATATTTATTCAATTCAGAATTTATCGTAATTACTCCTGTTTTAATATTACAAACACCCCATCTTGTCTTCATTTTACGAAACCTAACCCGAGTTGGAAATTTATCACTAGTCAAAATTATTCCTTGCCAGTATTTTATAAAATTTTCTGTTTCTACCACCAAAGTTTCATTAGAACATCTTTCTTTAAGTGCAGATTCCTTTTCTTTTCTAGCATTAATTTTTAATAAAGTTTTATCAATCCAATCACGATTCTTTGAAACAAATTGATCTATTTCGTAAAGAGGAATTCCAATTCTTGCAGAAACAACAATCTCGTTTTGAGGATTAATCCTCATTCTGATTCCCTTAACTTTTTTTCGCTCGACCTTATAGTTAATCTTAGAATCAATCACAATAAATATTATATATTTTCAACAAAAGAAATATCTAGAGCATGAACAGAATGTGTTAAAAATCCTAAAGAAATATAATCTACACCAGAATTCTTATAATTAGCAATATTTGCTAAATTTATTCCACCACTAGCTTCAATCAAAACTTTATTTCCACGATCACGGTAGCCCTTTACAACTTCCATCAAATCTTTAATCATCCACGGATCCATATTATCAAACATCACTATATCGACTTGATTATCTAGAGATTCTTTTAGTTGCTCTAAACTAGTCACTTCAACCTCTATTTTAGTGGCTAAATTTATACTTTTCCGCACCCGTTGAACCGCTTTAGTAATTGATCCACAAAAACTAATATGATTATCTTTTAGCATCACCATGTCGTATAAAGCATAGCGATGATTTTTTCCCCCGCCTAAACGAACAGCCGCTTTATCGAATAGACGAAGACCTGGAGCTGTTTTGCGAGTGTCAACAATTTGAATTGTCGGATCATCTAATATCTTGATAGCCTGATTTGTAGCTGTAGCAATTCCCGACATTCTTTGCATAAGATTTAAAATTATTCTTTCACCAGAAAGAAGGATTTTCGTTTGTCCTTGCGCTTTAGCAATAACCTCGCCTTTGTGAACATAATCTCCATCTTCTTTTAAAGGCATAAAACTAGCTCCGAATTTATCAGTTGCCAGCAAATCATAAACCTCTTGCCCAATTTCAAACCCAGCAACTATTCCATCTTCTTTTGCAACAAAAACTCCTTCACTTTGTTCTTGTTCTCCAAAAACATAATCAGTTGATATATCACCAGTACCAATATCTTCACTCAAAAACTCTTCAAGTTTTTGACTTAATAATAAACGATTCATTAAATATTTTGAAAATTATTTTAAACGTCTATTTTCAATATCCACAAGCATATCAACACGGCGTTGATGACGTCCACCTTCTTCAAATGGTGTATCAAGCCAAATATTTAAAATATCCGTAGCCAACCCAGTTCCTAAAGTCCTAGCTCCCAAAGCAAGCATATTGCAATTATTGTGTTCTCTCGACATTTTAGCAGTATACGTATCAGAACAAACAGCCGCTCTAACGCCTTTAACTTTGTTTGCAGCAAGAGAAATCCCCATCCCTGTTCCACAAATAATCAAGCCCTTATCAGCTCTTCCTTCTGCAACTTCAACAGCAGCCTTTTCTCCCCACATAGGATAATCTGTCGAGTTTTTATCATGAGTTCCGATATCATTAATCTCAATATCTTCCCCGCTATTTTTTCTTTCTTCTAATACTTTAATCATTTCAAGTTTCAAATCTAAACCTGCATGATCTGATGCTACAACTATTTTCATTATTCATTTCCTTTCTCATAAACATCTGCAATATAAAAATTTTCATAAGTTTTAGATGGTGTCGGACCTCTTTGTCCTTGATAATGCGATCCATTTTTGCTTGACCCGTATGGATTTTCAACAGCAGAAGACATTTCGAAAAATGCTAATTGTCCTATTTTCATTCCAGGATAGAGTTTAATTGGAAGCGTATTCATATTCGCAAGTTCTAAAGTAACATGCCCAGAGAAACCAGGATCAATAAAACCAGCAGTAATATGAGTTGCCAAAGCTAAACGCCCTAGAGAGCTCTTCCCCTCAAAACGTGCAGCTACTTTATCTCCTAAAGTTACATATTCAAAGGTAGAAGCTAAAGCAAATTCACCAGGATGCAAAATAAATGCTTCACCCTCAGGAACTTCTACATTTCTAGTTAAATCTTTTTGTTCCACATTAGGATCAATTTCTGAATATTGATAATTATTAAACACACAAAAAGTTTTATCAAGACAAACATCAATTGAAGCAGGTTGTATTAAACCAGAAACAAATGGATCAAGTTTTATTTGCCCGTTTTTAATATTTTTTTTAATATCAATATCTGAAAGTAACATACACTTACATTATATAGGAATCTGTCAAAATATAAAAAATTATCTAAATTCTTTTAAAAGCAGCCCTGACACCATTTGTAATTGCAAAAACATCAATAACCTCCTGCAAGAGTGCGCCAAAAACTGCAGGAATAAAGCCAAAAGAAGCCACTAGCATCAATATTATTGACATAACAATTCCACCAACCATTGATTCTTTAGCAATCCCGACTGTTTGCCTTGATATTTCAACAATTTGAGCAACTTTAATTATATCATCCTGCATAATAACAACATCAGCTGATTCACTTGCTGCCACTCGCCCTTTAGCTGCTAAAGCAACCCCAACATCAGATCCAGCCAAAACAGGCGCATCGTTTGTCCCATCTCCAACCATCATAGTCTGCCCAATTTTTTGCAATTCTAAAACAGCTTCTAATTTTTGTTGAGGTAATAATTCACTGCGAATATCATCGATTCTTAATTGAGATCCAATTGCATCAGCAGTTTCTTTCCGATCTCCAGTCAACATAGCGATATGTTTTACGCCTAAGTCTTTTAATTCTTCAACAGTTTTACAGGAATTTTCTCTAACTTGATCTTTTAAAACAACTCTACCAAGTAATTGTAAAGGCGAATTCTTTCTTTTTGTCTCCGCAATAGACACGTAAACTGCCATTTCTCCAGCACCCAAAGCTCCCATAGTCAATTGAGGTTGACCACATTCTTTTAGAGACTTAAGATTATCTTGAGTTGGCTGAACAAAATGTAACTTCCCAACACGAACAACTTTCCCATTTATTTTTCCTTGTAAACCATTTCCAAAAACCTCTTCTAAATTCTCAACTTGCGAAACTTTTGCCCTTTTTCCATACCGATTATGATACTCATCAACAATAGCTTGAGCTAGAACGTGGGCAGAATGAACTTCTAAAGAAGCTGCTAACTGAATTATTTCTTGCGCAGCATCTTTTCCACCGCTAAAATAGTGAATAGGTTCAATCCTCTGGACAAAAGGTGTTCCTTTTGTTAAAGTTCCTGTTTTATCAAAGGCTGCTATTTTAATTTTAGATATCGCTTCTAAAACTACAGGAGATTTAATAATAATACCATATTTAGCAGCTCTTGATACGCCCCCGATAAACGCCACAGGTGCTGCGATTAACAAAGGACATGGAGTTGCTAAAACTAAAACTTCAGCAAAACGCATTGGATCACCAGACATTATCCAAGCAGTTCCGGCGATGACTATAGAAATAACAGTGAAAGGAATTGAAATTTGAGATGCAACTTTAACCGTTTTACTCTTTTGATTTGCTGCCGCTTCAACAAGTGAAATAATTGTCTGATATTGAGAGTGTTCAGCAGTTTTAGTAGCCTTAATTAATATTGGAGAGCCAGTAGTTACAGCCCCAGAAAGAACATCTTCATAACGCTTATGTTCAACAGGCATACTTTCGCCGGTAATAGAACTTTCGTCCAAAACCCCAGCTGTTTCTAATTTGCCATCAACTGGAATAACTTCCCCAGGCATAACTTTTATCCAATCACCAATTTTAATCTCGTTGACCAAAACATCCTCAGTCATTTCAGTTTTTTTATCTTTGATCAAATGTGCTTTTCTTGGTGAACGATCATACAACTTATTTAATTCAGCTTTTGCTTTTCTATTTGCATAATATTCCAAAAAGTCACCTGTCAACATCATCAAAACAACAACAAAAGCTGCTAAAAATTCACGAACAGCTAATGCTGAGACGATCGCTAAAAAAGCTAATATATCTAAACCAAAATCTTTTTCTTTTAAAGATTTAATAGTATTAAATAACGAATAACCAGCTCCTGCAATAGAAAGAACTAATAAAACAATATCAAAAGCGGACATATAAAATTAATATTTTTAAGAAATTACTTCAGCACCCAAATATTTTTGAAGTGCAGCAGGAATCTTTACAGACCCATCGGCTTGTTGATGATTTTCCAAAATTGCAACAATCCATCTTGTTGTGGCTAAAGTCCCATTCAAAGTAGCCACAGCCTGATTTCCACTCTCAGTTTTAGTTCTAATATTCAAACGTCTAGCTTGGTAAGTTGTGCAGTTAGATGTTGATGTTAACTCTAAATAGCGATTCTCAGAAGGAAGCCAAGCCTCACAATCAAATTTGCGAGCAGCACTAGAACCCAAATCACCAGCCGCAGTATCAATAACACGATATGGTAGCTCTAAAGCAGAAATCATTTGCTCTTCCATAGATAGAAGTTGTTGATGAATCTCTTCAGCCTGCTCAGGCATACAGTATACAAACATTTCTAATTTGTGGAACTGATGAACACGAATAATACCTCTAGTATCTTTACCAGCAGCACCAGCCTCTCTCCTGTAACAAGCTGAAAATCCAGTATATTTAATTGGCTGTTTCTCACCATTTTCTTCTGGGAAATCTAAAATTTCATTTTCGTGATAACCCGCTAAAGCAACCTCTGATGTTCCAACCAAATAGTTATCATCTTCGCCACCTAAACGATAAACTTCAGAATCATGAAGTCCAATAAATCCAGTTCCCTTCATGATTTCAGGACGAACAAGAGTCGGGGTAATCATAGGTGTAAAACCATTTTTTAAAGCTAAATCAAGACCCATATTGATTAAAGCCAAATCTAACCTAGCTCCAAGACCCTTTAAAAAGTAAAAACGAGATCCACCTACTTTAGCACCTCTTTCAGTATCAATAATGTCTAAATTAGCACCAATTTCGTAATGAGGCTTAGGTTCAAAATCAAATTTAGTTTTCTCTCTAACTTCTTTAACAACAATATAATCCTCTTCACCACCACTTGGAGCACCAACAATAATATTTTGTAACTTATACATTTGCTCCATATAAGCATCTTCAGCTTCAGTGGCAACTTTTTTAGCCTCATCAACCTTTTTAGACAACTCTTTAACAGCAGAAAGTAATTCTTGTTTTTCTTCTGGAGTTTTAGCACTTGCAACTTTTTTGCCAGCTTGACCTTGCTGATTTCTTAAATTATCAAATTCACTACGGGTTACTTTACGCTTATCATCAAGCTCAATTAATAAATCAACACCTTTTGGATCATTTCCTCTGGCAATTTCAGAATCTTTCACTACTTGCGGATTTTCACGCACAAATTTGATATCTAACATATCTATATTATACATTTCTTTTTCTTTTTGGAGAAATACGCCCCCAAAGTTATTAGCAAAAGAATTAGAACCAAATCAAGTGAATTAAATCCAGTTTCAGACAATAAATTCGGTTGTTGATCAGCTTTTATCAATGGTTTAACGTCAGGAGTATTCGGATTAGGAACAGGAATAATCGGCTTTGGTTTGGGATTAGGAGTCGGAGTAGGTTTTGGCTGAGGAACATCTGGAACAGCAACGGGCTTATAGCTTGCATCATACTCAACTCTATAATTATTTTCCCCAGCAACTAAAACCAAGTCAACTAGATCACCAGAATTATGACATATTTTATCCCGAGTTCCAAATGGGCACCAATTCACAAATTTAGCATTATTTCCTTTGTTATCTTTCGGTCCGATTGGTGTAATATCACTATCTGCATATATGTATTGATTTGCTTTTGGTCCATTATCCATATTCCTTTGTTGAGCAACCTTCACCATAGCTGAAACATAACTTCCCCATGTGAGATAATAATAAGCATCTTCATGATCTTGAGGAATTTGCTCAGGATTTGTTTCTGGATAAGTTGGCTCTGTTTTACTATCTAGCTCCCCACCTTCGTAATTATAAACCAATCTATAATGATTTACTTCTAATTCACCCTCAAAAGTTTCATGCTTCGCTGATGTCTGATCTATAATTGTCCAGTAAAGATGAACTTTTCCGACTGGAAAATGATCAACCAAGCAAGTAGACCCATTTCCAGAAATAATATCTAAATCTGCAAGTGGACAAACATCCTCAGATCCTGGAGTTAATCCGATAGTGTATTTATAATCGTGTCCCAGATCTAAAACATCCTTATCTGGAACTAAAGTTAAATTAACATCATCATTCAAGTCCGGCTTTTTCGGATTCAAAACACCAGCAATTTTCGGTATGCAATGTCCAGACCCATCGTCAATTGTCCCGGCAGAACATTTTAGCTTCAACAGGAAAATATTTTGGAACGAGTTTGTCACTGTTTTTGGTTTATTAGCTTTAATTTCAGAGATAGATGTAATACTTGAAATATTTTCTGAACAACGGTCATCATTTAACAAATCTTGATCATACTTTCCACATCCATTTACAGTCCCAGGAACAGCAGTTTTTCCACTATCAGACACAACCGGCAGTTCAGAAAATCCTCCAAATGTATTAAGTGGTTCTGTTCCAACCAATGGTATAATCTCAACAATATAATCATCTGCTGATTTAACCTTATTAAAACTATATTGACCTTTAGAATCAGAAGTTTCGCAAATATTATTTTCCGGATCATTTTCAGAGTATGTTATATTTCTAAATTTAGAAGTTAAACAAATTTTAGCACCAGAAACTCCTATGCCTAAAGCTTGCTTATCTCTTGACTCTCCAGAATTACCAGTGTCTGCAGTCTTCAATCGCACAAGACCAGTAATTGCGGCAGATAAAGCATTCTTAATCAAAGTTAAATAGTCATCTTGATTATTTGTTATATCGATTTCTGGTTCATTTCCATCATAAATTATAGCTAAGATTTTTTCTTTAGGTAATTGTTCATGATCAACTGTTTCTTTAACTTTACCCTTAATTGTGATCTCACCGGCTTTTTTACCAAGTGCAAGTGGGCCTAATTCACAACTCAATTCGTTATTATTGACATCATTAATACAATCAATAGTTTCTGGATCATTATCAAGATCAGGATATGACTCCTCTGCTGAAAAATCAAAATCTTGAGGATATTGGAAAACAATTTTTGTTTCTGCAGTTGTGTCTTTATTACCTTTATTACCATACTCAAAAGTATAACTAACTTCACCCCCTTGATTAACTTCATCAATTCCTTTTATTGTTTTAACATATGGATCTTCAATTGGAGTAGAATACACCATTAAATTTTCTGAATCATTATTATTTGAAAGATCAGAATCAACATGCTTACCTGTATCAATTGTTCCGACAACAGAAAGCGGACCTTCAGGAATCAATCCGTTATAATCATTTGGATCTGTCATAAAATTCCAGTTTAGGTGATTTATCTCACCTGCTTTAAATGGGGTTGAATCTTTACGAACTAATTCCACAATGTATTCAGGAAAATCATCAGAAATATCGTCAGGTGTCCCATTATTATCTATTACTTTACCTTTATACGAACATATCCAATATTTAATATCATGACTTTGACTTTCTAAAGGACAAGCTGTGACACCAGGGAAAGCTAATGCCACTGTTGATTTTTCGTCATCAGTAGGTCCATTATTTGAAAGTGTAATATCCGAAATCACCTGATCTTGACTATCACTAGCAACAACGGACTTACCAAGACTGATATTAATTGCCAAATCAGATGCAAGTTCATTCATGGCATAAGATGACTTGTTATTTTTCCAAACTTTATCATCTATTTCAAGCGTTGTAGTTGAAACTTCACCAGATTGAACAATTTTATTATCTGGTGCTAGAGATTTGCTTGTATATAGCCCAAAACTGTAACTTGGATTAGTTTTACCCATATAATTTATTGAAAGTGATAACTCATTTTGAGTTACCAATCCATTTGTTTGTGTAACTAAACAAAAATTGCCACTAGCAGGATATTGTCTTAAGTCGAAAGAACCAGACTGATCACCATCGGTCAAAACTTCTCCAAGGGGAACTGAAAACGGTGCACTTTGGGATTTAACGTAATTCATATCTACCGAAGAACAAATATTCGAATTATCAGAAATAGGACTTACTGAAGGTGCAGGAACTAGATAAAAAATTGTTGAACCTGGTTTTAGATTGTAAGAACGCAGATAATCAGAAAGTTGTTCAGCTCCTAAAATAACCTGATTGTAATCTTTTGAAGTTTGTGAAATCTGTAGACCAACTAGACCTGTCGAATCTGCTGGAATCATTATTGGTATAGCTTTAAAACCTGTTAGATCGCTACTGCTAGCCTTAATTAAATTACCATCGTTGTCAGGCAAAAAATAAACTGCAGGAGTAACTGAGGACGAATAAATATCAACCCAGCAGTTAGGTGTTCCTGCAAGAGCATTTTTCTTGTTTGAAGTAATAACGCATATATTTGAATTTGAGCCCGTAGAAGAAATATCATCGCCAATACTAACAGACAAAGCAGGTTCATTTTGTCCAACCACTTTTACAGGATACGGACCAACATTATTCCCTCCCCAGCAATAAGTATTTTGATTGTTCAAAATTGCACAAGTGTGACTTCCTCCAGAATTGATTGATACTACATTAGATATAGGATCAGATGAAGAAGTTCCCGCCGGCGCTGAAGATCCAGCATAAACCGAAACAGGTGAATTGGAAGTGCTTGGATAGCTCACACCTAATTGCCAATAGGTATTGTCACCCCAACAGTAAGTATGTCCTGATTCATCTAATGCACAGGTATGATTTGCTCCAGCTGAAATTGATATAACATTTGATAAATCACCCGATCCTTGCGCTCCTGCTTGAACATAGGCTGAAGGCGGTTGATAAACCCCATCATATATAGAAATATATCCTGCAGAACTCTTAAAGATATAAGAAGAATAATAACTAGACCTGAAAGTACCTAAATTAGAGCTCTTAAAAGATAATATTTTATGTTGATAATCCCAGCTAATGGCAAAACCAGATGTATTCATTGAAAACGTTGAAGGAAATGACTTTGATGAATAATTTATAAAAGTTGAGCCCGCATATTGACTGCCTCCATCAATCACCATGGCACTATACCCTCTATTACATAATACATTAAAACCTGCATACATCAAAGCACATCCATAATTCATCCCTCCGCTGCCAACACCTGAGGGGGAAAAACTATTCCAATCAATATAAAAATTACCTGTTAAATTCTGATTTGCGCTAACTGCATGATACCCACTAGAATCAAAAGTTCCAACAGGTGTTTGCGACGAACCTCCTCCAGTGTTTTTACCAATCTGACTTAATGAATTATCTCCAAAACATAAAACTTTCTTTTGATCTGTTAGAATACAGGTATGATTAACCCCAACAACAACACTTGAAACATTAGCAAGCTGAGAACCAGATGAATAAGTAACTTTATTTGGTGTCAGACTACTGCCAATATTCAAATTATTTGAAATCTGACCATACGAATCACTTCCCCAGCAATACAATTTATGATCTATATCTGCGATAGCACAAGTATGATTAACCCCTGTTACTATATCAGAGATATTGGACAAAAATCCCGAATTATCACGTTGGACACCTGTCAAAACTAAAGGATTAAATTCATCTGGTGTTCGTATCTCTGTGATAGCCATTTGTCCACCTGTAATACGATCAAAAAATTTAAAATAACTATTTCCAGTTGAGAAAGTTGCTCTTTGTTTAGTTTTTACAGTGAGATTCAATGTACTAGAATCCCATATCATTGAATCAACATTGTCATTATTACAATTTATAAATTGAAACGATGACTGCCAATTACCAGACTGCGTCATATACCCACTACCACCCCCTTGCTTTTGACAAGAACTTCCATCAACACTAAGGTCATAATCCACAAGTTCAACATTCGGATCTCCTGCCCAGTGATGATAATTACTCCAACTAACATTTATCAGGTCAAATGAATTTAATTTTAAAAATGTTCCGCCTAACTGATTTTGTCCATCTTTATTACCAAGACCTCCCAAATTTATTTCAAAAGTTTGTGAATCGAGTTTAGAAAAAGGGGAAATATTATTATACCCATTTTTATCAAAAGTTTGAACAATATTAGTAGTTCCTAATACATTAGATGTATTATCTCCCCAGCAATATGCCTGTTTATCTGATGTAATTGCACAAGTATGATTACCACCTGCCGAAAGTTTTGTAATATTTTCAAGTAATCCTGATTTTGTCGGAAC
>JAISHP010000026.1 GCA_031262545.1 Candidatus Ancillula hodotermitis | reverse complement strand
CAACAGCGGAATTAGTTTCAAAAATTAGAGGTTTACAGAATACATCAGAACAGTTGTCTACAGTAGTCGCTAATGCTTCACAAGAGCTTGTAAGACAAGCAAATTATCTTTCACAATTAACTCGAGGTAGCAGGAGCGGTGAAGAAGCAACAACTGTAATACAATCATCATCACAATCGTTAAATCGTGCTGCAACAACACTGAAATCATTGTGTCAAGCTGGTGATGAATACATACAAAATGCGACCAAGTAAAATACTCATACTATAAAATGGAGATAAAGAAATGGCAATTTCAACATCAGATTTAGTAGATAAAGTAACAGCGTTATCCAAATCATCCGAACAGTTATCTTCCGAGATTGCTTGTGCTTCACAAGATCTTAAACGTGACGCAAACCATCTTTCAATGCTGACAAGAGGAAGTCGTAGCGGTGAAGAATCCACGAATGTTGTTCGCGAATCAGCTCAAACACTTGCTAATATAGCTAAAGTCATTAGTCTTGTTTGTGGTTCTTGTGATGATTATATCAGAAATGCGGTAAGATAAATGAGTTGGGTAGTTAATAGCGAAAAATCAAATGCAAAATACTACTTAATTTCAAATATAACCAGCAGTATTACTAATTTGAATACAAGTGTAAGTGACATCCGTAGCTTAGTTGCAAATATTGACTACACTATTGGTAATATTCCTTCTGGTACTGATATTCGTTGGAATGGTTGTTGTCAACGGGCAATGAACAATCTTGTTAAAGCATCAACATATTTACATCAGGCTCTGATGTACACAAAAGGACTTTCTGATTTGGAGTGGATTAGCGATGGAGATTACGAATCAACAGATACAGAATGAGCTTTTACCTCTCTCAGATAAATCAAATGAGATTTGTCAAAGTCTAATCAGAGAAAAAAGTTATGTTAATGAATCTTTAAATACAGTACAATACCAGTTTGGTGACCAAGAGAAGAGCAAGATTTTAATAAATACTCTTGTTCAATCGATGAGAGAAATTCAAAGTTCCTACTGTGAACTTGAACAACTTAAAGGATCAATAATTGAATTTACTCGTGTTTTGACCAAATAAAAATATACATATGGGGGAATTGCTGTGGCAATTATTAATTACTACGAAAAATATGGTTTTTCTCAAACAGACGAATTAGACAAAATACAATGGTTAATCAATCAAAAAATAACAGACGAAGAGAATGATTCGTTTGGCGAAGGACATTCTGATAAGTTATTTGTCCTTCAGTTAGCCAAGGAGGCATTCGCAACAGCAGACAGCAAAGCTAAGTATGACCAAGACCTCGCAGACAGCTTAAAGAAAAGAGACCCTGATGGTGAGCGAAAAGTATCGTTTGATAAATGGTATGGTGATGCTAAGACATATTGGAGCACTGATCAATATGACTTAGCAAAAACAGCTATAGATCGTGCTATGCAATATTCAACTCCGGAAACCGCAGACAGTGATTTCTACAATTTAGCTGCCGGAATCTATATGGCTCTTAATTTGTATTCACAATCTCTGGATTTAATAAACCAGTCTATTGTTATTTCTCCAGATGAACCAAAAGGATATTTTATAAAATGTAATATAATATATGCTTCTACCAATCAACCACACCTTGACAACGATAAAAAAAGAGAAATTTTTGAACAACTTAAAAACAATTGCGAACTCATGATAAAAAAAGCAATTACAAAAGGTAGTGAATATAAAGAAGCATCGAGATGTTATGAGATGTTAGCTGAAATTCATTATTTTGACGCAGATTACCGTCGCGTTTTTACAGTTTCAGGTTATGACAATGTTCTTGCAGAAAAATATGCTTTAAAAGCTATTGCTATGTCAAACGGTTCTGATTCTGATTGCCCTGATGCAAGAAGTATACTGGATGATATTTCTGAACGTCGGCACAAAGTTTCCCAAGCTGAAAAGTCTAATGCTGACCTGAACGCAAAACTAAAGAGAGAAACTGGCGAATTACTGAATAAAAGCACAGATTTGATAAAAACAGTATACGAACTTAAAGACTCAATTAATAATAAAACAACGTTTGGGGATGTAAGTTTTGGCGGAGAAATATGGGTTGGAATTATCGCAGGTATTGTTGGCTTGATTGCTTTAGGTCTTAATGGGACTGGTTTTGGAGCTTTTTGCATTTTTGTTTCAATAGCGGTATTTGGGATTAGAGGTGCAATTATATCAAATAACAAAAGAATTCGTGACACCTTAGCCTCTATTGATAAGTACGACGCTACAATCAAAAGTGTAATTTCAGAGAGGGAGAACATGACAAACAGCATTAACGATTTAATAAATCGTAACAATAATGAAATTAAGAAACAAAGTGCGGGGTTAGCTCCACAACCACAATCATTAGAAGATGTTGCTGCTGAACTATCTATCGTTTAAAACAAATTCGATTGACAATAAGACAATAAATTCAATATACCACATAGCAAAATACGGCTTGAAATTCTTGTTATACAGGGTCTCAAGCCGATTTATTCTTATGACCACTTCTAAAATACTTAACACTTTTCTACCAAAGTGTTATTGTGTAAGTATAGTCTTCCATTACTTACTGTTCCGCTTTCTCGATAGAATGGAGTTAAAAATGAATGTAGTTTTTGTTAGATTAATAATGATAAATCACCAAAATATGCAGTATGAACGAGCCTACGAATTCAGTTGATGTTGGAGGGTTTGTCGGTTACAGAGGACTTACGCCAACTCAAGTCTATTTCTGATGAGAATTACAAGGAATCCTCTAAAAATACTCATAGCCAAATACCCGATTTGATAAAATATCAAATCGGGCTTTTTTTGTTTTTCGTAGCAGATTATGGGTGTAAATCGTAAACTTTCTGTTAATTCGATGATTGTCACCTTGACAGAATGGCTCTTTTGGTGATGATGCCTATGAGTGCGCCTGTAGGCGAAGATGATGTCTATTATGTTGCGCTTAAATTCGCTTCTGACGACAATATGAGAACTATTGCATTTATGTATTCAAACAAAGCAA
>JAISHP010000088.1 GCA_031262545.1 Candidatus Ancillula hodotermitis | reverse complement strand
AAAGTCGTGTCATTTAGACCGGTTGTAACACCATATTGCAAAAGCCAAGTAACATTTGCCCCAAAAACTTTAGCTGTTGCTTTATCGATATCCTTAAAAGATTTATATGTACTTTTGCTTGTCTGAGCAAGTTTGATAGTAAAATTACAACTTATTTTAAATTTTATATTAGCACTACCAGAAGTATCCTGAGGAACTATTGCTAATTTTACAACACCTGTTCTCATTGCAGTTAGCGCAGTTGAGACCCCTGATTTGCTGCCAATCTTTAAGAACTTTGCAGCATTTGTTGATTCTGAAAAAATCATCTTTTTATTTGTCACGTTCGTCGGCGTTACAATCGGAAAATAAGATTTATCGCTAGAATGTGTAGCGACAACATCACCTTTAGAATTTTTCTTTAAAGAGATAGTTGTGTTAGTTGTTTTTGAACAAGCATTTTTAGTAATATCAATATGGCTAGGAGGAATTGTTACGACAATTTTTTGAGTATTTCCAAAAGTATCCTGCAAAATTATAGTGTGATCTCCCGGAGTTAGATCAGGATCCATCTGACTCATATTAATATTTGAGGGAAGATTGCCTTTATTGTCGGTTGTAACAGTAAAATAATTACTAGGATTTGCAGAATCAACAACTTTGACAGCACAAGGAGCATTAGAAGTTTGGGTTTTTTCGTTGTAACACCAGCCTTTACCATTATTGTTGATCACATTACTTGGAATCGCAGGAGTTGTGATATCAACATTTCCATTAGAATCTATCACTCCTGGAATTTTAGGACCTGTTTGAGATGTGTTCGTACAAAGCCCACCATTCAAATAACAATCATTATGAGTAGCATCATCTATATTCTTAATCCCATTTCCGTTTGCATCTTCACCACCACCATCTGGTTGCCAATAATAATTTGCAGCATCAGAATCGTTAATATTAGGTATTCCGTCAATATCATTATCACATCCACCACCAGCTGCTATATTCCCAGTATCTGGAGCGTAGTTAACACTACCTTTTGGTGGAATATTACTCTCACAACCATCATAAAAATGCGGTGAACCAGACTGATTCTGATCAACCTTTCCATCTCCATTCGGAGCGGGCCAATCATCTGTAGCAGTATTCCCTGAATCATCGGCAAATATTTCATCATCCTGAGCCTCTGGACCTAAATCAGTAATATTATCTCCAGGAATAAGATCTTGACCTGGACCGTATGGCAATCCATTTATCTTTCCGTTTGAGCCATCTGAAATATAACACTTTTGAGCAACATAACATTCGGGCCAAGCCGGAGAATCATCTTTAGAAACATAACCAGCATAAAGCACTAAATCTGCTGTGACAGGACTATCAAAATCGTAAGATTTTGTTAATTTTAAAGAAGTAAACCACCCAGTAAAGAGCATTCCAGATTTGGTTGGATCTTTCGGTTTAGTAACCTTTTGCCCGCTAATAATAGATTGGCTTGGAACTACAGACCCTCCGTTAGAATTGAAAGTAACAGTATAAGGAATTGCCGTCCACTGAGCAGTCAAATTCAATACTTCGTTGCCGTCAGAAAGAGTATGGGTAAATAATTGCTGATCTTTGTAAGTTGTTTCTCCATCACTCCATCCTTGGAAAGTGTAGCCAACTTTCATAAATTTATTTTTATTCAAATTAACTGAAACATCACAACCATTGCCAGAATCTTGACAAATTAAAGTTTGTTTAGGCATAGAACCTTTTCCTCCATCTGGATTGAATGTAATCGTATATAGACGCAAAGTATAAGGTGGATTTCCAACGTTAACAACACAAAAA
The DNA here is from genome assembly GCA_031262545.1 of Candidatus Ancillula hodotermitis. Classification (GTDB taxonomy): domain Bacteria; phylum Actinomycetota; class Actinomycetes; order Actinomycetales; family Bifidobacteriaceae; genus Ancillula; species Ancillula hodotermitis. Next base: position 16,216 of record JAISHP010000088.1, on the reverse strand, counting down.
GCAGTAAAACCACCATCATCTGTTGTTACAGTAATCAAAACAGAAACATTATCAATCAATGCTGTAACTTTTCCAGTTGAGTCTACGGAAACAGCCGAAGAATCAGAACTCGTCCATGTAACTGCTTGATTAACCGCTGTATCTGGTGCTATTTTAGCAACTAGTTGATCAGTTCCGGCGAGAGAAAGACTAGATGTGTTTTTATTCAAGGTAACACCAGTCACTCTTTCTGCTTGACCATTAGTAATTTGGTGAACGTAACCTGTTCCAGCTGAAGTGTTTGCTGACTCGGTTTTAGTACAAGTACTAACCTTAATCATAAAATTACAATTTTGGCTAGGAGTTGAAGCTAAAACCGGAATATACGATTTGCTTGAATTACTTAGTGCCCAAATATCATTAGAATTATCAATGAAATATGATGAATTATTAGAAGACCAACCTGATTTAGGTGTGCTAGAAGATGAAATTAATATATCATTTGCTATTTTTCTAGGCATACCGGTTGAAGAGCCATCTGTAGATTCAATTGATGAGCAATTATTGCCAGTTCCATTAAAGTCACAAGCAGAATTAGCTCCAGAAGAACCAACTGGAATATAGCCTCCATCTGATTTTTGATTAGACCAGGCAAATAAATTATTAGAAGAATCAATAGCATATGAAGTTCCTAGCGAAGACCAACCTATTTTGATATTTGTTGAGATCTTACGAGGAGTTCCAAAGGTTGTTTCTTCAGAAGAAGAATATTTTACGACTTTTGTACATGACCCTACAGAAATACTAAAATCACAATTACTTGACGAACCAGTCGGGATATAACCAGAATCTGAACTGTCATTAGAATATGCATATAAATTACCATAATCATCAATTACATATGAAGTTCCACTTGACCCCCAACCAGAAGAAATGTTCTTTCCAACCAATCTTGGCATACCAGTTGTTCCGCTGGCAATTTCCATCTTGCTGCAATTATTTACTATTGTTAAATTACAAGATGAACTAGCAGCCACCCCGCTCGGGATATATCCGTTATTTAAACTACTACTTGACCAAACATAAAGATTACCTGAATCATCAATAACTGAAGAAGTGCCACTATTCCCCCATCCTGAAATAATTGAACTTGCAATTTTTCTTGGGGTTTGATTCCCATAAAACATAGATGTACAACTTGTTGAGTCCATCACAGCATCGCAGTTATTAGAAGTTGTGCCGATTATTTCAGTTCCGCCCGGTATCCAAACAGTATTAGCAGAACTATTGGACCAAGTATAAAGATTATTACTCTCATCCTGAGCATAACTAACAAAATCTCCCGACCATCCATTTTTGATATTTGTCGCGATTTGATGAGGAAGACCTAAACTTTGAATATTCGAACCGTTCCAAGCGGATACCATCCCTATACAATCACTACCAGCTGGGTTAGCAAAATCACAGTCATAATTCGCGCTACCATTGCCTGAAGGAACATACCCCGCAGTCGAACCACCATTACTTGAACTTTGACCATTTGAAAATCCGTATAAATTATTTTGACTATCTAAAACATAAGTTGTATCTAAAGAAGACCAACCATAAATAATATTGTGAGCAATTCTATGTGGAGTTGTTTTTTCAACAAAATATTGACATGAATTAACAACACTTATAAATTCACAACGGACTGAAGCAGAACTGTCTCCTGAAAGAGCGTATCCATCTCCCCAAGTATAAAGATGCCCTGTAGTATCTAAAGCATAAGAAACCCCATCAGAAGCCCAACCTCCTGCAATATCCTCAGCAATTAAAACAGGGGTCCCATTACTAATATCAGAAGAACTAGTAGTATTCATCTGAACACAAGTATTGATTAAAGCTGTAAAATTACACCCTTGATTTGCTACGCTTCCGTTTGGAATACTTCCACCTTCAGACCAAGCCCAAAGACTATTAAAATCATCAACCGTATAAGATGTATTTTGAGTAGACCAATGTTTTAAAACATCTGTTCTAGGAGTTGACCAGCTTTCATTAGAATATCCTAATATAACCCTTGGAAACCCAGTAATCTTCTGGGGATCATATATTCCGCTAACTGATCCATTTTCCATTTGCTCCATAGTAGAACAAGTTTTCCCATCTCTATTTAAAATATCACAAGATTCGTTAGGACTTCCACCAGAAGGCAAACCATCCGTTAAAGTAGATCCCTGTGGAGCTGTTCCACCAAATTCCCAGACTGAATCATTACTATCAATCAACCAACTAGTACTAATAACAGTCCCAAGATCTTTGACATTCTGGGCTATAATTCTTGGAATTCCTCCTAGTTTACTTCCAGTCATAATCCAACCTTGACAAGCCTTCACTAACGAAAATATATCACACCCTACTGAGGTATCAGACGCAGAATAAGAAGTAGTCAAAAGTGCTGAATTCCCCCACTGCCAAAGATTATTGCTTTCATCAAGTGCCCACATATATCCAGATGAACGCCCAGAAAGCATTCCACTTTTTATCCCACCAGCCCGAACAATTCCAGATGCTAACTTACGAGGAACTCCATCAGTTGGTTTGTCAGAAGCTACCCCTATAGACGAGCTAGACTTTTCCATACTTATACAAGTTGAAAGAGTAAAATCACAATCAGATTTACTATCCACTTGATCTGTTGCATTTCCACCTTGAGGAATAGAATAAGGAGAAATTTCTCCTGACTGCCAGGCATAAAGATTATGATTATTATCAATCACCAAAACAGAACTCAATCCTGCTTGAACACTTAAAACATTTGAGCAAATCTTTTTCGGAAAACCTGTTCCCGCCCAAGTTCCATTTGTCGTATCAAATGAATAAGTCTCTTTTGTATCTTTTGAACAGTTTCCTTGTGTTAAGTCACACTCACTACCTGTTGTTGATCCTTGAGGAACGTAATTATATTGTCCATCAAATAGAAAGCCGGATGCATCTTGGGCCCAGCCGTAAAGGTTATTATCTTTATCCATCGCCGCAAACGTTCCACCTTGAAGAGCTTTAACTTGGATAATGTTACTTGCAACTTGCCAAAGTTCAACTTGGTAACTATCAGTAGATTGAATCCAGTATTTACAGGTATTAGGTATAGCTGTGAAATCACAAGCTGTCCCATACGGATAGATTATTTGACTATTATTATTGACACCTTGCTTAGTTGAAGACATAGAAATACCTGCTGCTGTTATTCCGCTGACACCATAAGTAAAGAGTCTCCCTGAATTGTCTAAGAAATAATTATCAAATCCACCTAATTCATCTCCTTGTGCACTTAATCCAACAGCACCAGCGGTACTTGCAATATTCTCTCCAACAATATGAGGAGGGATCAAAGCTAAAACTTTACTATTAAGTCCTCCATTTTGATTACCACACTGGACCGCTCCCAAAGCAACGACTCCTGTTAGATTACAATTTCTCGAACCACCTGTTCCTTCAGAGTTTGCTGCCTCAGGAGGAACAACTCCAAAGCCATAGGCTGTATCACTATCATCAATAGCATAAACAACGGTTCCAGAAGAAACACGATTTGAATACAGTGGAAAAGCAGAAGTATTCCAACCATCTCCACGAACATTAATATAAGAAATATGTGAAGCAACTTTACGAATTTGAGAAGATGTTGAAACCTGAACGCCTTCAAGAGAAGCACAATCTTGATTTAAAACAAAATCACAACTTGACCCAACAGTTGAACCTTGTGGAGCTACAGATCCCCACATAAACAGATCACCACTCATTGTTAAAGCATAATTAATTCCAATCTGTTTAATGTTCGTTGCTACCTTACGAGTAAGTCCTGTTGTTTCAGTTCCCCCAATTTCCATTCCCACGCAAGTGTTTGGAGTTCTAGTAAAATCGCATTCGGAATTAGAAGTTAATCCGACAGGGATAAATGAAAGAGAACCAGTAATTTTTTGACTTGTTAGTGCTGGATTAACATTTACGGCACCTGGCGACCACATATATAGATTGTGATCTGAATCAATCCAAGCATAAGGATTATCAACTGCATTGAATTCTCTCGTTCTAGAATCTTGTCCAGGATTATTTTTTGCAATCAATATTGCCGTAGTTTGATTCAGCTTATTAGTCATTATTAAACAGGTATTACTTAAATCTACAAAATTGCAATCTACAATTTGATTACCGGAAGCTGTAGCAGGAATATAACCAGCATCTTGGCCTGTTCCTGAAAAGGCGTATAAATTATTACCATTATCAAAAGTATAAGCGGTTTGAAAAGATGCGAAACCAAAATAAACATTATTCTTGATTTGTGTGGTTTTCAGATTTGTTGAACCCTGAGATGATGTATAAAGATTCCCACTTTTATCTACAGAGTAAGTTGTATCTTCCGTTGACCAGATTTGATCAATATCAGAAGCAATTATTTGAGGAGCAGAAAACTTGTCAGTATTTAACCATGTGTAAAGATTACTATTGTAATCTTCAACATAAGTTGCATCTAAAGTCTTAAAGCCTTTTAAAATACTTGTTGCAATTTTTCTTGGAACACCGCTGTGAGATCCATTAATATCCTCTGAATTATTACAATCCTGAGTAGCAACAAAATCACAATCAGCTCCACCACCCCCTATTACATATCCACTCTTGGAATCATTATTGGTATTTGACCAAGAATACATATCCCCAGTAGGAGTAATCAAATAACTAATGTATCTTGTAGAAAAACCTTTCATTACGTTTGTTGCAATTTTTCTTGGCGTGCTAGTGATTCCAGATTTCATAGTTGTGCAAGATCCTTGATTGATATCACAATCAGACCCTGAAGCTGAATTAGGAATAAAACTATCATCTGAATTTGAATTAGACCAAGCATAAAGAGTACCGTCAGCAACCACATAAGTAGTGTTCGCTGAAGACCAACCTCCAGTAACCCCAGTTGCAATTCTCCGAGGGATACCAATTGAACTTGAGATTGTTTGCCCACTCTTAGTAACGCTTGCAGTTTCCATTTTGGAACAAGAATTTACCACATTTACAAAATCGCAACCAGAATTAGCTTCATCACCTGCTGGAATATAGCCATTTCCGACTGTATCGCCCGAATTAGACCAAGCCCAAAGATCACCATTTCTTCCGATCGCATAACTAGTTCCGCTTGAGGACCAGCCTTCAAGAATATCTCTCGCCAATTCGTGAGGCTCAGCAAACCCATCTGAAAAAGTTGTTAATGCAGTACAAGTATTTCTTGAGCCAGCATTAAAATAGCAATCATTTGATTGACCAATCGGAATATATGTATCAGAGTCAGAAGAATTAATCCAACCCCAAAGAATATCTTTATTGTCTATAATATAGCTGGTATTATCAGAAGACCACCCAGATTCTTTAATACTATCAGATTTATTATTATCAGCAATATGCCCACTATTCGCATACGCTAAAAAATTATTTGATTCAAGACTAACAACAGAAAACGTAAAAACCAAGGATAAAACAATGAAAGAAGTATTAAACATTTTACACAAGCGTTTAACTAATTTCATTAGTTACCTTTCCTCCTACATACCCCTATATATTAACTATATTATAAACAAAAAAATAGAATTATTCAAATTGCAATAAAATAATATTTTTTCACCATTGCAATTCTATACATGATTCAAAATCTTTAAAAATTAACTAAATTAAACTATATATTGGTTGCTTTTTAATAGGGTAAGTTACGAGCAATATCAACATTAATAAATAGCCCCAAATAGGATCAGATAGTGGGTTAATTAAAGTGAAACCTACAATCAAAACTCTAATAAACAAAAAAATAAATCTTCTTATACTTGTTCTTTCTTTATTATCAAGAGTTACACTCGTAAGTTTGCCGAAAGGAGTATATCCTTTATAACAAAGCGGCATCGCAAATTCAATTAGAATAAAAAATATCATCTCGATTGTGCCAGAAATGAGATAATTACTTTTTCTGAATATAAGATCAATTAAAATCATCGTAAATATTGATAGAATTTCAATTAGTATAAAATCAGCAACTAAAATAACCAAACGCTGAATTATGCCCGGTCTACGGTTAGGCTCTGTCAGATAAGACTTCTTAGTATTATATTTTGGAAGAATCTTTGCTAATAAAAATCCTAAACAACCCCCAAGAGTATTATTGAGCAAATCATCAACATCAAATGTGCGATACATGCAAGGAAAAAGATGAAAAACAGCTGTCAATTGAGTAATTTCGATAAAACAAGTTGAAAGAATAATAATAACTAACGATGAGCGAAACTTTAGTGCAAAAAAATTCCGAAGAAAAATCCCCATTGGAATAAAGAAAACTATATTAAAGAGAAGCTGAAAAAGCCCATGCATACCTCCCGTTTGTAAATCAGAAATAAATTTGAACAAGTTTAAATTTGGAGTGATGTGGTGATGAGAACAATAGTGCGAAAAATTGTCTGGAAAAGGGTATAAAGTAAAAGCAAAAAATACACCGACAGAATAAAGAACAAAAAGATAATCCCCAATTACTCGTCCAATATGCATCTTATTAAATCTAATATATTCTGCAAGAACTATCGGAAAAGTTAGCGCTATAGATAAAAATGGCCAGATAATAAACATTATCTCCATTGATTGACTAAACCCTTTCAAAAATGAAAACATATTTCTTCCCTTGTTTTAATAATTTTGTTTTGATAATTTCATAGCAATATTATATCAAAATGAGATAAATTTTACATATCTTGTAATTCAATTTATTTATCAAATTTTAAACTCCTAAATCGCTCTTTTTCTAATTTGCTAAATTTCCTAGATTCAATCATCTTTTGCAAACTTTTATTGTAGGTAAATTTATCTATTTCGCAACCTGCCCTAGAATCTTTAATAGAATCTTTAATAGCTCTATTCATTTTCGTCAAAGTTAACTCTAAATCATTTACTGCTGCAACTTGAAAGAACCAAGCAGTTGCCATCTGGACATAATATTCCGGTGACCATAATTTTAGAACGACTTCAAAGGAATCTTTAAAATACTGATCAATTAGAAAATATTGAAATAAAATATTGATACAGAATCTTCTCTCAAATTGATTATATTTAAAGTCCCCATTTTTAAGTTTTTCTGTATATTTTTTAACAAATGTCCAAAGCCATGGTAGATCCCGATCTTCAACTGGCTTCAAACTGGAATCAACCGTATCAGTTATTGCCCACCCATCAGCATGCGCGAGCCAAAACTCAAGAAATTGTGACTTTAAACTATCTTCGGTTTCAGATTTAGAACGCAAGTTGGCAACAACAATCCCCACAACTATAGTTTCCTCAAAACTATACCAATCTATTGCTCTAATAAAAGATTTCAAATTTGTGAGACCATCACAATTATAAGAAAAATTTCCAAGCTTTATTAATCTTTTAGCAACTTTTCTCAAATCTGGAACTCGGCATCCAGTAATCAATTTCTTAGTATCTGGTGACAATTTTTTATTAAACGCAGCCAATTTTTCAGTAGAATTCTCTATTATGAAGTTCTTCAAATACTGATTCAAATTCCCATTTTCTAACATAGATTATATTATCCCACAACCCATTTATAATGTAAATATGCAAGGAACTCTAGATTATCTCTATAAAAGATCACAACCAAATACAATTAGAAGAAAAATGAGATGCTTAGAAGGTAAGAGAAATTTTAATAAATATTCAAAAATTATTAAAACTGACTGCTTATATTGGTTCAAACTTGATATTGAAGGTCGAGAGAATATTCCTAAAAACCCCTGTATCTTTACTGCCAATCACCAATCTTGGCAAGATTTAATTACAGTAATGACAGCAATTGATGAATATGTCAATCCAGTTGTAGCGATTAATGCCGGCTCAACATTTGAACAATATTCAATTCTAGAATATTTTGATGTCACAGCAACGATTAGAGGTCAAGAACCACTAGCCAAAAAACGTCAAAAAGAGGTAATTGACGAGATGGTGTCAAAAATCAAAAAAGGAAACAAACAACTTGTGTTCCCAGAAGCAACTTACTGTCCAGTTTTTGATTCAATGTTAGGTTTTTACAAAGGAGGATCCATTGAGGTTGCCCGAAAAACACAAGTCTCTATTATACCAGTTGTATCTGTCTACGATTTTGACAAAGCTGGAAACGTCACTAACTATTACTTAAAATTTCTTCCCTCTTTTAATTATAATCAATATGATAATTCTTTTGAAGCAACAAATGAACTTAGAAAATATATGATAAAAAACAAGTTAGAGCTAATTAAAAAATACACTCCAAAAATGACACAAGAAAAATTTAATATTTTTAGATCTAAACAGGCAGAACTTACTCCTCTAGACAAAGATTACAAAGACTGGCACTTATACTCAATGAATAAATAAAACACTCAGTCAATATATAGCACAGTTCAGTTGTTTAGCAACCTGTCAATATCGGTCGCAACTATATCCAAAACTCCTGCTTCCTTAGCAAACTCTCTCCATTTTGAAATTGACAACTTAGCCTTTTTATAAACGTCAAAAGCGTAGGGTATCTTCCAGTGCCGTGCAAACTCAATCAGATCTTGTTTTGTAACATCTTGAAACTTACCGTCAACCCCCATTAAGTGCTGACTTAGCCAATAGTTTGTCGGATCATAAGCGAATGTGACATCATAAGCTGGACTCAGTCTCCATACTCCATTCTCACCCCTCAAAAATGCAAAATTCTTAGTGTGGTCATCACAGTTAAATGCTAGATAATTAAAAACTAAGCGTCGAAACATCTCGATAAAGTCCTCTTCTGGCAGCTCTAGTTTCTTACCAGTTTGAACAAGTATCGAATAATCATTCACACCGCGTAAATTGAAGTCAGCTGCTGCAATTCCGCAAAGACTCTGCATCCCTAACTTCCGCTTTCCGCTAGGGCGATCAAATCTTCTAACCATAAAATGCGCTCGCCCTCCTTCTTCTAGCAGCCTGGTTTCTGGCATATTAATTCCAGCCTCTTTAGCCATTAATGAATAAGCATATTCAATCCTACAAAAATCTTCCGACTGCCCAACTTGCCCGTGGTCTAATTTTGCATCCGACCCCATGCTGTCAAACTTCAATAACCAACCGGTTTTACTTTCTGCGGGAAACTGACCAGAACTGATAATACCTGTTTCATCATCGACATTAATCACCGCTTTTGCCCTCGCTCCACCAGCCGAAGTTCCAATCTTGATAATTTGTTTTACCGCTTTAGAGGTGTCATCTTCATCCTTGAAGTCTCCACTCAGGACCATCCTCGCTGCTTCCACAAGTTTGCCAATCCGTAACATCTCATTACTAATTTTAGAATTACCAAATGTAGGCTTAAACTCCAAAGACCCCATCGAGCGCTTACCGACATAACTCAAGCGATCAATCGGAGTAATATCTCGATAACCTAGGCCTTGCTTTTGCAATTCTGCAGTAATAATCGCATTACCGAAGCGATCTGGTAAAGCATCAGCAATCGCCGGAGGTAAACCTTGATAAGTCTCACGACTAAGCTCAGGAAAAGCAAAGATTCGGTTTTCCAGCGGCATTAAAATTGGTGAAATTGAATAACCATTTTGGACCCATTCTGGAAAATACTGAAACGCGAAATAATCACGATTCGGCACTGATGATAATGCCCCAACTGGTTGTCCACTATCTAAAACCTGAATAACATCTTTTGGTTCAGCCATTAGTAGCACTCCTCAAACGCTCAACCGGTGAAAGTTTATTAGTATAATCCGACACATCAAATTTTGGTTCAATTGTCAGACCCAGAACATCAAGAACAGGTAGTAAAGTCTTAACAGATGAACCAAGCCCCTTTTCTAGATTACGCATCGCTGAACGTGAAACATTTGCTTTTTGAGCGACAGTCTCACGCGACAACCCTATCCGTTTACGGGTTTCAAAGAGTATTTTGCCCATTTCCTGTTCTGTCATAATTATATTATAACAAAGATTTAACTATTTTATACTTAATAGTGTTTGAATTCAGACACATATTAACAGAATAATAGGAATAATTAATAATTAGTGTTGGAATTCAGACACATTTTTAATAATTATAACTTGGAATACAAAACAAGAATTAAGACTAAAAACATTTAGATGGGTTACAGTAAGATATAATCAGGAAAAAAAGACAGAAAAACTTGTTAGATATGACACCCCTAGAATACGATATAATAGTAGAAGGTCAACAATTAAAAATAGAATAAATTCTTTATGAGCTCAAAGGTTTGCAGACCCTAATTGACAAGAAAGTTGCGCCAGTTGTTAAACTCGCTTTTGAACTCTATTCTAATGGTAACCAGACATTTCAAGATATTTCTAACTATCTAGCTAGTTCTGGAGTGGTTGCTTACACTTCAAAACATATCAGAGAAGACTCAATCAAGTTCATGCTACAAAACCCGTTTTATCGCGGACTGTTCAAATACTCTAACGAGTGGTGGGACGGCAAGCAAGAACTATTCATCTCTCAGGAACTGTTTGATAAAGTTCAGAAAGTCATAGATGATCGAAGTTATCACAAACGCAAGAAATACACTTTTAATCGTTTCGCATATTCAGGTTTACTTCGTTGTTCTAATTGCGGAAGTGCTGTCGTTGGCGAGCATCAAGTCAGAAAGAATAAAACAGATGGACGAGTTCGTGAATACACTTATTATCACTGTGGTAGAAGTAAGAAAGACGTTCAATGTACAGAAAAACCCATTAATGAAGTCAAGTTAGATAAGCAGATTTCAGAACTTCTAGTTAAATATTCTTTACCGCAGAAGAGGGCGGATTTAATTATTGAAGAAGCCAAATCGGACAACGAAGTGTCCGAGGCTTCGAAAAATAAAATCCGCCAGCAGACTACAGAGCAATTAGAAAAAGTCAAGTCCAAAATGAATACGCTGCTGGATCTGAGGCTCGAGCAGGATATCGACCAAAAAACATATCTCAGCCGCAAGAAAGAACTACAGTTAGAACGCAAGTCATTAGAGGCAAAATTAGACCAGAATCAGGACACCTCAGCATCAACACTTGAACGCCTGCAAAACTGGTGTAAACACGCTGTAAACCTTGGGAATACAGCACTCACCGGAACCAAAGAGGAAAAAATGATTGCCTTCCGAAATTTAACAGACTTGAACGCGCAATACGGCAGTGCAGGAGTGCAAGTAAAAGTGCCTCAAATTGATTGGTCTGAGCCTATGGCTCAGGCAATTAAGCCCGCCCTGTCGGGCTTTAAAGGGGGAAATAAAAATTTGTGCAGCCCTTGGGCCGCGCTGCTTTCGGCGGGCGATGCCCACTATTTGGTGCGTGAAAACACCTTATCCGTCGGGATGACAGGATTTGAACCTGCGACCCTCTGTTCCCAAAACAGATGCGCTACCAAGCTGCGCTACATCCCGATATTAAGTTATACTACCTGCTTGGTAGCCTTACAAAACTTCTTGATGTTTTGTAAAAGATGTAAAGCCAAGCTGCGCTACATCCCGATATTAAACAAACAGGACCCCGTACGGAATTTGAATCCGTGTTACCGCCGTGAAAGGGCGAGGTCCTAGACCGCTAGACGAACGGGGCATATTAAGTTATTAAAAAAAGTTTTGCATAAGCAAAACTTCCGCTCCCCCAACTGGACTCGAACCAGTGACACATGGATTAACAGTCCAATGCTCTACCAACTGAGCTATAGGGGAATGTATCAACATTCATTGCTCTACTTAAATATTATAACAAATAAAATTTCCTTTTGTCAAATCAGACTACTTGGAATCTTGCCCACCGCTCACTCTTATAGTGATGGACATAAATAATCGCTCTGGCGAGCCAATCGACCATCATTCCAAGCCAAATAGAAATTACTCCCATATGAAAAACATAATCAAAAATTAAACTAGTTCCGATTCTGCAAATAAACATTGAAGCAATTGAGATAACCATTGGGTATTTAACATCTCCAGCTGCTCTAAAAGTATTTGTAATAGCAAAAGAAGCTGTCCAAAGAGTAGCAGCACCAATTGAGTGAATAATAATAATTTGATGTGCCCAATTGAAAGCTTCGGGTTGTAAACCATACAAAGCTAAGACAAATGGACAAAAAGCACCGATGCAGAAATTGAATATAAACTCATAGAAATACGCATGTCTTATTAAATAACTAACATAATCTTTAGCTTGTTTCTTATCTCCAGCTCCCATAGCTTGTGAAACAGTAGTTGTAATCGCCAATCCGATTGCAATCCCAGGGATATTTGCTGCTGAAGTCAAACTCAAAGCAACAGCATTTGCCGCCATGGAATTCAACCCCATTGTGGCAACAAGCGAAGTTAGAATTACACGTCCAAGAGAAAAAAGTCCACTTTCAATTCCGTTAGGTAGTCCAATTGTAATAATCCGCTTAATCATTTTAAAATCAATATGTCTCGGAATTAATCTTTTTACATAAATCGCATTATCAGTATTCTTTAATCGTAGATATATAGTTAAAGCACATATTGCCCTAGCAATTAAAGTTGCTGAAGCTGACCCAGCTGCTCCCCAATTACACAAAAATATAAATATATAATTACCAACCAGATTCATCCCATTCATAATAATTGCATTTTGCATAGCAACTTTAGTATTCCCCATGATCCTAAACAAAGCTGCAGCCGACTGTTGAATCGCCATAAAAGGGAAAGTAAATGACGTTATTGTCATAAATAATACTGCATTATCCATAACATCCTTCTCAACAGCCCCAAAAAGCAAACTCAGCATTGGACGACAAAAAAGAGCACAAAGAATAGTCAAAACTACTGAAATTGACAAAACAGTTACCATCAACTGTCCGGCTGCATATCTACTGCCCTTTTTATTCCTACTACCCAAAAATTGCCCAGCCAAAATCGCACCACCTGTTGCCAAGGCAGCCATAAAATTAAATAGTAAGTTATTGATTTCATTAACTAAACTAACGCCAGAAACCGCAGCTTCACCAGCATGGCTAACCATTATAGTATCAACAAAACCAAGGGTGATTGCAAGAGTTTGCTCAATCGCTAAAGGCAAAAGCATCTTTTTTAATTGATTATGAGTAAATTGAAAATGACCAGGAAATTCAAATTTCTTACCATAAAAAACTATTCTTTTTTTCTTACGTTTAGAAACTTTATTTTTGATTTTTGAAGGAATCTTCTTTATTTTATTTTGTTTTTTCTTTTTATTTTTTAGAGGCTTAATTGCCAAAATTCCATGGTTGGTTGTAGGATCAGGAAGAATATTCATATTTGAATTTCCATTTGAACCCTCTGATTGAGAAATTTTAGTTAAACTAACATTTTCACTATCTAGTGATCTATCTTTCTCCTCATCAACCCCATTTGCCATAGTTAAACAATCACTTTGGTAACAATCTCTTCGTTACCTTTATCCTCAACTTCAAAGATTTTTACAGTTTTAGCTAAAACTTCACCAGCTATCAAATCTTTATTAACTTCAGCAGCTTTTGCTCGCTCTTCAGTCAAACTTAAACTCAAATCAATTCGATCCCCAACTTCCAGCCCACTCTTCTTTCGAGTATCTTGAATTTCACGAATTAAATCTCTAGCCAAACCTTCATTTATTAACTCATCTGTCAATTCCAAATTAAGAGTTAAAAATCCACCAGAACTTAAAATGTCAGCAGCTATTTCTCCATTTTCAGAATTGGCAACTAATTTTAAAGAAAACTCAGATTCCTCAAGTGATATTTCCCCATCGCTAATTTTGACAAGTGGGGTTCCATTAATGATTTTATAGTCACCAGATTTACTAGCTCTGATTACTTCCTGAACCTTCTTACCAATTCTGGGCCCCAAAGCACGAGCATTAACATTCAATTGTTCAGTAATCCCAAATTGTTCTTTTGAAACTCTAGCAAGATCAAGAATATTAACAGCCTTTACATTTACCTCTGCCATTATAACATCAGTAAATTTTGCAAGTTCATCTGGAGAGGAAACTGCAACTGTTAACTCAGCTAAAGGTTGGCGATTGCGTTGACTATTAGCTTTACGTAAAGAACTAGCAACAGACAAAATATCTCTAACCTCATCAATCGCATTAACCAATTTACGATTTTCAACAAAAACAGTATCATCAGATCTTGAACGAACTTCACCTGTTACATCAGGGAAAGTTTCTAGATGGACAGAACGAACAGAAACATTATCAAAATGATCGCTTTGAGCCACAGGTGAAGTTAAACCGCGCCATATTTCTTCAGTAGTCAGAGGTAAAAGTGGGGCTAAACATCTACAAACAGCCTCTAAGACAGTCCAAAGTGTATCAAATGCCTCTTGTTCTTCATTCCAGAAACGAGAGCGATTAACTCTAATATACCAATTTGTTAAAACATCCAAAAAGTCTCTTGTTGCCTCACAAGCACCTGCAATATCGAAAGATTCTAGTTTTTCACCAACCTCAGTAAAGAAATCTCTCGATTTTGCCAAAATATATCGATCTTGAATATTTAAACCATTAACCTGACTAGGGACTATTTTTTTAGCTTTGTATCCAGCCCCACCATTAGATGAATTTGCGTATAAAGTGAAGAAATAATAACTAGACCAAAGAGGCAATAAAGTTTGACGAACAGTATCATGAATCGCTTCTTCAGTAACCTTTAGATTTCCACCTCTAAGAATAGAAGAAGACATCAAGAACCAGCGCATAGCATCAGAACCATATTTATCAAATACGCCATTCACATCAGGATAATTTCTTAATGACTTAGACATTTTTTGCCCATCATTACCCAAAACAATTCCGTGACACATAACATTTCTAAAAGCATTACAATCAAACAGGGCAACAGCCATAACGTGCATTAAATAGAACCAGCCACGAGTTTGACCAATGTATTCAACTATAAAATCAGCAGGAAAATGATTTTCAAACCAGTCTTTATTCTCAAATGGATAATGAACTTGAGCAAAAGACATAGACCCTGATTCAAACCAGCAGTCAAAAACATCTGTAATTCGCTTCATTTTCGACTTTCCTGTTGGATCATCAGGATTTGGGCGAACCAAAGTGTCAATATATGGACGATGCAAATTATCAACTTTACCTGTAGAATAAGCTTTTTTAGCTTCCGGATCATTTGCTAAGCAATCAGCAAAATCCTCTTCAAGCTCAGATAAAGATCCATAAACATCAACTCTTGGATACTCTTTAGAATCCGAAACCCAAACAGGAATTGGAGCGCCCCAAAAACGATTCCTACTAATAGCCCAGTCTCTAGCCCCTTCTAGCCATTTTCCAAATTGTCCATCTTTGACATTATTTGGAATCCAATTTATCTTTTGATTTTCTTCAAGTAAACGATCTTTAATAGCAGTTACTTTTACAAACCAAGAAGAAATTGGGCGATAAATCAGAGGCTTACGACAACGCCAACAATGAGGATAACTATGTGTCATAGATTGTTCACGCACTAAAATAGCTCGCTTATTTGCATCAATCCGTAAAAATGGTCCAGTTTGCTCACGTAAATCTCTTGTAATAGGCTTGTTTGCATCAAATACATGCATTCCAGAATAATCTTTAATTTCCGAAGTCAAAATAGCGCCTTCATCCATAGGGACAGGAGGAATTACGCCCATTTCATTCAAAACAAACATATCATCTTCACCGTAAGCAGCAATATGAACTAGACCAGTTCCATCTTCTTCGCCAACATAATCAGCACAATGAATTTGAAAAGCATTTGTCAAATCTACATCAGGGTCGTTGTTCCCTCCACCTTTTTCTGCCTTGAAATAATCGTAAATTGGGAAATAGTGAATTCCTTCCAAATCCTTGCCTAATCCTAAATCTAAAATTTCTGGCTCTTTACCAAATTCTTTTTCAAAAGCAGAAACCCTAGATTTTGCGAGAACAAAAGATTTACCTAAGAATTTGTCATCTCCGTCACCAGCTTTTGGAGTTACAAGAACGTACTCAATCTTAGGTCCTACTGCCACTGCATTATTTGTAGGTAATGTCCAAGGTGTTGTTGTCCAAATTACAACATAAGCTTCTTTAGATTCAAATTTATTTTTGATTTTAGCACCAATTGTTTTATCATCAATTCTCATGGCAACAGTAACTGTGTTATCAGTTTTATCTTGATAAACATCATCATCCATCTTAAGTTCGTGATTTGAAAGAGGTGTCTGATCATGCCAACAATATG
>JAISHP010000136.1 GCA_031262545.1 Candidatus Ancillula hodotermitis | reverse complement strand
TTCACTAAAAATAGCCTGAGTTGCCTGAGAACCCGCTGTGACAAAATCATAACCTCTATGCATATCCATCAGTTTCGCAATTTTAGATGTAGAACCCTCTGGGGTATCTAAAGCTTGATGACCAAATTTCTTAACAGCCCCTAAAGCATGCCAAATCTGAACAATAACAAGCCCTGGTCTATGTTTCAAAATACTAACCGGGATAATATACGAATCAACGATGACAGCTTTTGATGTCGCCAAATAAAACATCTCAACCAAAACTGCTAAAGCGTGATCTTTCGGCGATCGTTGTTTGTGGTTTAAAATTACAACATCATGTTTTGGGTGCAACTCATGAATTCTGTCTTCTAAAATTTGAAAGTCAATAGAAGTATAATTTTGCCTTCTGGTAATTAAAGTTACTCTATTTTTTGGTGATAAAAAAGCTTTTAATATAAAGTATATAAACTTACAACCAGCTTTTAAAATTGAAACTAAGAACATTATCCTTTATTCATCAGATGAGCTACTTGTTGAATCTGTTGAACCATCAGTAGAGGCAGTTTCATCTTCTGCAGCTTTAGCCGCATTTGCTTCATCTAAAGCAGGATCACCTGTTTTGCTCAAAACAGCCTTTTGTATATATTCTTTGATTTCAGAATAATCAAACATACCAGCACTAGGTTCAACAATTGATGCTCCACCAGAAGTCATTCCGGTAGTAACATAATTAACTTGATTGCCTTGAGAGTCTTTACCTGTTAAAGGAAGAGAAACAGCCGATTTCATCAAACTCGCTAAATCAGCAAAAGATTGCAATTCAGAATATTGAATATTTGAAACCATATGATCACCAAGTGCATTGAATAAATTATTAATCTTAATTGGATTAGCTAAAGTTCCAACAGAAACAGCTTTCTCACGGACTGCATTCAGAATTCTTTGCTGATTAATTTCACGATCAAAGTTCGAACGAGGTAGACCATACCCACCATGAGAGTTTCTAGAACGTGACAAATCTAAGGCGGTTTGTCCATCCATATGAACTGTTTCACCATCACTTAAAGCAGGAACACGTAAACCAGTTACCTTATCGTAAATTCCATTATTGCCTGAGTAATAAGGGTGAATATCAATACCACCAACAGCGTCAACTACATTAACAACACCTTCCCAGTCCATTTTAGCGTAATACTGAATATCTAAACCTAAAATATTACCAACTACATCAGCAAAATATCTAGCACCATCTTTTTCTTTTTGCACATCATCATCTGAGCTAGAACTATTTACCCCGCAAGGATATGTAGAATTAATCTTAAATTCAGAACCAAAACCACAATCTTGAGTATTTTTAACCCATAGGTCACGAGGAATTGAAATAGTATTTGCAACACCTGTTTTATTATTAGCAGAAAGGACTAAAATTGAGTCAGCCAATGCTGCCCCACCATGTCCTGCTTCATCTTCAGAAGTTCCAAAAATTAAAACATTAGTTCTATCATTTTGATCATGCAATAATTCTTGCTTAGGTGTAAAAATAGCTTGTAAAACATTACCGCCCAAAGTATCACTCATAGAGTGTTGAATCATAATTAAAAATCCGATAATTGAGACAAGAATTAGCGCAATAATTCCGGTTGGGATCCCAACAGCAAGCTTTTTCTTTGTAGACCAACAATATTTTGGCTTACCTTTTTTAGTAAAGAGCAGTTCACCGGTTTTTGCATCAATCTTTTGCATTTTCTCAGTTTTATTTTGAGGTCCAGTTTGAGTTCCAGATTGAGCCCCGGGTTGAATTCCGCCACCGACTACACCTTTAGATTGCGTTCCATCAAACTTTCTTGCCATTTCCTGCCCTTTCTATTTATATTATTATAACTTAAATATTTTTGGTCAAGGCTCTAG
The DNA here is from genome assembly GCA_031262545.1 of Candidatus Ancillula hodotermitis. Lineage (GTDB taxonomy): Bacteria > Actinomycetota > Actinomycetes > Actinomycetales > Bifidobacteriaceae > Ancillula > Ancillula hodotermitis. The sequence goes on along the minus strand of JAISHP010000136.1, from coordinate 6,727 downwards.
ACAATCTTGAAGCAACCTTGACCAAATATACTTAATGATTAATTATTTGCTCTTTGGAGCATTGACATCAGCTGGAAGTGCAGCTTTAGCCTGCTTTACAATTTCAGCAAAAGATTTAGGATCAGAAATTGCGATTTCTGACAACATTCTACGATCCAATTCGATTTCAGCTAATTTTAAGCCTTGAATTAAGCGATTATATGTCATCCCTTCAGCTCTCGCTGCAGCGTTAATACGTTGAATCCAAAGTTTACGGAAATCTCCTTGGCGCTTTTTACGATCATTGAATGAATAAGTAAATGAATGAACGATTTGTTCTTTTGCTTTACGATACAAACGTGATCTTTGTCCACGATAGCCTGCAGCTTGATCTAATAGTTCACGACGTTTTTTCTGTCCATTGACAGCTCTTTTTACTCTAGCCATTTTCTATTCTCCTTAAATTCCTAATAATTTCTTAGCAGATTTTACATCTACTCTAGCCATTACTTGATCTCTCTTCAACTCACGTTGTTTATGAGAACTTTTCTTTTCCAAATTGTGACGCATTTTTGTTCCTTCGCGCATCAATTTTCCTGAACCAGTCACGCGAACACGCTTTTTGATACCCGAATGAGTTTTATTCTTAGGCATTTTGATTTCCTTTCTTTTCGTTATTTTTCTCTAATTCTTTGTCAACTTCTTTATTCTCTAAACTTCTTCCATCTTTGCCTAGGCCTTTAGCAGCTAATCTAGCTCTTTGTCGAGCCGCTCTTCTTTCTTTAGCCTCAGCTCCTCTTCTGTGCTGCTCGGAAATAGTTTGAACTTTCTTACCAACAGGAGACATAATCATAGTTACATTACGCCCTTCGTGAGTAGGAGCGTTAGTAACAATTCCAAACTCACTTACTTCTTCTGCAACCTTATCAAGCATATCTACACCCAATTGAGGATATTGATTTTCACGCCCTCTGAACATAATTTGAGCTTTAACTTTATCTCCTTGTTTAAGAAATTTAGCCATTCTCTCAATTTTTATTCTAAAATCATTTTGATCAACTTTTAATCGAAACCTAACTTCTTTCATTTGAGCTGATTGTTGATGTTTTCTTGACTCACGCCGTTTTACATCTTGCTCATAACGCATTTTGCTAAAATTTAAAATTTTAGCTACTGGTGGTGTTGAATTTTTAGCAACTTCAACTAAATCTAATTGAGCTTCTCTTGCTAATTCTAATGCCTTTTTTGTTGGCATTACTCCTAATTGTTCACCAGTTGCAGAAATTACTCTAACCTCTGGAGATTCAATATTTTCATTTACGCGTGTTGCGTTATCGTTTGAAATAACTGTACCTTTCTCTTAAACTCAAACCCAAATGTTTTATTCACAAATCAGGTGAAGCAGAATTTTTCTACTTTCTTTGTACATATACATTATACACAATTTAGTCCGTTTTCCACAAAACGAAAAATACGCATTGAATTATTTGAGATGAAATTCAAAGTTTGAAGAAAAGAGGGCTGTGCTTATTACTCTCGTTTGAAAATTATTTCCCTTCTGGAAACCAGGCGGGATTTTCAAACTCGATATTAAAAGCACAGCTTAACTATGCTTTGGGCACTACACTTTTCGAAAACGAAGAAGTTCGCAATAGTTTATTTGAGATGAAATTCAAAGTTTGAAGAAAAGAGGGCTGTGCTTAGGCACTGCACTTTTCGAAAACGAAGAAGTTCGCTCAAATTAAAGTCTAGAAGCCAAGATTGATGTAATAAGTATCCCTCTAGCTCCCAGCTCATAAAGCTTATCCATAATATCATTCATTTCTTTTTTTCTAATCATCACTCTGACAGCACTATCACCATTCGCTAGACTAGAAATAGTTGGAGATTGAAAACCAGGGCAAATCTCTGTTGATTTTTCAACTAAATTAGTAGGAATATCAAAATCCATCAAAACGTATTCACGAGCAGTTACAACTCCCCTGAGCCTTGCTTCTAGAACCTGTAAATTAGTATTACTTTCTTCTGTATTTTTTGAGCGGATCAAAACAGCCTCAGATTTTAAAATAGGATCACCAAAAATTTCTAAACCGGCATTTCGCATAGTAGTTCCAGTTGAGACAACATCGGCGATAACATCAGCCACACCTAATTGAATTGAACTTTCAACAGCACCATCTAACTTTACAACTTTGGCTGGTTTAATATTTTTAGAATGCAAATAATTTAATGTCAAATTTTGATAAGCCGAAGCAATTCGTTTTCCTTGTAAACTTTTAACTGAAATATATTCCTCAGACTCAACTAGAGGTCTTGGAGCAGCAAATCTAAATGTTGAACCAGCAAATCCTAACTTAGTCACCAATTCAGCTTCAGATCCCGAATCTAAAAGCAAATCCAAACCGGTAATTCCAGCATTTAGAATTCCAGACCCAACGTAAATAGCAATATCACGTGGTCTTAAATAAAAAAATTCTATATTATTTTCAACATCTTGAACAACTAATTGACGATCATTACGTCTAGTCCTGTATCCTGCCTCTTTAAGCATCTGAACTGATTCTTGAGACAACGAACCTTTATTAGGAATTGCAACCTTAAACATACTATCAGACATTTTCCCTAAACCCCATTAAAGAACTTTATAAACATCTTCAAGTTCAATATCATTTGCTAACATCATTACTTGCAAGTGATAAAGTAATTGAGAAATTTCTTCAGCCGTTCTTTCTTTACCCTCATATTCAGCAGCCATCCAAACTTCCCCAGCTTCTTCAACAATCTTTTTTCCAATTGCATGCTTTCCAGCATTGAATTCAACAACGGTTTTAGAACCAGTTTCTTGATTAGCAACTTTATTTTTTAATTCAGAAAATAAATCTTCAAACGACTTCATATATATATTATACCGTTAGATAAAATTCATTTAAATTTTAGATAAGTGTTTTAAAACCATTCTACCTATAACATTCCCAATTCCATACTCAGCCGCTACTAAAGCATGTAAACATTTTACCCGATTTGGCATTCCACCAGCAGAAAATTCTTTAAATTTATCAGGATAAACATCAGTCAACCTTGGCATTTTTAATTCAGCAGCTAATTTATCTCTAAAATCAATATACCGATAATGATCTTGCTTATATTGCTTTGCAATTTCTAAATCATAATTATCAGAATCAGGTGTTATTAACTCTTGCAATTCTTTCATAACCCCAGCAGATTCTAAGGTTGAGATATCACTTGATAATTTTGGAGAAGTTAAATAAAAGGTAGTTGGAAATGGCTCTTTGCCATCTTTAGCTTTAGGATTATCAACCCAAGGTGCTGTTTCCACAACTAAAGGTTCATTATCTATTCCACGAGCAACAACCTTAATCATCCCCCTAGGAATTCTCCCAAGCTGTTCTTTTACAATTTCTTTATCGTTAATATTCTTATCCAAAATACATCAACCAACACATCGACTAAGAATTAACTATTTTACCGAATCTAAAACACTCTCATACCAAGGTTTTGTAATACTATCAACAGTATCACTTTCACCAGTATTGGCAGTAGTGTTAGATTCATAATTAAACAAATCTTTTTCATGACCAACTTTATCATATCCAGAGATATGTATCAAAGTTTCTCCAGGCATAACTACGTTAAAATGGTCGCGAGCCCAAGCAATAACATATTTATCATCATTCCACCTTGACACTTCTTCTAATTGATATTTTTTTTGTTTTTGAAGATCTGCATTTTCTTTTTTTACTTGGACTAGATTTTTTGACTCTCTAAAATAGGTTGATATTGCACCAGAAAGCGAAACCAAAGAAGCCATTATGATAAACAAAGATATTAAAAAACGAAGTGACGTAGGAATATTTAGTAAAATCCTAAACAAGAAAAAACCACCACTTCGAGATTTACGACTAGCATTACTTGAGCTAGTCTTAATCTGAACTCCCGAAGTGGTGGTATTCACTGTGTTATTTATCTATTATATAGAGCGAGTCTTTGGGAAAGCTTGCTTACCAGCGTAAACAGCTGCATCACCTAGTGACTCTTCAATTCTTAACAATTGGTTGTATTTATTGATTCTTTCACCACGAGCAGGTGCACCAGTCTTCAATTGACCAGCATTAACAGCAACAACTAAATCAGAAATAGTTGTATCTTCTGTCTCTCCTGAACGGTGGCTAACCATTGAGCAGTAACCATTTGTCTTTGCTAATTCAATAGCTTCAAATGTCTCAGTTACTGTTCCGATTTGATTTAATTTAACCAATAAAGCGTTAGCAACATTCTCACGAATACCTTTAGCTAAACGCTCAGGGTTAGTAACAAACAAATCATCACCAACTAATTGAACATCTTTACCAATTCTAGCTGTCAAATCAGCCCAAGCTCCCCACTCATTCTCTGAAAGAGGATCTTCAATTGATAATAATGGGTATTTAGCAATCAACTTCTCATAGTAATCAACCATGAATGCAGTATCTTTTTGTCCACCCTCAAACTTATAAGTCTTAGTAGCTTCATCAAAGAACTCTGAAGAAGCAACATCAAGAGCTAAACCAATTTGCTCTCCTGGCTTGTATCCAGCTTTTTCAATAGCTTCCATAATCAAGTCTAAAGCTTCTGCATTAGATCCCAAGTTAGGAGCAAATCCACCTTCATCTCCAAGTCCAGTATTTAAACCTTTATCCTTCAAAACTGATTTTAAAGTATGATAAATTTCACAACCAGCGCGAAGTGCCTCATGATAAGTATCAAAACCAAATGGTGAAATCATAAATTCTTGAATATCAACATTAGAATCAGCGTGACTTCCACCATTCATGATGTTCATATTTGGAACAGGCAAGATATGAGCTGATGGTCCACCTAAATAACGGAATAATTCCAAATCAGCATATTTTGCAGCAGCTTTAGCAACAGCGATTGATACACCCAAAATTGCGTTTGCACCAAATTTACCTTTATTTGGAGTCCCATCAAGAGCGATCATAACTTGGTCAACATTACGTTGATCAGTTGCATCCAAACCGATAACCTCAGGAGCGATGTCTTCAATTACATGCTTAACAGCTTGAGTAACACCTTTTCCTTGATAGCGACTTTTGTCACCATCGCGAAGCTCAACAGCCTCAAAAGCACCAGTTGATGCACCAGAAGGAACACCAGCGCGAGCAACAGTCCCATCCTCTAATAAAATCTCTACTTCTACTGTAGGATTACCTCTTGAATCAAGAATCTCACGAGATCCTAAAGCTTCAATAACAGCCATATTAACCTAACCTTTCTATTAATGGTTTACTTGTAAATATTATACCCTCAAATTTGCCTTGACCCGTTAAAATTATCCATAAAATTAACTACAATCCCTCAAATCGTGTTTTGTTGCCTGCTCACGAGCTAAAGTATCAACAATTTCATTATATTCATTGCCATTATGCCCTTTAACCCACACAAATTCCAATGTTCCTCCTAATTTTTTACGTTTCTCAATTTCTTGATCAATCGCTTGAATTAATTCAATATTAGAAATTGGTTGTTTTTTAGAATTTTTCCACCCGTTCTTTTTCCAATTTTCAATCCAAACAGTCATCGAATTGATTACATATTTCGAGTCACTTTCAATTACCATATTCTTGATTGGAGTTGGTCTGCCCGGAGCAAACTCCTGCAAAGCTTGTAAAGTTGCTGTCAATTCTGCTTGTTGATTAGTTCCATCTTCACGTCCATCAGCATGTGACCTTGGCAATTTACCTGGCTCTCTATTTTCCTCATGTAAAGCCCAAGCCCAACCAATTGGACCATGTCCCTCATTATTCCTAGAAAGACAAGATCCATCAGTTGAAACAATTCCATTTTGCACTATTCTGCCTCCAAAATAACTAAATTCTCGATATGTGGTGTTCTTGGAAAAAAATTATAACCTTGTGTCTGCAAAATCTGATAGCCATTTTCTAATAATTGCCTAACATCACGAGCTTGTGTTGCTGGATTACAACTTAAATAGGCAATATATTTTGGCTTAACATCGCAAATTTGGCGACGGACTTTTTTATCGAGCCCTGCTCTAGGCGGGTCAACAATCAATAGTGAATTTTTCTTGATATAACCAAGCGCGCGATTTGCATTCGCTAAAACAACTTCAGCTCGTTCTGAATACTTACCTAAAATATTACGACAGTTCTTTTTCGCATACTTAACACTTGATTTTGAAACCTCTACTAAGGAAATTCTTTTGAATTTGTCCTTTAGCTCACCTGCAGCCAGCGTTAAGCCAATTGTCCCTACACCAGAATAAAAATCAACCAATTCTAAATCGTCTTTAAAATTCAAATCTAGAACAAAGTCTTGTAAGTCTCTTAAAAACAAAGAATAAACTGGCAAATTTATTTGAAAAAAAGAATTCAAATCATAAACAAATTTTTGCCCCAGCAAATAATCACTCAAAATAATATCTTGATCTCCAGTTGCAACTGTTTTCCCATTAGAATTAACTCGAATAACAATTTTATCCAAATTATCTTCAATCCCCAAATTTAAAATTTCCAAGGCGCGCTCTGAAATTTCCTCTCTTGGCAAAGATGACTTCTCGATTGGCAATAAATTGTGGCTTGATCTTTCAAGAACTGCATATGAATTATGATCTTCAGTTAATTCATAAGTGAATTTATTGCGGTAATTATACTCTAAACCATCCGTTGTAAATTCTGGGATTTCTAAATTTTCTATTCCGCTAAGCTCA
>JAISHP010000111.1 GCA_031262545.1 Candidatus Ancillula hodotermitis | reverse complement strand
GTCTGACTCAGAACTCCGCCATCTTCAGAGTTGGCTTGCATTAATGGCTCTCCTCCAGAAAATACAATCCCATCTAAAAAGCCAATTCTATTTCGCAAATGTTCCAAGACATCTACCCAATTAACCTCGCCTTTAATACTCGGATCAAGTATCTCAAAATTATGACAATAGTTACATCTAAACGGACAACCTTGAAGAAAGATAGTTGTTACAACCTCTCCTGGCCAGTCAACAGTCGACATTTTTGACCAACCAGCAATATTCAAAACTTCTCTAATCATTTAATTTACCTTTTTATTTACAATCTAATCTTGATTTAAGATGCTCCAAAAAGAACACGCATTTCACCAAAAAAGCGAACTGAAGGTTCAATTCTAATTTTATCACTAATCTTAAAAGATCTAGTTTTCCCATGTTCATGAAATAATATTTCAACAGGACTTTCGCCAGGATACTTCAACAAGAGCTCTTTAAGTAATCCTAAATTACGTTTAGAACAACGGCGAGAATCTATATTTAATTTTATCACTTGATTCCCGGATGTATTAGTGGTTAATTTTTTATTTTCAGTAGTTCCTATCAAAGAAACTTCTCCGCCTTCGCGAACTTGAACCTGAACACCCATTTGCCAAATATCATCAGCTTTCATAACTGGAACATCCTTTAAATCAGGAAATTTTTTCAAAAGAACTTCTGTTCTTTCTCCAAGACATTTTTCAAAAACTCGACCAAACATACGTATTTCAGCAGTTCCAGAAGTGTCTTCCAAAACAATTGTACCCCACTTATTACCAGCTGCTGACATACGAATAGAAATTGACTGGATCTGCCCACTAACCCTTGCCCCAGCTCCCCATCTAGATCTTCCAGCTTCGCCAGATCTATCAAAAGATTTCATTCTTTCGCTATCATTTACCGACACTAAAGGAAAATCACGATTTTTAGTTAAAATATCTGAGAATCCCGCCAAAGGGTGATCAGAAACGTAAAGTCCTAACATTTCTTTTTCAAAACCAAGCTTTGTTACTTGATCCCACTCTTCAACATTTGGAATTTCAATTTGTAAATCTTTTTCAGCAGCACTTTGCTCAGAAAGTCCTAAACTACCAAACAAATCAAATTGCCCCATAGACTCTTTTTGCTTAACTGGCATTATTTGATCAATCGCATCTTGATGAATCATAAATAAAGCTTGACGAGGAACGCCAAATTCATCAAAAGCTCCAGCCTTAATTAATGATTCTACTTTACGTTTATTCAAAACTGAGCCAGGAACTTTATCTAAAAAATCCATAAAATCAGTAAATTCACCTTTTTCTTCACGAGCGGCAATAATTTCCTGAGCTGTCCCTTCTCCAACATTTTGAATAGCAGCTAAACCAAAAAGGACATCTTCACCATCTGGGGCAAAATCGACCATAGCATGATTAACGGAAGGAACTTTAACTTTTATACCCATTCTAGCACATTCAGCTAAATAGGTTCCTAATTTTGTATGGTTATTCGTATTTGTTGTGAGTAAAGCCGCCATATATTCAACAGGAAAATGAGCTTTTAAATAGGCATTTGTATACGCATTAAAAGCATAGCAAGCAGTATGGGCACGATTAAATGCATATCCAGCAAAAGGAACAAAAACATCCCAAACAGCCTTGATTGCTTCCTCTGAATAACCATTATCAAGCATCCCTTGCCTAAAGGTAATAAATGAAGCATCTAACTCTTCTGGTTTTTTCTTACCCATAATTCTACGAAGAACATCGGCCTCACCCATAGTATAATTAGCAAGTTTTCGAGCAGCAAATTGAATTTGTTCCTGAAAAACAATCAAGCCATAAGTATCGTCAAGAATATCGCGAAGAGCTTCTTCAACTTCAGGATGGATTGGAGTAATTTCCTCTCTCCCATTTTTTCGATCAGCAAACGAAATATGAGAACCCATCCCCATAGGGCCAGGACGATAAAGAGCAATTGTCGCAGAAATATCATCGAATCTATTTGGACGCATTCTCTTCATCAAAGAACGCATTCCATCCCCATCAAGCTGAAAAACACCAATTGTCTCAGCATTTCCAATCAACTCAAAAGTTTTAGGATCATCAAGAGGTATTTTTAGTAAATCTGGAACTTCTTTACCTTGTAATTTGATATTTTCTAAAGCAGATTTGTTAGTATTTAAATTCTTAATTCCCAAAAAGTCAAATTTTACAAATCCTAACTCTTCACAACCGTGAGCCTCAAATTGTGTCACCATCGCGTGATCATCCCAACGCATCATAGTTGGACAAAAATCAGCAATTGGTGTTGTTGAGACAAGCACACCTGAAGCGTGGACACCAGATCCTCTAGTTAATCCTTCAATTCTTTTAGCTAAATCAGTTACTTTTTGATAATCAGGATTAGCCGCAACTGCTTGCCGGAAATCTTCCCCCTCTTTATAACGTGCATATTCAGGATCATCTAAAAATTGAGTAATTGTTCCATTTTTCCCACCAGCTGCTTCTGGGTAAAGTTTTGAGAGTTCATCACCAGTATTATATGGATAATCTAAAATTCTAGCTGAATCCTTCATAGCGTTTTTAGACATTATCATAGTATATGTAATAATTTGAGCCACCATATCATCACCATATATATCTGCACAATGCTGAATAACCTGCTCACGCCCACCTTCTTCAAAGTCAATATCAATATCAGGCAAAGAGATTCTTTCAGGATTCAAAAAACGTTCAAATACAAGCTTATGAGGAATTGGATCTAGGTCAGTGATCTTCAAAGAATAAGCTACTAAAGACCCAGCTGCCGATCCACGCCCAGGACCAACAAAAATATTATTTGCTTTTGCCCACTGAACGAATTCTGCAACCACGAGAAAATAACTTGGGAAACCCATATCCAAAATTGTATCCAACTCAAAATTAATTTGATCTAAATGTTCTTTGTCTGCCCCTTCAGGAAAACGCTCATTCAAACCTTTCATTACTTCTGAAATAAAATAAGCACCCTCATCAATTTCATCTTTGGTAATTCCATCAGCATGTCGATTGACATATTTCTTGCCATCTTTTTCTGCCTTTTGTTCTCGAGCCTTTTCTCCAAGATTTATTATCTCCCGAACACGTTTTTCCAGCTCAGGATCCTTATTTTCTGGAAGAGGAACATGTGGCATAAAGCGCCCTTGCTCTTGAACGTAAGAAGTATTACAACGATCTGCAATCTCCATTGTATTAGTCATAGCGTCAGGAAGTTCTTTAAAAAGTTCAAACATTTCTTCAGTTGATTTTACATAATAACCAGACCCATCAAAATGAAAACGATCAGGATTATTTAATGAATCACCTGAATTAATACAAAGTAAAGCATCCTGAGCGATAGCATCTTCCGGTTCGACATAGTGTAAATCATTAGTAGCTAGCAAAGGGGCATTAATATCTTTGGCTAATTTGAGTAAATCTGCCCGGGTTTGTCTTTCAAAAGGAATCCCGTGATCCATAACCTCAACCCAAAAATTATCTTTACCAAAAATATCTTGTAATTCGGCCGCTTCTCGAACCGCTTCCTTATACATTCCCAATCTCAGGTAGGTTTGGACTGCACCAGAAGGACATCCGGTTGTAGCAAGTAAACCTTTAGAATACCTAGAAAGCAATTCACGATCAATTCGAGCATATTTAGCAAATGCACGATCTTTCGATGCTTCAGTTTGCATCCAATTAAGGTTATGAAGACCTTCATTATTTTCGGCCCAAATTGTCATATGTGTGTAAGTCCCACCTGAAGAAACATCATCCCTACGTCGTTGCTTTTCTTCAGGAGAATCACCATAGGGGCCTCCAAAAAATACACGAGAATTATCTGAGCGATTTGTCCCTGGAGTAACATATGCCTCCACACCAAGGATTGGTTTAACTTTTACGCCTTCCCCAGTTTTTTCAACCGAAATGTTATGCTTTCGACACTCATCCCAAAGGTAATAAATGCCGTGCAAAACTCCGTGATCAGTTAGGGCGACGGCAGTTTGACCCAAATCAGAAACACGCCTAACCATTTTAGCAATCTTTGCTGCCCCATCAAGCATAGAATAATCAGAATGATTATGGAGATGACAAAATTCATTTGGTTTAAGCATTAAATATTCCCTTTAATTCTTTACTGATTTCTAATAGAGCATAAGTTCTGTGGGAAATCTTATTTTTTTCTTCAGCTGTTAATTCAGCACTCGTTTTACCCATTAATGTAAGATTACTGCGATAGGCATCTGGGATAAATATTGAATCATAACCAAAACCATTTTTTCCTTTTTGTCGATAATTAATTTTACCTGTCATTTTGCCAACCTTGACAATTGAATCACCAATTACATCTTCTATTTTTTCGGCAGATTTTACAACTTTAATTAATGCAACAGCACAAACAAAATGAGCCTTTCTAAGATTATCTGGTAAATCTTTGAGTTGATTTAATAGCAAAAGGTTATTTTCTCGATCATGTCCATGTTTACCAGACCAACGAGCTGAGAGAATACCAGGTGCATTACCTAAAACATCAACAATTAAACCAGAATCATCAGCTATTGCGGAAATGCCAGTCTGTTTGAAAACAGAACGCGCTTTGATTAATGCATTTTCCTCGAAAGATGCACCATCTTCAATAGGTTCGATTAAACCCAAATCAGCTGAAGAAACAATTTCTCCATCTTTAATTTCAACATTCAAAATCTGCGAAATTATATTCTTCAATTCTTCCAGCTTATGCTGATTATGGCTGGCAAGAATTAATTTAGGAGTAATTATACTCATCTTACATAACTTCTTTCTTTTGAAGATTTCTTTGAAGCGGAAATTTATAATTTATTTCAATTTTAGTTTGCTTTTTGAAGAAAAGAGGGCTGTGCTTAGGCACTGTACTTTTCAAAAAAAGTAAAATAATTTGAAATAGATATAAATTACAATTCAAAGTTATTCCCATTCTATAGTCCCCGGTGGCTTACTAGTCACATCTAAAACCACACGATTAATCTCTCTAACTTCATTACAAATTCTATTAGAAATTTTCCCTAAGACATCATAAGGAACATGTGTCCAATCAGCAGTCATAGCATCTTCAGAAGAAACAGGACGCAAAACAATTGGCATTCCATATGTTCTCCCATCCCCTTGCACACCAACAGAATGAACATTAGCCAAAAGAACAACTGGACATTGCCAAATTTCATTGTCTAAGCCAGCATTAGTTAATTCTTCACGAGCAATCGCATCAGCCCTTCTTAAAATATCTAAACGCTCTTCAGTAATCTCACCTATAATACGAATTGCAAGACCAGGACCAGGAAATGGCTGACGTGAAACAATAACTTCCGGAATACCAAGTTTTCTCCCAACTTCCCGAACTTCATCTTTGAATAAGGTTCGAAGTGGTTCAATTAAACTAAATTGCAAATCGTCAGGAAGCCCTCCTACATTATGATGACTCTTAATATTTGCTGCTCCCGCACCAACTCCAGATTCAACAACATCGGGATACAAAGTTCCTTGAACTAAAAATTTAATATCTTCACCAGATTCAACAAGATTACGGACACTAGCCTCAAAACTACGAATAAATTCCCTACCTATAATCTTTCGCTTCTTTTCTGGTTCCGTCACCCCAGAAAGTTTACCTAAGAAACGTTCTTTTTCATTTTGAACAACAAGTTTAATCCCAAAAGCAGCTGTAAAATCATCTTCAACCTGCTTTGCCTCATCTTGACGCAAAAGTCCATGATCTATAAATACACAAGTTAGTTGATCTCCTATAGCTTTATGAACAAGTGCAGCAGCTACAGCTGAATCAACCCCGCCAGAAAGTCCACAAATAACTTTATTATTACCAACTTCTTGACGAATTTTAGCAACTTGTTCATCAATGATAGAATTTGCATTATAATCAAGTTTCAACTTAGCAGCATCCCGCAGAAATCTAACAAACACATCTTGACCTAATGGCGTATGTTTAACTTCTGGGTGCCACTGAACGCCATAAATACCGAGATTTGCATTTTCCATAGCGGCAACAGGAGCTCCAGGTGTCTTAGAGGTTACCAAAAATCCTTCGGGAGCCTGATTTACTGCCACGCCATGAGACATCCATACTTTCTGTTCAGAAGGAGAATCTTTTAATAATATTGAATCGGCTACTATGTTTGCTTTAGTAGAACCATATTCACCTAAAGCAGCTTTATCAACTATTCCACCAAAAGCATCAGCTAAATATTGAAATCCATAGCATATTCCTAAAATTGGAACGCCCGAATGAAGAATTTTTTCATCAAGGCGTGGAGCATTATTTGCATATATATCACTTGGTCCACCAGTCAAAACCAAAGCTTTTGGATTCTTATTTGAGAACTCTTCAAAAGAGATATTATAAGGAACTAATTCTGAATATGCTCCTGCTTCTCGAACCCGCCGAGCAATCAATTGAGCATATTGCCCACCAAAGTCAACGACCAAAACTAATTCTTTATCCATAACCATTCCTTTATAACGTTATTCCTTGAAAAATATTCCCAATTTTCTTAACATCTTCTCTAACTTCCTGAAGATCCTCTCCAGATAGATTAATATGACCTAATTTACGCCCTGGACGAATACCTTTGCCATAAAGATTTATTTTAGCACTAGAATTTACAGACATAGCATCAATTTTAGCATCTCTCAAATCTTTACGTGTAGATCCCAAGATATTTTCCATAACAGTCCAATACTCTTTATTAATTCTATCAGTATTGCCAAGAGGTAAACCAGCTACGGCTCTAAGATGGTTTTCAAATTGGCTCGTTACAGAGCCATTAATTGTCCAATGCCCAGAATTGTGCGGGCGCATAGCTAATTCATTAATTAATATTTTACTTATTCCAAGTGAATTGACTACTTCAAACATTTCAACAGCCAAAACTCCAACAACACCTAATTCTTCTGCAATCTTAATTGCCATTTTTTTAGCTTTATCATTCTTTCCCAAATCAGGAGCTGGAGCAATTACTGTTTTACAAACTGAATTTTCCTGAATTGATTCAACAGTATCCCAAGCTTTTATTTCACCTTTACTTGAGCGAACAACTAAAGCAGCAAGCTCTCTAGTGAAAGGAACTAATTCTTCAACAAGTAATCTTGGATCCTGTTCAGGATCATTTATATCAGCAGTAGAAGAAAATGATTTTTCAAACCATTTTGAAGCAATTTCCAAACTTTGCGAATCTTGTTCTTTTACAACCAACACACCTTTACCATCATATCCACCAGTAGCAGTTTTTAAAACAGCTTGTCCGCCATGTTTCTGCATAAACACTTGTAATTCACCAATATTTTTCACAACAGTAAAATCAGGACAAGGCAAATGTATTTCGCTAAGTTTCTCACGCATTAATATTTTATTTTGCGCAAATCTTAATGCTAATTTGTCAGGATACACAGCAACGTGTAAATCATTGATTTTATCTATAATGTAGTTTGGAACATGTTCATGTTCGAAAGTAACAACATCTAAATTATTTTTTTTAACCCAATTCAAAACTGTCTCAATATCATTAGCTTCTCCAACAGTAGAATTTGGGAATATTTTACCAGCCGCCCCATCAAGCGCTTCAACTAAAACATAAAACTCAAGATCTAGCTCAGAAACAGCAGGTGCCATCATCCTAGCTAATTGCCCACCACCAATAACGCCAATACGCATTATTTCTTATCACCATCTTCAAAATCATCTTCTGTAATTTTTTCTAGACTTTTTCTATATTTCTTGAATAACCAAATTCCAACAAAAATCAGGATTATAACTGCTAAAGTTAAATATGAATAGCGAGAGAAAATGGGCTCAATCTCGTCCCATTTAGAACCAACAAAGAAACCGATTGAAACAAAGATAGAATTCCAAATCAAAGTTGCCGCGGTAGAATAAATCAAAAATCTACGCTTAGACATAGAGCTCAACCCTGCAGGAATAGTAACCAAAACACGTACAACTGGCAAAAACCGACAGAAAAACACTGCCGCATTCCCATGCTTAGCAAATGAGTCTTCAGCTTTTTGGATATTTTCACGTTTGATAAAAGGTAATTTAGCTACTCGTTCAACACCAATATGTCTACTCACTATGAAGAGAATCAAAGCACCGATTACCGCAGATAAAGTTGTGATTATAACCATTAATACTAAACCAAAATATCCATCAATCCCAAATTTATGTTGATTGATAGCCATTCCTATCGCAGGCAATATTGCTTCAGAAGGAATAAAAGGCAAAATATTCTCAACTGCTACAATCAAACCTGCACCAACAAAACCTAGATGTCCAATTAATACTAATGCAAAATCTACAATTTTTCCAACCATTATCTTATCTCTCTTTAAACATTTTCCGAATTATTTCCCATTAGCAGATGTTGATTGACTATCTGTTGATGTTGTATTTGACGTCGTTCCGTTTGAAGTCGGGGTTGATGAAAGACCACTTTGATCTCCTCCACAACCCAAAACTGTTGATGTTTTAACTTTTACACCGTTAATGTCAGGTGTTGTCATAACATTTAACTCTTTCAAATCAAAACCAGATTTCTTAAACAAGAAGCGATGGTCATTAGAAGCAAAATTCATATAAGCTCTACTTCTCGCTAAAACTCTATTATTTATATACTGATCTGTATTTACTTTAAACAAATCAGACTGAGCACCTTTATTTATAGCTTGCCAACCAACGAAACTAGCACCCTCAGGAGCTAAAGCATAAAAATCAGAACGAATAGTTTGCCCATTGTGAACATAACTTGGAAGTTTAGCACCTAAAGTTGGTGATAACAATGAATTTTGAGTAATGTGGATATCATAATAAGTTGCACCTTGAGGAATACAAACCTCACGTTTGACTGTTGCTCCAAATTTGATATAGTAGTCAATCTTAGATGGCTCAACATCATTAAAATAAATACCAATATTTGTTTTATCTGTATCACGTGGAACCAGACCAGAGACATTTGTTTGGGCTTTATTACCTGCAAACATTGAATTCATCTCATTTCCTGAATAATCAGTGAAATTATATGGTTGATCTGGGTTATTGAAATTCTGAATTCCACCAGTAGGACTAGATTGTGTAGCACCCTTTTCAGTGTTATTACCAACCATCTTATCATCAACAAACCAAATTAATAAACGTCTTTCTGAAATAATATCAGCAACGGCACGTGCCAATTTTGCTGGATGTGTCAATTTTGATTTAATTGCATCCAGAATAGCATCCTGGGCAACTCCAAAAAACGCATCTTCGTAAGTATTTGCGGTTGTAGAGCTCATCCCTAAAGTCTTTTCATAATAAATATAGACTTTATTCATCAAAACTGCAGCAGCATTGTCTCTAGTTAAGCAACCCTTTGAATCGGGATCAATCTTATCCAAATCCTTTATTCCACAAACAGGGTCCGTTCCATCCAATAAATAACCCAAAGCAACAGGATCAAAAGCGGCAACAGCATTCAATTTTTTCTTAGGATAGGCTGTTTCCCATAATGATCTTGCTCCAGCAGCATCAACATAAAAATTAGGATGTTGGGTCTGACTTAAATAAGACCTAAAAGTATGATCTGGGTAAATTTTATAAAACCAAGAGCCAGCATCGCCATCAGCTTTGGTTGAATCATTCATTTTCAAAGATCGCCAATTCATATTATCCTGAAAAGCTGTAGCACCACGAGTCATTTTTTGGTCAATATCAAAGTTGCCTTTACTCATTAAAATAGAAGATTCTTGAGCAGGAGAACCTCCTAAGGTTTTAATCTGTGAATTATTTTGGAACATTACCAAATATCTAAAATCACCATCGTAGCCCAACATTTTAGTCGCAAAATTAGGATTTTTTTCTATTGTTCTTAACGCAGTATCAGTAACTTCTACCAAATCTCCTTCATCTTCAAAGGCATGAAAAGCAACGGCATTCAAGCCAGCCCAAATCGGACTTTTTAACTCACCTGTAATTGCAGTAGCATAATCAGCCGTTGAAGAAAGTTTCTTTTCAAAAGTAGCTGTGTCCCCGCTTTTTAAAGCTGACATAGCACTTTTAGCATTGATTCCGGCAAAAATTCCATTAAGAATAATTACCAACAATGACAAAACAAGCCATGCAAGCAAGATTTGTAAAATCTTCTTTGAAAGCCAAGCAAAACCGGCAATATTTAAATTATCTTTTATCTTGAAAATAATGTTATGCATACTAAAATATTATAACATTATTTAGATTTTCAATTAAAATAAATGCCGCCCTGGGATAGCATCCAACAGGTTTTGTGTGTATTCTTTTTGAGGATGATTGAAAACATCTTCAGTTGCTCCTCTTTCAACAATTTGACCTTTTTGCATCACAATTGTTCCATCTGCGATCAAACGCACAACAGCCAAATCATGAGTAATAAACAAATAAGTCAAACCGAGCTCAGCTTGCAGATCATTCAAAAGTGTCAAAATCTGTTCTTGAACTAAAACATCAAGAGCGGAAACAGCCTCATCTAAGACCATCATCTCAGGATGTAAAGCAAGTGCTCTAGCTACAGCGATTCTCTGTCTTTGACCACCCGAAAGCTCATTAGGGTAACGATTTGCTACAGCTGATGGTAATTGGACCATATCCAAAAGTTCTAGAACTTTTTTCTCTCTTGATTTTTTGTCTCCAATTTTATGAATATCTAAAGGTTCTCTAATTGATCTACCAATAGAAGCCATTGGGTCAAGCGATCCATATGGATTTTGAAAAACAGGTTGAACACGAGAGCGGAAGTTCTTTTCACTCTTACGATTTTTTTGCCACTCTTTAAGATATTGCCCTTTAAATGCAATTTCTCCATAAGTCGGTTTGAGTAAACCTAAAATCATATTAGCAACAGTTGACTTACCAGAACCAGATTCACCGACAATCGCAGTAGTCTTACCCTTTTCAACAGAAAAAGTAACAGCATCAACAGCCTTCAACTTTTCTTTCTGTCCACGAACAGTAAATTCTTTAGTTACGTCATAAACTTCAATCATATTATCAGTTGAAAAGTCTGGTAAATTTTGTTCATGGGCTATTTCGAAATGCTCAGGTAATGGCTTATCAATCATTCCAACTACTGCCGCTTTTGTAGACTGTAATCTAACCGAAGCTAAAGAAGGGGCAGCTTGAATTAATTTCTTAGTATAATCATGTTGAGGATTCTTCAATATTTCTAAAGAAGGACCTGATTCAACAATTTGGCCTTTATACATAACGATCAAGCGATCACTTCTCTCGGCAGCCAGACCTAAATCGTGTGTAATAAATAACATAGCACTACCAAGTTCAGTTGTTAACTCATTTAAATGGTCTAAGATAATTTTTTGCACAGTTACATCCAGAGCAGAAGTTGGCTCATCAGCAATTAACATTTGAGGCTTATTTGCTAAACCAATTCCGATTAAAACTCTCTGGCACATCCCACCGGAAAATTCATGCGGATACTGTTTCATTCTTTTCTTAGCATCATCCAAACCTGCCAACTCAAGAACATGAGCAGCTTCTTTTTCTAAAGCTTTACCTTTTAATAGATTACCATCTTTATCTTTAGCTCCATTAGCTTGCAAAGTTTCCCTAACTTGAAAACCAACTTTCCAAACTGGATTCAAATTTGACATAGGATCTTGTGGAACTAATCCAATTCCACTTCCTCTAAGTTTAATAAATTCACTTTCTGGTGCCCCGACGAGCTCGATAGAATCAGAATTACCTGAATCACCATACCATTTTATTGAACCACTTGTAATTTTTCCACTACCAGGAAGGAGGTTGATTAAAGCGTGTGCTGTAGTTGATTTACCTGAACCTGATTCACCAACAATCGCAACCCTTTCGCCAGGAAAAATATCAAAACTTGAATTCTTAACAGCTTTAGTAACTCTTTTTTGTTTTCCTTTTCCAGTAGAAAATTCAACATTTAAATCCCTAACCGAAATTAATGGTTTTTTCTCTTCGGACAATATCTTCTCCATTATTTCCTCGCTTTCGGATCAAGAGCTTCATTTACAGCATCTCCAAGAAGAATAAATGCTAAAACAGTTATAGCTAACGTAATAGCAGGATACAGTAACAACTGAGGTTGAGTTGCTAAATAATTTTGCGCGGCATTAATATCATGACCCCAACTTGGAATATTACCACCCAAGCCAAGACCCAAAAATGTCAATGTAGATTCAGCCACAATAGCTGACCCTAAGCCAACAGTTGCAACAACAATAACTGGACCTAAAGAATTGGGAATGATATGTTTAAATAAGATTTGAAAACGACTAGCGCCTAAAGCATGAGCTGATTCAATAAACTCTTGACCTTTAGTTTCAAGGACCTTTCCTCTCATCATTCTTGCGGTAGAAACCCAAGAGAATAATGATAATACAAAAACTACTTTCCAAATGCCTTCAACATCTTTCATAACAGAAAGAATAACTACAGCACCTAAAATTAATGGAATGGCATAAAAAATATCGGTAATCCTACTTAAAATTGTATCTAGCCATCCGCCAAAAAATCCTGCAATAGAACCAACGATTCCACCCAACAAAGTTGAAATAATGGTTACACAAATACCAATAGTAACAGAAGGTTGAGCTCCATAAACAAGTCTGGCTAAAATATCATAACCTTGAGAATCAAAGCCAAATGGATGTCCTGGTTCTGAACCTTTAAATTGGTTGGCTAAAACACCATATTTTGGATCTGCAGATGTAAAAAGACCAGGATCAATTACTACTACAAGAACAAATAAAATAATTACTGAAGAAATCCAAAATACTGGGTTACGGCGTAGATGTCTCCATGCCATTTGCCAAGTCGAAAGAGATTTAACAGATTTATCTATTGTATCAACGTTTCCTTTAAATTCAACATCGGAAACAAAATGCTCTGAATTATTCATACTAATTTTCACCTTTACCATAACGAATCCTTGGATCAAGGAAAGCGTATAAAATATCAACTAAAAGATTAGAAATTACAAAAATTAAAACCAAAATAGTTACAATTGAAACAATTAGTGGTCCATCACCTTGTGGAATCGCCTTATAAAGTAAATTCCCAATTCCGTGAACATTAAAAACAGTTTCTGTCACAACTGCTCCACCCATCAAAGCTCCAAGATCTGCTCCTAAATATGTAACTACAGGAATCAAAGAATTACGTAAAACATGAACAAAAGTAATTCTAATTTTGCTCAAACCTTTTGCTTTTGCTGTTTGAACATAGTCGGCTGAAAGATTAGTTGAAACCTCATTACGGGTCAAACGAACAATATTAGCAATTGAAACACTAGCCAAAATAAGTGCTGGCATTAATAAGTGAATAAAATCTAAATTATTATCTACTGTTGGTGGAAGAAGTTTCCAATCAACCCCAAAAAATAAACGTGCAATAAAACCAGTTACAAAAGTAGGAACAGCGATTAATACAAGAGTCAAGATCAATACTGTTTGATCAAAAATCCCACCTCTTTTTATCCCCGCAACAACACCTACAACAATACCTATAACTAGCTCAAAAGCGAAAGCTAACAAAGCTAAACAGATAGTGGCTGGAAAAGCTTGTCCAATCAAGTTAATTACTGGTTGATGACCAAATTGCATAGCATTACCAAAATTTAAAGTAAATACACCCTTCATAAATAATAAATACTGTAAGATAAAAGGTTTATCTAAGTTATATTGTGCTCTAACTTGATTAATTAATGCCTGGTTGTGTTGATTTTTTTCTCCAACAATCGCTAAAGCTGGATCGCCAGGCATAGCGAAAACCAGTGCGTAAATAAGGAGAGTTGCCCCAAGCAGCACTATAACCGCTTGGAGCAATCTTTTTCCTATATATGATTTCATAATCTCTTATGAATTCTTTCCTTCAAAATAATTATTTTGAAATATTAACATAGTCAGGAACACCCTTCCATGTCAATGCGTAATTTTGAACATTCTTACCAATAACAGAATTAACGTTACGAGAATATACTGGAATATAAGGTAAATCCTTCATCAAAACAGCTTGTGCTTGAGTAAAGTATTTATTAGCTTCATCTAAACTTGTAGCTTGAGAACCCTCTTGAAGTAATTTATCAACCTCAGGACTTGAATAATCAGAATCGTTTGAAGAACCATTACTTGCTACCATTGGTTGAAGATAATTTTCAATTGATGGATAATCAGGTTGCCATCCATCACGAATTGCATACTGCAAAGTCTTTGCATTTGCACTTTGGCGTAATGTCTTGAAATCTACAACTGAATCAGGTTGAGCATCAATTCCTAAAGTATTAGCGATTGAGTTACAAATTGCTTCATACATCTGTTGTGCGCCACCATCAGCATTGAAAGAAATCTTGAACACATCAGTATCTTCCCATTTTGAAATTTGGTCAGCTTGAGCCCAAAGTTCTTTAGCTTTTTCTGGGTTATATTTCAAAACATCATTACCTTCAACATCATCTGTTGAACCATTAATTTGATCTGTAACAGCAGAGAAAGAAGTAGCAGCTTTTGCTGTTCCATTCAAAATCTTATCAATAGCTGTTTGACGATCAATTGCCATAGAAATAGCTTGACGACGAAGTTTGCCTTCCTCATCATTTCCAAAATGCTTAATGTATTCTGGAATAGAAAACATTTCAAATAAAGAAGAAGGATCTGAACGTCCAACTAAAGAATCATCAGTCTTGAAATCTGTGATATGTGAATTTGGAACAGTATCCATAATATCTAAATCACCAGATTGAACCGCTGTATAACCAGCATCAGGATCTGTATAGAATTTGAAAGTAACACCTTTATTCTTAGCTACGCGATCACCTTTATAGTTCTCATTTGGAACTAGTTCAAGATCGACATTATGATTCCAAGCTGAAAGCTTGAAAGGACCGTTAGAAACAGGGTTCTCACCAAAAGCGTTAATGTCAGATAATTTATCATGAGGAACAGGATAAAAAGCACTCATTCCTAAACGTAATTCAAAAGTTGAGCTTGGTGCTGATAATTCAATAGTAAATGTCTTGTCGTCAATCACTTTTAGACCTTCCATAGTTTCTTGCCCAGTTAAAGCATCAACAGCAGCATCATCTTGAGGAGCTACAGCATCAAAACCTTTGATTTGGTCAAAGAAAGATGAACAAAGTTGACCATTCTTTAAATTAGCAGTAAAATTCCATGTATTTACGAAATCCTCAGCTACAAGATCAGTTCCATCAGACCATTTCCAATCTTTCAATTTAACTGTAAAATTTTGATTGTCAGTAGTTTCAATTGCATCAGCAACCTCATTTACAGGTTCTCCTGCAGAAGAGTAACTAATTAAACCAGAGAACATAACATCAATAGGATCTCCACCGCCAACTTCTGTTGTATTACCAGGAATAAGTGGATTTTCTGGTTCTGTGTTATATGTAGTGATTATCCCATCATTAGCAGTGTTACTAGAACTACCGCAAGAAGTTAAAGCTAATGTTCCGCAAAGAGCTAAGCCCAAAACAGAAAACAATGT
>JAISHP010000061.1 GCA_031262545.1 Candidatus Ancillula hodotermitis | reverse complement strand
CCACCCCGTCAGCTTCGCTGCCACCCCTCCATGGGAGGGGAACATTTTTATCTATAGCAAGATAGCGTTCCCCTCCTCGGAGGGGTGCCCGCAGGGCGGGGTGGTTGCACTGCACTTTTTGAAAACGAAGAAGTTCGCTATAATTTATTTGAGATGAAATTCAAAGTTTGAAGAAAAGAGGGCTGTGCGTATTACTCTCACATAAAATTTTAATACCTTCTGCAAAGCAGGCGGGAATTTTATGTTCGATATTTAAAGCACAGCTTAGCTGTGCTTAGGCACTGCACTTTTTGAAAACGAAGAAGTTCGCTATAATTTATTTGAGATGAAATTCAAAGTTTGAAGAAAAGAGGGCTGTGCTTAGGCACTGCACTTTTCAAAAACGAAGAAGTTCGCTCAAATGAACTTAATTTTCAAGTTTTTGAGAGATAACTTGCGTTATCCCATCCTTACGCATTGTAATTCCATAAAGTGCATCACCAATTTCCATAGTGCGCTTTTGGTGAGTAACAATCAGTAGTTGTGAATTAGCTTTAAGTTCTTTGAATATCTTCAATAGACGAGAAAGATTCACATCATCCAAAGCTGCCTCAACCTCATCCATAACATAGAAAGGAGAAGGGCGAGATTTGAAAATAGCGACCAACATAGCAACAGCGACCAATGAGCGTTCTCCACCAGAAAGAAGAGATAAACGGCTGACCCTTTTCCCGGCAGGTTGAGCATGTATTTCAATTCCTGTTGTTAAAGGATTTTCAGGATCAGTTAACTCCATATAACCTTTCCCTCCTGGGAACAAAATTGTAAATACATCTTGAAAAGCTTTTGCCGTATCTTCATAAGCTGAAGTGAAAGCACTAATAGTTAATTTGTCAATATCATCAATCATAGTTAGAACTTCAGCTTTTGATTTATCTAAATCTTCAAGTTGATCAGTTAAATATTTATGTCTTTCCTCTAAAGCTTCATACTCTTCAAGTGCCAAAGGATTAACTTTACCTAAGCGAGCCAAATCTTTTTCAGCTTTTTTCAAACGCTTTTCTTGTTCAGATCTATTATATTGCACTTCAATAGGATTTTCTTCATCATCTGGATTTGGGGTTAAAATTGGTTTATCTGGTCCAAATTCATTAACTAAAATGTTAACAGGAATATCTAACTCGCTATCAATTCTTTCTTTTAGAGCTGTGATTTTTTCATCAAGTCCTGCAGTCTTAATCTCTATCTGATGTAGTTGATTATTAGTTTGTTCTAAATTCTGTCGAAGATTGCGAATTTCCGCTCGCAAATCAGATAATTGGGAGTTCTGACTAGTTTGCTCGATAATTAATTGTTGCTTAATTTGTGCCGCATTTTCAATTGAAATATCTATTTTTTCTAAAACTTTTTTAACCTGCTCTTGAACTTTTCTGGCTACAGCCGCCTTTTCCTGCTTAATTGCTTTTTGTTTTTTGGCTTCTTCTCGAGCTTTTACTTCCCCATCATATTGCCTAGAAAGCTCAACAACTCTTTCTTTTAATGCATAATTTTTTGATTTATTAGAAGCAACTTTTTGCGCTGTTTCTTGTTCTAAATCTCGTGCTTTTCTTAAATCAATCTCAGCTTTTGCCTGAACATCAATCGCTGTTTGTAAAGCTTCACTTGAAGTTTCAGGTTCATTTTTAATCTGTTCCAAATTATTTTGCAGTTCAGAAATTTCTTCTTTACGATTTTTTTCACTATTTTGGAGGTCTTTCAATTGTTGAGCATTTTTAGCAACATCACGTTCAGATGAATCTTTACGATTAAGGCCTGTTTTGATTTGAGATTCTAGATCTCGCAATTCCCTCTCCTTACGAGAAAGTTCGTCGTTTACCTCTTGAAATTCATCTTTTTTCTGACTTAGCTGAACTGAAACTTTGTTACGATCTTTTTCTAAATCTGAAAGCTCCTTTCTTAATTTATCAGCTAATTTTTTAGATTGATTAATCTTATCCTTTACCGGAATAAACACATTTTCATCATCAACTTTAGAATTGTTTTCTGTGTCATAATAGATGACTTCCCCTTTAGGAGTTACAACCTTAAATCCAGCAACTAGCTCAGAAATGTAATTTGCAAGTTTTTCATCTGAAGCTACTAGAAATTCTTTACCAATTTCTTTTGAAAGCGAATCAATTTGAGACTGCAAAGATTTGCTAAATGAAGATGTCAATTTATCAATGTTTAATTTTGCTCCATTTCCCACTTTTCTCTCTAATTCTTGCTGTAAGGTTTCTTGTGTCGCTTCTTGAACCGCAATTTCTTGAGTGGTTTGGCTAATTCTTCCTTGAATATCATCTAAATATGTTTGAATTTCACTTCTATCTTGTTTGAATTTTTGGACATTCTCTTTTAATTTTTCAATAGTACGATTTTTATCATCAAAAGATTTTTGTAAAATATCATGCTCTTCTTGTAATTGTTCAAGATTTTTTTCAGCCTCTTTTTTCGCCTCAGCCACAACCTTTTGGCGAGTTTTAGACTCATCAATTCTCTCATTTAAAGATGAAATTTTAGCATTAATTGTCGCAATATTTGCACGTCTCTCGGAAGAGTTTTGCTGAATTATCTGAACTCTACGGCTTAAAGTTTGAACATTCTCTTCAATTTTTTGACGATTTTCCGAATACTCTTGTAAATTTTTCTCTAATTCTTGTAATTTCTTTTCAGCATCTTCAAACTCTTTTTGTGACTGATCCCGATTTGCAGCAATTGAATCTGGATCTTGCCCTTCAAATAGTAATTCAACTTGAGTTAATAGATTTTCACGTTCAGTCGCCAATTTGGCTAAATTAATAAATTTCTCTTTTAGAGAGTTCAATTTATATAAATCATCAGATGCCTTTTGCGTTTGAGCGTTTGAAAGTTGTTGTTCCAATTCTTGAACAAGTGAAATTTTTTCTTCTAAAATTTTATTTTGTTCAGCAGCTTGTTTTTTCAATTCTTCAATCTTTTGAGAATCAGTTTGATTAGCATTTTGCAATTGAACAAAATCATCAGCCAACAATCTGCTTTTTGCATCTCTAACATCTGATTGAATTGTGTTTGCTCTAGCCGCAATATCAGCTTGGCGCCCTAAAGGCCCTAATTGACGACGAACTTCAGCTGTCAAATCAGCCAATCGCATCAATTTAGTTTGCATATTATCCAATTTACGAACGGCTTTTTCTTTGCGTTTACGATGCTTCAAAACTCCAGCAGCTTCTTCAATAAATCCTCTACGATCAATTGGAGTTGCATTTAGAATAGTATCCAAACGTCCTTGCCCAACAATAACGTGCATATTAGACCCAAGCCCAGTATCAGAAAGCAAATCTTGAATATCTAAAAGACGACATTTATTACCGTTTATCTCATATTCTGATCCACCACCTCGAAACATAATTCTTTTAATCGTTACTTCATTATACTCGATTGGTAATTTTTGATCACTATTATCAATTGTCAAACTAACTTCAGCACGCCCAAGTTGATGTGTTTTGCCGGCAGATCCAGCAAAAATCACATCATCCATTTTAGAGCCACGCAAAGTCTTAGCCCCTTGCTCGCCCATTACCCAAGCTAAAGCATCAACGATATTTGATTTACCAGATCCATTAGGGCCAAAAATACAAGTAATTCCTGGTTCTAGAACAATGTTAGTTTTAGATGCAAAACTTTTAAATCCACTTAGTGTAAGTTGTTTTAGATACATCTAACCTCTTCTTTTGTCTTATAATTTAAAAAACAATTCTTATTAAATCTCTCTTTATAAAATCACTCTTTATAAAAAGAGCCCCCCATGGGACTCGAACCC
>JAISHP010000056.1 GCA_031262545.1 Candidatus Ancillula hodotermitis | reverse complement strand
AATGATGCTATTGTTGACACAAGAAATGCAAACAGTAAAATCTCTTGGATCGCAACACCTTGGATAAATACAAATAATACACACGGTACAGGTTGTTCACTCTCTTCTGCTTTAGCTGCTGTTCGACCACTTGTAGATTCTTGGGAAGAGGCAGCCAAATCTGTAAAATCATGGATGAACAAAGCACTTTCTTCAGGTTCTGCTCTGCAAGTTGGAACTGTAGGCAAAGGACATGGTCCAATTGATCATTTAATTCAAATAGCTCCAGTCAATTTTCTTTCTACTGCCCGCCGAATAACAAGTGATATTGAAGATAAGATTACTAATACAACTTTTTTTGAGCAATTAATTGATGGTGATATGGAATTAAAAAGATTTGCGAATTATCTAGCACAAGATAATTGCTATCTTAGTGATTATGGATCTCTATTAGACAAAGCTGCAAATCTGGCTCCAAATCAAAGCGAAAAAAACTTTTTCAAGAACCTAGCAAACATAGGAACTGAGGATGAACTTAGAATGCATGACGAATGGCATAAATCTAATGGATTTTCCAATTTAGCCCGCAACAGCAAAGGTGAAATTAATTTATCCCTAGCTTCTAAAGTAACAAATGGCTATATTAACCATTTGCGTTTGGCAGCTGTCAAAGATGATTATGAAATATTAATTTCGGCACTGCTCCCTTGTATTTTCTTATATGGAGAAATGGTTTCAGGACTTAAAAAGAAGATTGATCCAGAAAAATTAAACAATAACATTTTCAAAAATTGGATTGAACTCTACGCTGACCCTGAAAATGTCAAAATTTCTCTCCAAATGTCAGAAATAGTTAATAAAAATGCAGAATCTGTCAACCAAGAAAAATGGACAGAAATGCTGAAGGTTTATCGTAAATCAGCTGAGCTTGAATTTGAATTTTTTGAACAATAGATAATCACACTAGCAATTGCATAATTACCATCATGAGAAATTGACAAAGAAATTTCTGAGTTAGGAAATTGTTCTTCAAATTTTTGTTTAGTAAATCCAGAAAGCTTAATATACGGCCTACTATACAAATCTTTTAAGACTTCAATTTCTTGCCAGTTATTATCGCTTAGTATAGGTGCAATTCCAATTAATAAATTACTCCATGCTTTAATAAAACTTTCTTTCGAAGCCCACTTCCCTGCTAGAGTTTCAGTATACCGTTTATTTGTTTTTATCTTTTTAGGACTTTGCGAAATTTCTAAATCTGTAAATACTTTACCAATAAAAGTTGATCCAGGCAATTCAAGTTGATATTTAAAGCCTTCTAATTCTACTATATCTACACCGTGACCGATTTTCATATATTTACATTATACGAAAAATCAACGCACTGTAGTCAATTACAAATGGAAAACTTCCCAAAACAAATAAAATTCTATATAGCCAGTAAATAGTCATAATCACTATGGCTAAATAGATTATTTTTAAAGCAAGTTTTTTGTAATTCTTAAAATACAATATTACCCAAACTATCGCCAAAAACGGAAGAACATAAATTAAAGCATTATATTGCCAAGCAAGAGCAAAATCCCCTCTAACTAAAAGAAATAATGCTCTGGTCAAAAAGCACCCCGGGCAAGGAATACCAAATAAGTGATAGAACGGACAAAACCAATGACCAGAAAGAATCAAAAATCCTAAAATACCCAATACTCCAATTGTAATGGGATTTAAAAAAGTTTTATCTTTTTGTTTAGTTTGCTTGAATAATTTTTTCAATTGCTGATAGTGCTTCTTCAGGTGTTTTAGCGATTAAATCAGCCGCTGGATAGTCTAGCTTCCCCTCAAGCTCACCCTCAACTGCATAACCCCACTTTACACCAACAACCGGTATTCCAACTTTTTTTGCTCCACAAACATCATGGAAACGATCTCCTACTAAAACAGGATTAAGAACATCTTGCCACTTTGAATCAGGTGAAAAATAATTAGCTACATTATTTAATACATAATTCAAAACCGATTCTTTATTTGCACGATCTTCCCCAAAAGATGCCCCAAAAACACCATTATTTTGAAATCCTTTTTCATCACCATTATCGTGTGGGATACTTGAAAGTAACTGAGTTAAACCTAATTTATCTAAAATTACGTGTGCCCACGGCTCTGGCTTTGAAGTTCCAGTAGTTTTTATCCAATCAGGATATTTTTTACTTACCAATTCTAACAATTTTTTACCTTCTGGAAAAGCTCGGGACAAAAACATACCAGGAGTATCTTCTGTTTTTTTTGGTTGAGAATAACGCACACGGTATAATCGTAAACCTTCTTTTGCTTCACTATCTGTGCAACCTATTTTTCGAAGTTGATCATAAACAGGAGGGCCAATAAACTCATTCAAATCCGCTTCTGTTAGTTGAGGAATAGAGGGGTTACTTTGACGCAATATGTCAGTAGCATATCGCACACTAACTTTAATTCCTTCCTGTGTATCAGAAAGTGTTCCATCTAAATCAAATATAACTAGTGGATGTTTATCATTTTTCAT
>JAISHP010000055.1 GCA_031262545.1 Candidatus Ancillula hodotermitis | reverse complement strand
AAGCGTCTAGATCTAATCAAAAGTGGATTTGAAAGTATAGATAATTGTGTTTTAATATCTGCTCCTGGAAGAACTGAAGTCGGAGGTAATCATACGGATCACCAACATGGTAATGTTTTGGCGGCAGCTGTAAATCTTGATGTTCTTGGATTTGTTGAAAAAACTGATGATAATATAATCACTGTTAATTCTGAGGGGTTTGGAGAAACTGAAATTATTTTAGGTCAAAATTTTGAAAATCTTGAACCATATTACGATGAGGATGATACAGCTTCACAAATTCGTGGTGTTGCAGCGGCTTTAAAAAATTGGGGATATAATATCGGCGGTTTTAAAGCACATGTAACTTCAGATGTTTTAGGCGGTTCAGGACTTTCAAGTTCAGCCGCTTTTGAAAATTTTATCGCTCAGAGTTTGAACGAATTATATAATGATGATAAAATTGCTGCACCTGTTTTAGCCAGAGCTGGACAATATTCAGAAAATAAGTTTATGCAAAAACCATCAGGTTTAATGGATCAAACTGCTTCAGCTGTGGGTGGATTTGTTCAAATTGACTTTAAAGATCCAAGTCAAGCTAAAATCAATCCAGTCCAGTTCGATTTAGATTCTGTTGGTTATTCTCTTTGTATTACTGACACAAAAGGCTCTCATGCCGGGTTAACAGAAGCTTATGCGGCAATGCCAAATGAGATGAAAGAAGTTGCTAAATTTTTCGATAAAGAAGTTTTGCGAGATGTTGACGAAAAAGAATTTTGGGTTAATCTGTCTAGAATCAGAGAATCATTGAAAAGGAGTAATGTTAAAAATGTGGATAGAGCCATATTGAGAGCTGCTCATTATTTTAGGGATAATGAAATTGCGGTTGCCGAAGCTGAGGCTCTGGCGGATAATAATTTCGATTTATTCTTAAATCTAATCAACGAGTCAGGAAGGTCATCAATTTTGCGTCTTCAAAATATTTATATTGATCCTAAGGAAGAAAATGTTGCTCTTGCGTTAGCTTTGAGTGAGCATGTTTTAGAGACTGATGGTAAAACTTGTGGAGCTTGGAGAGTCCATGGTGGTGGTTTAGCTGGAACTATTCAAGCTTTTGTCCCTGAAAATAAACTTGATGAATATTGTTCAACATTAAATAATGTTTTTGGAGAAGGTAGTTGCATGGTTTTAAAGATTAGAAAATATGGAGCTATTACAATAAATCTGTAAAAGGAAAGTTAAGAGGTTGAGATGCAGTCAATTGAAAATTTTTTGGAATTTGCATTAGAAAAAGGCGTTTGTTATGAAGACGATAAAATTTATCTTTATAATAAACTTTTAGATATCAAAGAGCAATGTGAACCCCAAGAAGATGCTAGTGATGCTGAGTGGGAACTTTATGAAACACGACTATGGGGTGCTGTTATGCTTCGCCCAAGTGAGATTAATGCAGAATTTTGGTCAAAGTATGGATTAGAAAGTGCTGAAGTTGCGACAGAGTATTTATATCAGCTAGAAAAAGATGTTGATTACATTAAAACTAAGCAAATCGCGAAAAACGTAAAGTGGGATTACTCTTCAAAGTATGGAAATCTAGAAATTACAATTAATCTTTCAAAACCAGAAAAAGATCCACGGGATATTGCAAAGGCTATAGAAATACAAAAAAAGCAAGAATCCGCAGGAATTGACCCCTATCCAAAATGTTTGCTTTGTAAAGAGAATGAAGGTTTTGCTGGAAATTTGAATCATCCAGCTCGACAAAATATCCGTTTAATCCCACTTCAGCTAAATGAAAATGATAAAAATGAATGGTATTTCCAGTATTCACCATATTCATACTATAATGAACATTGTATTATTCTTTCAGGTAAACATTCTCCAATGCATATTAATAAAGAAACATTCAAAAGGATGCTAACCTTCTTGAAACAATTTCCACATTATTTTATCGGTTCAAATACCGATATTCCTATTGTTGGTGGGTCGATTTTAACTCATGATCACTATCAGGGCGGTAGACATCAAATGCCTATGGTGACAGCTGAAACATTTTTTGAATATCAAAAAAAATCAGTTAAAATAGAATTATTGAAATGGCCACTATCAACTATTCGTTTGACAGCTGATAGTGCCGATGATTTGGTTGATTTATCTGATTATATTTTGCAAAAATGGATAGGATACTCGGATGAATCAGTCGAAATTGTTGCAGTAACCAAAGGACAAAGACATAATGCAATTACTCCAATAGCTAGAGTTATTGAAAATTTTGACGGCAATAAACAATTTCAGATTGACTTGGTATTAAGAAATAATCGAACTTCAGAAGAATATCCTGATGGGATTTTTCATCCCCATAAAGAATGGCATCATATTAAAAAAGAAAATATTGGTTTAATTGAGGTTATGGGGCTAGCGATTCTTCCAGGGCGACTTAAAGCGGATTTGGAATCTGGTAAATACACTCAGGAATATATTGGTGAAGTTTTTGAACATGTCTTAGAAGATGCTGGAGTTTTCAAACAAAATGAAGAAGGAATTGCAGCTTTTAAACGTTTTTGTGAGAGTATATTTTAAAATCCTTGAGTGAGGCTACTTACATCATTTAATACAAAATGACGAAGATTCTCAAGTTTCATATATTTACGATTTAAAGGCATATTTAGAGCCAATTCTAAATCTTTTGTTTCTTCAGGTTCGTAAATTCTGTAGATTCCTTGACCGAAGTGTATACAAGCGGCTCCTAAAATACCATCTCTGATCATTTTTAGAGAAAAATCTTTATTAGCTTTTAGTAATTGCTTTTTGAAAGAAAATAGCATTTGCAGTGAAAAAAAATTTAGAAGCAAGTTTAGATTTTCACTTTCTATATCTTGATCATGTTTATTTTCATTTGTGTTAAGAAATACTGTTAAACGTCGAAGTGTTAAAAAGCGTTCTAGAATTTGTTTAGAAGAAATAGATAAATTGGAACAGGTAACGATTCTGACCCCGTCCCATCGTTCACTATCTATAGCAACTTTTTCTAAAATGTCAGCCTGTCTACCAAGAAGGCTGCGAGTATAATTGATCGTAAAGTGACGTCTAGTGATAGATTGCCTTCTTTCGCGGCGAGAATAGACACCAACGACTTGTTCTTGCAGTTTGTAACCTCTAGAATTTATTCTTTCTTGAATACCTGTTGTAAGTTCAAAATTGCCATTATAAGTTTTATGCCCGCTCCATCCAGCTTCGTGTTTCTTTTTGGGGTGCGAAAATCTAATCGGTGTGGAGCGGTTAGGAAGATTGACAAACAGATAATCTAAACCAGCTTTGATAATATCTTCAGATGAAAAATAATTAATGTCAGAGCGATCATGAATCACCAATACCCCCTTGGGGAAATCAGATAATTGGGGATTTTTAATAAAATATAGTAAATTACGAAATTTATCAAAAAAGAAGGCAATATTGTGAATTATATAGGCATGTGAAATAGAATCCTGACCAAAACGCTTATAATCAAAGGTGATTTTATTTAACTTTGGGTTTAAGATTGAGGTATTATTCCAGTTCCCAAATAAGTCACGTTTTAATTCTTTAGATCCAATCCCAAGAACACGACTAAAAAGATTTAGTCGTAAAGAATCACTCAAAAGAAGTTCATTTTCAAAATGATTGAAACCAAGTTGGTTAAAAACTTTTTCGAGAAAACCAACACCCCAAATTAGTTTGTGTTCATTATTGTTCTTTTCGTTAATGTCAATGGAAATTTGAAAAAATTTTTTTGCTTGGGCTTGAGTTTTAAGTTTGGCTCGGTTTTTTAAAAGTTTTAATATGTCGGGATTATCTTTTTCTAGTTTACTTAATTCACCATATCTTTCGATAACTCTTTGTCTGGTCTGTCCTTTGTCATCTCTATAATTTTCTACAAGTTGGACTTGAATTTTTTTAGAAGTTGAGGATTTATTTAATTTGATAAACACATATATATTATACAAGTTTTATAATTCAATTAAATTGCATACTACAACATACTACAATAAAATCAAATAAATATAAAATTTTTAATAAATATTTTGTTGATTATTGTCTGTCGTTGTTATACTATATTTATGGCAGAAGAAAAATATGTAATTGGCGTTGACTATGGCTCATTGTCTGGTCGCGCAGTTGTTGTTAGAATAAGCGATGGTGAAGAATTAGCTAGTGCTGTTCATGAGTATGAGCATGCTGTTATGGCTGAAGAATTAACTGCAGGTCCTAAAGCTGATGCTGGGACACCTGTTCAGCTACCACCTGATTGGGCTTTGCAAGTTCCTCAAGATTATCGCAATGTTTTGATGTTTGCTGTTCCTGAGGCTGTTAAAGCTGCTGGAATTGATCCTAATGATGTTGTTGGAATTGGGACAGACTTTACAGCTTGCACCATGATTCCTGTAAAAATTGATGGAACTCCTCTTTGTGAACTTCCTGAATTTGCTGATAATCCTCATGCTTATGTAAAACTTTGGAAGCATCATGCTGGAGCAGCTCAAGCTTGGAGAATTACACAATTAGCTCACGACAGAAATGAATCTTGGATTAAGCGTTATGGTGGTCAAATTTCTTCGGAGTGGGAATTTGCAAAAGGTTTACAAATCCTAGAAGAAGATAAAACTGTTTATGACGCTATGGATAAATTCGTTGAAGCAGCTGACTGGATTATCTGGCAGCTGACTGGTGAGTATATACGTAATGCTTGTACTGCTGGTTATAAAGGACAATATCAAGATGGTGAATATCCAAGTAAAGATTATCTAAAGGCTCTTAATCCTGATTTCGAAAATTTTGTTGAAGATAAAATTGAGTGGAAGATTGGTGAATTAGGACAAGAAGCAGGCAAGCTATCTAAAACGGCGGCTGTTTGGACAGGTCTTCCTGAGGGAATATCAGTTGCGGTTGGAAATGTCGATGCACATGTTACAGCTCCTGCGGCAAACGCTTGTGAGCCTGGACAAATGGTTGCAATCATGGGAACTTCAACTTGTAATGTTATGAATGGAACAAAATTAGTTGACGTTCCTGGCATTTGTGGTGTTGTTGATGGCGGGATCACAAAAGGATTCTACGGCTACGAAGCAGGACAATCTGGGGTTGGTGATATCTTCGGATGGTTTGTTGATAATAGCGTATCTTCAGAATATCAA
>JAISHP010000013.1 GCA_031262545.1 Candidatus Ancillula hodotermitis | reverse complement strand
CAAAGCAAAACCGAAATTACTCTTGAAGTTGAGCAACATTTAGGTGATTCAGTTGTTCGAGCAATCTCTCTAAAACCAACAGATGGATTAATTAGAGGTGCTGAAGTTAGAGATACTGGAGCTCCAATTTCTGTTCCTGTTGGAGATGTTACAAAAGGGCATGTGTTTAATGTTACTGGAGATGCTTTGAATCTTAAACCAGGTGAGAAATTTGATGTTAAAGAGCGCTGGCCAATTCATCGTAAACCGCCTGCTTTTGATCAACTTGAAGCTAAAACAGAAATGTTTGAAACTGGTATTAAGGTTATTGACTTATTAACACCTTATGTTCAAGGTGGTAAGATTGGATTATTTGGTGGTGCTGGTGTTGGTAAGACAGTTTTGATTCAGGAGTTAATTCAACGTGTGGCTACTAACCATAATGGTGTTTCAGTATTTGCTGGTGTTGGAGAAAGAACTCGTGAAGGTAATGATTTAATTGCCGAAATGGGTGAAGCAGGAGTTTTCGAAAAGACAGCTTTAGTTTTCGGTCAAATGGATGAACCTCCAGGGACACGTCTTCGTATTGCGTTAACAGGTTTAACAATGGCTGAATACTTTAGAGATGTTCAAAATCAGGATGTGTTATTATTTATTGATAATATTTTTAGATTTACTCAGGCTGGTTCAGAGGTTTCAACTTTGTTAGGACGTATGCCTTCGGCCGTTGGTTATCAACCAAACTTAGCGGATGAAATGGGTGCATTACAAGAGAGAATTACTTCTACTCGTGGACATTCAATTACATCAATTCAAGCAATTTATGTGCCGGCTGATGATTATACAGATCCAGCTCCAGCTACTACATTTGCTCACCTGGATGGAACAACTGAGTTAAACCGTGATATTGCTTCTAAAGGTATTTATCCTGCTGTTGATCCTCTTGCTTCAACTTCTCGTATTTTGGATCCTCGTAATGTTGGACAAAAGCATTATGATGTTGCTAACTCAGTTAAAGCTATTTTGCAGAGAAATAAAGAATTACAAGACATTATTGCTTTGATTGGTATTGACGAATTAGGCGAAGAAGATAAAGTTATGGTTAATCGTGCTCGTAAGATTGAGCAATTCTTAGGTCAAAACTTTTATGTTGCTGAAAAATTCACAGGTCGTCCAGGATCATTTGTTCCCGTTGAGGAAACTATTGAGATTTTTGATAATCTTGTTAATGGTAAATATGATCATATCGCTGAACAAGCATTTTCTGGTATTGGTGGCGCAGAAGATCTTGAGCAAAAATGGCAACAAATTAAGAAGGAATTTGATCTTTAATGTTAAGTGTTGATTTTGTAACAACTGATCGTCAAGTATATACTGGAGAAGCAATAATGGTTATTGCTCCTTCAGTTGATGGTCAAATTGGTATTATGAATGATCACGAGCCTGTTTTGTCAATCTTAAAACAAGGAACTGTTAAAATTAAGTTTGATGAGGCAAAAAGTGATGAATATATTGTTACTGGTGGTTTTTTATCAGTAAATAATAATGAAGTAAAAATTGTTGCAGACAGTGTAGAATCAGATAACGTAGAAACTAAAAGCGTAGAAACTAAAAATTAAATATAAGGAGAATGAAATGAGTACATCAACTATTGTTATTATTGCTATTGTAGTAGTATTATTAATATTACTAATCGGAATGTATAACAACCTTGTAAAACTTAGAGAAATTGTTAATAAGGCATTCAAAGATATTAATGTTCAATTAAAAAGAAGAGCTGATTTATTTACTAATTTAACTGAAACAGTTAAAGGTTACGCAAGTCATGAGTCAGGAATTTTTGAGCAATTTGCACAAGCTCGTAAAGCGACTATGGAGTCTGCAAAGAACCCAACTGCTGAAAATCAAAAATTAATGAATGAATCTTTTGGTTCAGCTTTAACTGGGATGAGAGCTATTGCTGAGCAATATCCAGATTTGAAGGCTAATGAAAATTTTGCACAACTTCAATCTTCTATCGAAGCAACTGAAAATGATATTCAAAATGCACGTAGTTATTATAATGGCGTAGTTAGAGAATATAATACAAAAATTAAAGTCTTTCCTCAGGTTATTTTTGCTAAAATATTTGGATTCGGAGAGCGCGATTACTGGGACTCTGGAAATCAAGAAGAATTGGATAAAGGTCTTGATACAACAAACGTCGCTGTTAAATTTTAATTATTAAATGGGAGTAATTATGGAAAATAAGTGTGATTTATTAATCGTTGGTGCTGGTATTTTCGGTTTGACTATTGCTGAAAGAGCTGCTAATGAGCTTGGTAAAAATGTTTTGGTGATAGATAAAAGAAATCATATTGGAGGTAATGCTTACTCTGAATTTGATAAAGATACAAATATTGAAGTTCACAAGTATGGAGCTCATTTATTTCACACTTCAAATCAGACTGTTTGGGATTATGTGAATAAATTTACTAAATTTACTGATTATGTGCATAAAGTTTATACTACTCATAATAATGAAGTTTTTCCACTTCCAATTAATTTAGGTACAATTAATCAATTTTTCCATGCCGCTTATACACCAAGCGAAGCTAGGGATTTGATTAAACAACAAGCAGCTGAAGTTGCTGGTATTGAACCAACGAATCTTAAAGAGCAAGGGATTTCGTTGATTGGTAAACCTCTTTTTGAGGCATTTATAATGAATTACACTTCTAAACAGTGGCAAACACCTGCAGAAGAGCTAGATCCATCTATTATTAAACGTCTTCCTGTTAGATATACATATAATAATAACTATTTTGCTAATACTTATGAGGGTCTTCCGTTGGATGGTTATGAAAAATGGTTCCAAAATATGATTGATTCTGCAAAAGAAGGTAAAGGCTCTATTTCAATTAAGTTAGATACTGACTATTTTGATTCACCTGAATTGCAATCTCTAAAAGGTGTTGTTCCTACCCTTTTTACAGGTGCAATTGATAGATATTTTGATTATAGCGAAGGTGAGCTGCCTTGGCGTTCTCTTGATCTTGTTCGCGAGATTGTTGATACTGATGATTTTCAAGGTTGTCCTGTAATGAATTATGCAGATTTAGATGCTAAATGGACTAGAATTCATGAATTCAAGCATTTTCATCCTGAAAGATGGGGAAAAGATGAGTGGCCTGGTTATTCTGAGAACTTTGGTAAGACAGTTATTGTGCGTGAGTATTCTAAGACTTGGAAGCAAGGCGATGAACCTTATTATCCTGTAAATACACCTGAAACTCGTGAATTATTTGCTAAATATAAGAAATTGGCAGAAGCTGAAAAAAATGAAAATAAAGTTATTTTCGGTGGGCGTTTAGGTGAATATGCATATTACGATATGGACAATGTTTTTGCATCAGCATTAAACAAGTTTGAAGAATACAAAACTGATGGTTTTTTTGCATAAAAATGGCAAAAACAACTAATAATACAATTGCAGATTCGAATCTAGGAGAATTAAAAGCTCCTGGAAGATCTAAAGGTTTAATAGATGTAGTATTACATTACAGATATTTACTTAATTTGATTGTCAAAAAAGAGATGAAGGCTCGTTATAGAGGTTCATTTTTAGGTAGAATTTGGACTTACATTAAACCTTTAACTCAATTTTTAATTTATTTTTTCTTTTTTGGTGTAGTTTTTGGTATGAAAGCCAGATCTGATGTTGGTGGAAATTTTGCTGTTTTCCAATTCTCTGGACTTTGCGCAATAAATCTTTTTGTTGAAGTTTGGAGAAATGCGACTACTTCAATTCGTGCAAATGCAGCTTTGGTTCAAAAAATCTATCTACCGAGAGAGTTGTTTCCTCTTTCGGCATGGAGAGTTGCGTTTTCACACTTCATTCCTCAAGTCATAATTTTACTTAGTGCTTGTTTATTTACGGGGTGGCACCCTACTATTAAAAATATAATTGCAATTCTTTTTGGTATTACGATTATCTCAATTTTTGCTCTTGGTTTAGGATTGATTTTTGCTGGAATTAATGTCTTTTTTCAAGATGCGGAAAATTTCGTTGACCTTTTTGGCATGGTTGCGACTTGGGCAACACCTGTTTTGTATCATTGGTCTTTACTAAAGCAATTTTTAGGACCTCTAATTAATGTTTATTTCGCTTGGCCTTTAACGGCTGCTTGTGAGTTAATGCATTATGGATTTTTGCAATATCCTTATTTTGATAATCAAAATATTGTTATACCTCACATTTGGAGATATGGTTTAATTGCATTACTATTTTCAATAATAGTTTGTATTTTGGGACAAATTATATTTCGTAAACTTGAAGGTAAGTTTGCGCAAGAGTTATAGCAGGAATTGTAATTGGGAGCTGAAAATGGATAAGCAAAATAACTCTGATGTAATGTTGAAAGTTGATAATGTTTCTAAAACATTTAGCTTAACACATAATGTTTCTCTAAAGGATTCTTTTGTTCGTCTTGTAAAAGGAAAACGCGTTCAAAAGAAAGAATTTAAAGCTTTGAATCACGTCTCTTTTGAAGTTCATAAAGGTGAATCTGTTGGGTTAATTGGAAGAAATGGTTCTGGTAAATCAACATTACTAAAGTTAATTTCTGGGGTAATGAATATTGATGAGGGTCAAATTCTTGCTAGAGGAAGAATTGCTGGTTTGATTGAAGTCGGTGCTGGTTTTCATCCTGATTTAACTGGACGTGAAAATGTTTATTTGAATGGTGCAATTTTAGGTATGACAAAAGAGCAGATTGATGATAAGTTTGAGCAGATTGTTGCTTTTTCAGAGATTGAAAAGTTTATTGATACGGAAGTTAGATTTTATTCTTCAGGTATGTTCTTGCGTTTGGCTTTTTCTGTTGCTGTTTTTTCTGATCCTGATGTTTTTTTAATTGATGAAATATTAGCCGTTGGTGATCAACCTTTCAAAGAAAAATGTATGAAGCGTATTCGTGAATTACAAGATGAAGGGAAAACTTTAGTTATTGTTTCTCACAGTGAAGAACAAATTAGAAAAGTTTGTGATAGGTGTGTTTGGTTAAGTCACGGAAATCTTATGTATGATGGTGATGTTGAAACTGCTTTAACTGATATGAACGAATTTGAAGAAGGTATTACAAGAGGCTATATGGCCCAAATGATATACGAAAGTAAAGGATCGCCAAAGTTTGAATTATCTAAAGAATTAACTAATGCCTATGAAGATGTTTCTGAAAAGCTGACGCCATACGCTAAGGCAATTTGGTGGCTTAAGAGTGAAGGTATTGCTAATGGATATGGTAATGGTTTTTTTGGAACAGATGATTTAGCTAACCGGATGACAGCTTCAATTATGATTTATAATATGCTAGGGAAGCCGGCAGGAGATGAGAATAAAAAAGGTGCAAAAGCTGATTTTGATAATGAAATTTTAACTACTTATGCTGATATAACTCCATCTACTCCTAACGCAAATGCAGTTTGGTATTTAACAAAAATTGGTAAATTAGGACCTGTTGATGGTTATAATTTTGGCAAATCCGAATTGATAAATAAAAACGATATGGAGAAGCTATTAAAATGATAGGGAAAATTGTCAAACCGTTTATTCTGATTATAATTGCAATTGGGTGTGGTTTTTTAGTAAAAAATAGAATTGGGTCAGCTTATTCAGAAATTGCTGGTTTAATGACCAATGGAGGTATAAATAAAGCGAATATTATAAAAAATTTAAGTGGAACTTTAATTTTAGCTTTTGTAGTTATTTTGGCATTAATAATTTTAATAATACTTTCTATTTCTTTTATTGTTAAAGCTGGAGGATGGGGTGTTAGAATTATTTCGCTGATTTCTTTATTTTCATTATTTGGCTTCCCAGTTTGGGGATATTTTTCCGGTGTTGATTCTTCAAAAACAGTTATTCAATCTCAAGCAAATAATATGATTTCTAATCAACTTGAAAAAGAATATGGTTCAAATTATAAATCAGTTTTGCAAGATAAAATTAATAAGCAAAGTAATTCAATGACTGAGAAACAAAAAGCAGAAGCTCAAAAAGCTTTAGATACTGGTGATTATAAATCGGCTTTAAAAGATGTTGATCCTGATTATCTTGATTCAAAATTGAAGAGTATGGGGATAGATCCTGATAGTCCTTTAGTAAAACAAGTTTTGGATAACTAGGTTTATGGCTACAGAAGTAATTAATGAAACTGACTTTAAAAATATTGAAGAAAAAGATTTTTATCGTCTAAGTTCATTCATATTTGATAAGATGAGGGTCCCAGCTAATGTGGATTTGAATATTCTCTTCGTTGATAGTGAGGAATCTGCTAATCTTCATAAAGAATGGATGGATTTGGATGGACCGACAGATGTTCTTTCTTTTCCGGTTGATGAATTGCGTCCCGGAGTGATAAATTATAAGGAACTTTTACCGGAGGATGCCGATAAAATTTTAGGTGATATTGTAATTTGTCCTGAAATTGCTTCAATTCAGGCACAAAAGGCTGGACACACAACTCATGAAGAAATGCTTTTGTTGGCAACTCATGGAATTTTACATTTATTAGGATATGACCACGTTGAACCTGACGAAAAGAGAGAAATGTTTGATTTGCAACGCAAACTTTTGGTTGACTTTTTGGCTCATAATATTCCAGGTTTACCAAAATCAAATTAAATTTAAAATCTTTATTGTTTTAATATTACTTTTTCACAGATATTTATATATAGTAAATAAATTTTAATATTATTTGCTATATTATATATATGAAGAAAAAATATTATGAATTTATAAGAAATTTATCTGATACCGAAGCTAGAGTAATTTGGTCGTATGCTGGAGCAAATAAACAAATGCCTCAATCTCTTGTCTTGGTTAATAGCTTAGGGCCTATTGAAGCTTTGCGATATATTCTGGATGACAATATAAATGATAATATTTTAGAGCTGCAAAAAACGATGTTTGAAATTTTGGATACAATAAATTTAAAAAAAGTTTTTGAATTTTTAAAAATGAGAAAAATTCGAATTATTACCCCTTTAGATAAGTTGTGGCCTCAAAATTTTACATCTCCACTTATAGGATATAATGCACCAATAATTTTATATATATTAGGGGATCAAAATAATTTTAATAAATGTAAACTTGATAAAATGGTAAGTTTTGTTGGCAGCCGAAACATGACAAATTATGGAAAAATTGTAACGAATGAACTTGTATTTGGAATGCTTGAAAATGGATATTCAATCATATCGGGTGGCGCTCTTGGTGTGGATTCGGTTT
>JAISHP010000008.1 GCA_031262545.1 Candidatus Ancillula hodotermitis | reverse complement strand
GACAGAATAATATGAATTTGAATTCCTGAAACAGATAGAATATTTTTAGATTCAAGATTAGAATTAAATTTATCTAAAAAATTTTTAGTTATCAATTCTCCAAAGAGATAAAATATTATGCCACCCAAAAGACAAACATATCCTAAATTTGAAAGAAAAAGAAATTTGACAGAATTGATTCCTAAGAAAAAACTAATGGCTAATGTAAAAAGAGGTAAAAGTCTAAGTATTTTAATAGTCATTTTTGGCATAGCCAATAGCGTTTGAATTTCTGACTGGACTATTTTCATTTGTTTGATAATTTTTTTAACACCTTTAAGCGTTGTGAGTAAAGGAATTCCAGTTGAAGCTGAGAGACTAATTAAATAATCAATTTCTTTTGAAAAGCTGTGTTTTTCTGATTGAGCTTGAAATTTCTGGTTTAGAAATTTCTGATCTTTAAATTTATTGCTTAGTAATATTTCCCCTGATTTGAGCTTTATTTCAATTTTTTGGATTTCTTTTTCAATTTTATCAAATTTTGATATAGTTGATTTTTTTTGTTTGTTTTTTAGTTTAATTATTTTCAAGTTCAACAATTTTCCTTGTATTTGTTTTGTTATCTTTTTCTAAGTGAACAAATAGATCTATATTTTTTTGAAAGAGATTTTTTACAATATCAAATGAGTAAGCTGAGAAGTTTTTTGCCAAACCTGAAAGGCAGGCTAAACTTGCGATCCGATCAGGGACGTCATCGCATGAGTTCGCGTGTATGGTCGTAATTACGCCTTTGTGTCCAGTGTTAAGGAGTTGAATGTATTCTCTGACTTCGTTTCCTCTAACTTCTCCGATTATTAACCTATTTGGATGCATTCTTAAAGATGTACTGACAAGTTTATTTAAATCAATTTTACCAATTTTTTCAATATTTGCTTTTTTAGCAGTTAAAAAAAGTAAATTAGGATGAAGTTTTTTGATTATTTCTCTAGACTCTTCAAGACAGATTACTCTTTCCTTATCTGGTATTTTTTGAATTAAAGCACTCATTAATGTTGTTTTTCCCGACCCTGTTGCACCTGATATAATTATGTTCTTTTTATTTTTGACTGCTTCTTCGAGGATTTTGGAATCTGAATTGGTTATCATATTCAATTCTTGCAATTTCTCTAAGGAGTAATTTGTTTTGCTAGGAATTCTTAGCGATATAATTGCTCCTAAATCGGCGGAGCAAACAGGAGCAAGGACAGCGTGGAAACGAATATTCTTTAAATTCTTACTAATGAAATTCTCGGGAAGAAGACCATCTGCAATAGGACAAGTTGTGTCTAAACGAACTCCTGCTTGAAAAGCGAAATAGCCAGCTAAATCACGAGTGTCTTCAGACGTCTCTAAAAAGTTTTCTGGAATTTTCACTTTTTCAAGCCCATTTCCTTTATCAATAATTATCTGATTTTTAGTTATACAAATATCTGTAAGATTATCTACTTGAAGGATTTCTTCTAATATCTTTATTTCTCTCATTTTAATAGTATATTCAATCTTTAAACTAATTTTATTGCTGCTGATTCATTTTGTGAAAAAGTAAAAATTCAACAGAGGAGGAAGATACTGAAGAGATACTGAATCAAGCTCAGGGTGACAGGGCTGTGCTTAGGATGGCAAGACGGTGTTCAGTATGACTATAACCACCCCGCCCTACGGGCACCCCTCCGCAGGAGGGGAACGCTATCTTGTTATAGGTAAATATGCTTCCCTCCCTTGGAAGGGAATGTCCTAAGATTTACCTTGTTCCCCTCTTTGGAGGGGTGCCCGAAGGGCGGGGTGGTTGCGCAGAAAGGAAATAATTTTCAAACGAGAGTAATATGTATAATATATATATGAATAGCGACTTTGTTTCAAGTGCGTTTAGAACGCATTATTGTGGAGATATTTCTGAAGAAAATGCAAAAAATGGAGATAGTGTAACTCTTTCCGGTTGGGTTGATCGTCGACGTGACCACGGTGGGGTAGCTTTTATTGATCTTCGTGATAAAACAGGTATTGCACAGGTCGTAATTAATGATGAAGAGGTAGCTCACCCTTTGCGTTCAGAGTTTGTTTTGAAAGTTACTGGTAAAGTTAGATTGCGTCCTGAAGGACAAGAGAATGATCGTTTAAAAACTGGTAAAGTTGAAGTTGAGGCAACTGAAGTTGAGATCTTGAATCAGTCGGAGGCTTTGCCGTTCCAAGTATCAACATCTCTTGAAGAAGCACATGATGAAAAAGTTGGTGAAGAAGTTCGTTTAAAATATCGCTATTTAGATTTACGTCGTCCAACTTTAGCTAATGCTTTGCGTTTGCGCGCTGCTGTTAATCGTTCAGCTCGTCAGACTTTGGACAATTTAGGATTTTGTGAATTAGAAACACCAACTTTAGTTCGTTCAACACCTGAAGGTGCTCGTGACTTTATTGTCCCAGCTCGTTTGAATCCTGGATCTTGGTATGCTTTGCCACAATCGCCTCAGCTTTACAAACAATTATTAATGGTTGCCGGATTTGAAAAATATTATCAAATTGCAAGATGCTATCGTGATGAGGATTTTAGGGCTGACCGCCAACCAGAATTTACTCAATTAGATGTGGAAATGAGCTATGTCCAACAAGATGATGTTTTGAAAGTGGCTGAAGAGGTAATTACAGGTCTTTTCAAATTAATTAATGTTGATGTTCCAACTCCTTTCCCAAGAATCACATATGCTGATGCTATGAATAAGTATGGTTCCGATAAGCCAGATTTACGTTTTGGTAATCCAATTGTAGAATTAACTGAGTATTTTAAAGATACACCTTTCAGAGTTTTTCAATCTGAGTATGTTGGAGCAGTTGTCTATAGAGGAGGAGCTTCTCTTCCTCGTCGTCAATTTGATGCTTGGCAAGATTGGGCAAAAAGTCGTGGTGCTAAAGGTTTAGCTTACGTTACTTTTCCTGATGATATGGATATTACAGATGCGAGTAAACTCGGTGGTCCAGTTGCAAAAAATCTTTCTGACCAAGAGCGTGAAGGATTAGCTGCTGAGGTTGGAGCTAAGCCTGGTGACGCTGTTTTCTTTGCTGCTGGCAAGAGAACGCAATC
The DNA here is from genome assembly GCA_031262545.1 of Candidatus Ancillula hodotermitis. Taxonomy (GTDB): domain Bacteria; phylum Actinomycetota; class Actinomycetes; order Actinomycetales; family Bifidobacteriaceae; genus Ancillula; species Ancillula hodotermitis. The sequence goes on along the minus strand of JAISHP010000008.1, from coordinate 2,586 downwards.
GCAAGAATTACTAGGCGCAGCGCGTGTTGAAATTGCGCAAAGGCAAGGTCTAATTGATGTTGAATTAACTGGTAAAGAGAAAGCAGATATTAATTTTGATAAAGAGCAAACTGAAGCAGCACCATTTGATGTTTTGGTTGGTCCAGATGGTAGAAAATGGTCTCTTGTTTGGGTTGTTGATTTCCCTCTATTTAAGCCAGCTGGGGAAGCTAAAGCTGAAGGCGATGTTGCGGTTGGTGGTGGAGAATGGACAGCTGTTCACCATGCTTTTACTATGCCTAGTCCTGATTCAATTGATAATTTTGACAAAGACCCAGCTAGTGCTCTTTCAGATGCTTACGATATCGTTTGTAATGGTAACGAAATTGGTGGTGGATCAATTCGTATCCACAGAGAAGATATTCAAGAGCGCGTTCTAAATGTGATGGGAATTGATGAAGAAACCGCAAAAGATAAATTCGGATTTCTCTTGACAGCATTTAAATTTGGTGCTCCTCCTCACGGTGGAGTGGCTTTTGGTTGGGATAGAATTGTCTCTCTTCTAGCAGGTCTTGCTTCAATTCGTGATGTTATCGCTTTCCCTAAGAGTGGTGGTGGTGTTGATATTATGCAACAATGTCCAGCTCCAATTACTCCAGAACAAAGAGCAGAAGCAGGGGTTGATTTTGACCCTGAAGACGACTAAAATTTGTTTTGAGCAACTTACTCGAGCGTTTATTGTGAGTGCTTATTGTGAGTATTTGGGATAAACTAGTTGGACAAAAGGAAGTTGTTGAAGAACTTCGGCAATATGCTATTAACCGTGAGCGTTTAGCTAATTCTTGGTTGTTCACAGGTGCACCTGGATCAGGTAGATCAGTTGCTGCTGAGCTTTTTGCTCAAACTCTTTTGTGTGAGGTTAGCGGAGGAAAAGGTGAACCTTGCGGTGAATGTGAACAGTGTCGGATGGTTGAGGCAAGAACTCATCCTGATGTAATGTTTGTTAAAACAAATCAAAAACAATATAAGGTAGATGATATTCGTTCTAAAGTAATGCCAATTGCAAATCTAACTCCTAAAATTGGAAAATATCGGATAATCTATATTGAAGATGCTGATCGCCTTCGTCAGGAGTCGCAAAATAGTTTATTAAAATATTTTGAGGAACCTGAACCTTTAACTATTTGGATTTTAAGTTGCCCGAATCGTGGTGATGTTCTCCCGACCATTCAATCTAGAGCAAGGATTGTAAATCTTAAAATTCCAAGCGATCTTGATGTTGAAATGAGTTTAAAACAAGATGGTATCGAGCAAAAGAAGGCTCAAGATGTTAGTCGCTTAGCAGCAGGGCATATTGGTTTAGCTAAGCTTTGGGCTAATGATGAGGAGCAATTAAAATTAAGACTTCGCAATTCGGCGATAGCCTTAGGTGTCCACAAAACTGTTGATGCAGTTTTATTTGCAGAAGAAGTTGATAAAGAAGCTGATCGTCTTGCTGAAGAAAAGGTTCAGGCAGAGATCAAAAAAGATGAATTGTTGTTAAGAAAAGAACTTGGTTTAGGAGAGAATGATAAAATCTCTAAAGAATTTCAATCTTTTTTTAAGTCTCCTAATAAAGATGATTTGAAGAGAATGATTAATCGGAGTAAGCAGGATTATATTGATATAATTTTGCAAGAAATTTTGATGGTTTATCGTGATATAACTTTAATTCAGTCTCAAGGAAAAGAAGAATTAGTATATAATCAATTTGATTTGGATTTGATAAAAAAATATTCTTTAGCACTGACAAAAAAAGAAGTTGAGATGAGGATTGAAAAAATTGAAGAAGCAAGAAAAAGAATTTTAACTAATGCTTCGCTAAAATTAATTTTAGAATCTATGTTTTGCTCTTTGCTTTTACCAACCAGAGTTTTGAGCTAAATCTTGAGTTAAATGGTATAATATTAATAATGTGACGCTGCTGTAGGGGTTTGTCGCATTTTGTAATAAGTTATATTTTGTCTTGTCCTACAGCAAGCGAAAGGAAAAAATGTCTACTAAGTTAGATTTTGTTGACCAAGAGTCATTAAGAACAGATATTCCGGATTTCCGTCCTGGTGATACTGTTAAAGTAAATGTAAAAGTTGTTGAAGGAAACCGTTCTCGTATTCAGGCTTTCCAAGGGGTTGTTATCGCTCGCCATGGTGCTGGAATCCATGAAACATTTACAGTTCGTAAAGTATCTTTTGGCGTTGGTGTTGAAAGAAAATTCCCAGTTCACTCTCCTTCAATTGAATCAATCGAATTCTTAACTCGTGGTGATGTTCGCCGTGCTAAACTTTATTATCTTCGTGATCTACAAGGTAAAAAAGCAAGAATTCGTGAGAAGAGAGTTAATACTCCTGCAGAAGTTGAGGTTGCTAAAAAAACAGAAGCTGCAGCTCCTAAAGTAGAAGAGAAGAAGGAAGACTAATTCTTAATGAATGAGGATAAAAATTCTCAAGAGGCATCTTTAAATTTAAAATTAGATGCAAATCAGAAGGCAACTGGTGAAGCTGAGATTGTTTCACCAGTTGCGCTAACTGATAGTGGTGCTAAACTCGTTAGCGATGCTAGTAGTGATTC
>JAISHP010000137.1 GCA_031262545.1 Candidatus Ancillula hodotermitis | reverse complement strand
TTTAAAAATAAATAATATTTATTTTGTTAATATTTTTACAGTTCAGAATTGGGATTATTACCGCTTGACAAATTTATTTCTTTATGGTGATACACCTTTCTGGGGCGGACTTTGGTTTTTTCAAGCTTATATTTATGGATTGATAATTATGCTAATTTTGGCAGTTGTTTTTAAAAATAAACTTTTTAAGAAAAGGGCTATGGTATTTTTGATGGCAGTAATGTTTTGTTTATTTTCTTACTGCTCAATATATATGGCATATTACAAAACTTGTGTTCTGGGCGAAAATATTTTATCAGTCTGGTACCGAAATTGGCTGTTTTTTGGTCTTCCTTTTATCTTTGTTGGATTTTTTGTCGCACGCTTTAGATCGAAATTAGTTCAAATTCCAGGTAAAATAATAATTCCTTTGAGTGTAGTTCTATTTGTCTTATTGTATTTTGAAAATTGGATATCTCGGCTTAAATTAGGTGCATCAACTGATGATTCTGCACATGATATGGATTTTATTTTGATATTTTTAGTACCAGTTTTATTAATTCTATTTTGTAAATTCCCATTAGATAAGATAAAAATATTAAATACAAAATTATTTCGCTATGCTTCTGCTTCTTCGCTATATGTTGACATTTACCATTTGATGATAATATATAGTCTGATATCAAAGAACATATTTAATCATTTTGAAATGTATTTTGGGCTATTGATAACTGTGGGGATTTATGTATTTATTACCCTTCTTGGGGTTGTTTATCTAGAATTAAAATCTGGAATTAAATTGTTTATTAATCATAAAAATTTTCAATAAAATAAAAAATTTTGAATAAGATCTTGAAACAAGTTTAGGACTTTGTTAGTTTAGGTTAATCAGGTAAATTTATGCTGAAATTGATCCGCATCTTATACTTGTAATAATGTGATTGAAATGTGAAGAAAATACGGAGCGAAATTGTGCAAAGTGGAGTGAAATGGGGTATAATGGAATAAAGTGGTAATAACCCGAAGAGTCTATGAATAAAGGAAAGGAGAGGGTCTTGTTATTAGGAACTTACACACCTAAGATTGATGATAAAGGACGTTTGTCTTTGCCTAGTAAATTCCGCTCCTCTTTCTCATCAGGTGTGATTATTTCACAAGGAATTGATACACCTTGTCTTTATGTTTCAACGCCGAAAGAATTTGCAAATATTCAGGAAAAATTGCGAACAGCGACTAATGAAGATGGATCTAAAATTTCGGCTTTGCAAATTTCACAAGCTTTACGTCTGTTGACCGCTGGAGCGAGCGAAGATACATTGGATAAGCAAGGTAGAATAAATATACCTCCCTTTTTACGTTCTTTTGCTGATTTAAAAGATGATATTATAGTAATTGGAGTTGGTTCAAGAGTTGAAATTTGGAATCAAGAAAAGTGGGCTGAATATAATAAACAAGCACTATCAGGGTTGCAAAAAACTGCGCAAGAGGTTTTACTTTTCTGATTATGCAAAAATGGACACATATGCCAGTTATGGCCGAGAGAGTTTGGGATTTAATTGAACCTGCTTTGGAAGGGAATAATAAAACATATTTCGATTGTACTTTGGGTCTAGGCGGACATTCAAAATTCTTTTTAGAAAAAAGTTCTGAAAATAAGCAGATTCAAAATATGAAAATTGTGGGAATTGATCGAGATCAAAAAGCTTTAAATATTGCATCAGAAAGATTGAACAATTATGAAGATCAATTTATTCCTTTTAAGGGTAATTATGCTGAAATAACTAGAGCTAGCAAAGAAAAAAATAGAACACCTGATGCTGTTTTGCTTGATTTGGGCGTTAGTTCCATGCAGCTTGATGATGAAGAGAGAGGATTTTCTTATACTAAAAATGCTCCTTTAGATATGAGGATGGATCAAGCAACTGGATTGACTGCTAAAGAATTAATTGATGATTTGGAAGTTGAAGAATTAATTAGTGTCCTAAAAGAATTTGGTGAGGAACGTTATTCTAAAAATATAGCTGAAAAAATGAAAGAGTCAGCTTCTAAAGGCAATCTAAATTCGACATCAGACTTGGCAGATTTGATCAGGGCAAGCTTGCCTGCGAAAGTGAGACATAATAATGATCAGGTTATGTCTTCAATTAAAAGGGTTTTTCAGGCATTGAGAATTGCTGTGAATACTGAATTGGATTCTCTGCAGTCTGCTTTAGATCAAATTAAAGAATTAGTGAATAAAAATGGTAGAGTTGTAGTGCTGAGCTATCATTCTCTTGAAGACAGAATTGTAAAAAGAGCATTTAATAATTGGACTGGTAATGTTCAGAAATCAGAAGTAGAATTAAGCCTTCCTTTTGAATTAAATATTAATAAACCTGAATATGAATTTTTGGTTCGAGGAAGTGAAAAAGCAAGTAAGAACGAACAGGATAAAAATCCTAGATCAATTTCGGTTCGTTTGCGGGCGGTGAAGAAGAATGCCTAATAATCCTGCTGTTAGAAAAGTAAGACCCACTGTTAGAGTTAAAGTAAACAGACCTCAACCGGTTCGCCAAAATCGTCCGACTAGAACTATTTCAGTAGTTGCAATTCAAGGGAATAAACGTTTAAATAATGTTAGGCAACAAGTTAGGGTAGAGAGCCCAACACAATTAAAAGTCGAGGATAGTCAAAGGAAATCTATAATGGCTGGAAAAGTTTGGTTAGCTTTAAATGTAATGGTAATTCTGTTGGTTTTTGGAGCAAGTTTGTTTTTGAATACAATGTCAAATAAAATTATGGTTGACTCTTCAGAGTTAAATGAGTCTTCTCAGCAAATAAAGGAAGATATTCAAGAATTGGTGACACAAGATAGTGCTCAAACTGTTATAGTTCCACAGAAAATTGCTAAATTTAAAATGTTTACTCCAAATAAATATATAACTTTGGATGTGGTTAAGAAAAAAACTACTAAAGATACAAATAGTACTGAAGATGCAGCAAAAGATTACGAAAAACACAAGCTCAACTAATAGTCAAGCTGTTTTGAAAGATCCAACTATAAACCGAATTAAAGGCGGCAAGATAGTTATTCTTTTTCTATTTATTTTGCTGGCCTGCCTTTTTTTGTTTTATCAGGTTATTGATAGCCATGAACTTTCTAAGGCGGCAGATGATGAAAGAAGCAAAAATGTTTCTCTTCCGGCTTTGAGAGGGAATATTTTGGATGCAAATGATATTATTCTTGCGAATTCTACTTCGGAGTATAAGGTAAATGTTGATCAAAGTTTGGCTTCTACCTTTGATCCTGATGAATTTTGTGTTGGAGATAAGAAAGACATTTGTAATGTAAATGGAATGAAAGTTATTGACAAAGGGGCAGCAGGAATGGCGAAAATTTTAGCACCTTTGTTAAATTTGAATGCTCAGGAATTGGGATATAAACTCTCGGGGGATAAAACTGTTTTGATTGCTAAAAATGTAAAATCAGATGTTGCTCAAAAAATTAGAGATATGGGTTTTTCTTCTTTGACTTTAGATGAAACTTCTTCTCGCTCTTATCCTAATTCAAAAATAGCAGGTCCTGAGGTTGGAGCAGCGAGGTATGTTGATTCTGATGAAAAAGATTCATTTAATCCTGATAAAGGAAGAACTGTTGGAACGGCAGGAATTGAATTACTAATGGATAAAGAGTTGGCAGGAACAAAAGGATATCATAAGTTTCAAATGACTGATGACGGAAAAAGAATTCCTGGTGCAAAAGATGAGATAAAAAATCCTGTAAATGGAAAAAATATTAAAACAACTTTAGATTTAGATGTTCAGTGGAAACTGCAGCAGCTTATTGATGAAAATGTGAAAAAGCAAAATGCCACTCTTGGGTTTGGCGTTGTTGAAAAAGTTTCTGACGGTAGTGTAGTTGCAATTACTGAGAATAATGCAGCAGCAGCAGGCTCGGATGATGTTGCTGTGCACGGATCACCAGTGTTTACAACAGCTTTTGATCCCGGATCAACAATGAAGACAGTTTCTTTTGCTGAGTTGATTGATAAAGGGATTACTACTCCTGAAACTTATTATACTGTTGGCTGGAAATATACTATTCCTGGGACCAAGGAAGTGATTAAAGATGCAGAAAATCATGCTACCAGAAGAGTTACTTCAACTGGAATTTTAGGTCAATCTTGGAATACTGGAACGGTTATGGCTTCGCAACCTTTGTCATTTGCCGACCGTGTTCAGATGTTTAAAAATTTTGGTTTTGGACAGAAAACTGCAGTCAATTTTCCTGGTGAAACTCCGGGAGTTGTTCCAAGTGTTGAAGATATGGATAATGATTTAAGAACGGCAAATACTGTTATGTTTGGACAAGGCATGACCGTTTCAGCTTTACAGATGGTGAATGCTTATTCGACAATTGCAAATAAAGGTAAAGATCCTGTTCCAAGTATTATTTCGGCTGAGCAAGATTCTCAGACTGGGAAATGGGTTCCCTTTAAAAAATCAGCTGAAGGTAAACAAGTCCTGCCTGCTGATGTTGCTACTCAAAGCTTAGGAATGCTTGAAGGAAGTGTTGTTGATGGAATGTGTCACTCGGCGGCGATTGATGGGTATAGAGTCGGAGGCAAGACTGGAACTGCTGAGCTTTGGAATGATGAAAAAAAGAATTTAAGTGATACTATGATTTCGTTTATTAGTGTTTTTCCGATTGATAATCCTCAGTATGTTGTAGGTGTTTTCTTTAAGAATCCGACAGGGGAATATTCAACTGTTGTCGCTATTCCTCCTGCCAAAGAGATGATGCAATTTTTGATTCAAAAATATTCAATCCCAACTTCAGTTCCAGGAACTCACCCTAAGTCTTGGTGAAATAATTAGTAAAATAATAAAAGTTTAAGTAAAATTTCAGGACGCACACCAAATTTTGTTAAAAGAGGATCTCTAATTTTTTTATTTTAAGACATATGTATGTTATTCCTGGGGAAAAACTGCAAAAGATACATATTATTCCCGGGAAAAAACTGCATTGGATACATATTATTCCCGGGGAAAATCTGATTATTCAATAAAATACTGATATAATATTTATATGTTAAGGCGATCTGTTCTAAATAAGCTGGATAAGTGGAAAAATACTCCTAACAAGATGGCTCTAGTCGTTAACGGTGCACGCCAAATAGGAAAAACTTTTGCTATCCGCGAATTTGGAGAACAAAACTATAAAAATGTTATTGAAATTAATTTTGAAGAACGCCCGTTGTTAAAGGAAATTTTTGCCGGTGATCTAGATGTTGATTCAATTATCGAACAAATAACTTTGCGTTTTCGGGGTGAAAATATTACTCCTAAAGAAACACTGCTATTTTTTGATGAGGTTCAAAGTTGTCCGAATGCTAGAACTGCGTTAAAATTTTTTACTCAGGACGGAAGGTTTGACGTGATCGCTTCTGGTTCGTTATTAGGCTTGCAATATAAAGAAGTTGGATCCTATCCCGTTGGCTATGTTGAATTTTTGGATATGTATTCGCTTTCTTTCGAGGAGTATCTTTGGGCAAATGGAGTGACAGATAAATTTATTGCTAAGCTAAAGGACAATTTTGATAATTTAGAACCGATCGCAAGCAATACCCATATACAAATGTTAAAGTTCTTTAGAGAATATATTGTTGTTGGCGGAATGCCTAAAGTTGTCCAGAATTTTATGGATAATCGTAATTATCAAGAAGTTCAGAAGTTGCAAGAAGACATAATTCGAGGTTACACAGATGATATTATGAAGTATGCTCCAGCTGTAGAAAAAACAAGAGCCAAAGAGTGCCTGATTTCAATCCCAAGGCAACTTGCTAAAGAGTATAAAAAATTTCAATATTCTGTTGTTGAAAAAGGCGCAACTAAAAGAAAATATGGCAATGCTCTGTTATGGTTATTAGATGCAAATATCGTGAATTTTTGCAACAGTATTTCCTTGCCTGAGTTACCTTTTGAAGGATATGTTAAAATGGATATCTTCAAAGTATATATGCAGGATACAGGCTTGTTAGTATCTATGTTGGGAGAAGATGCTGCTAAAGATATTATTGATAATAACTTAGGGATATATAAAGGTGCAATTTATGAAAATATTATTGCTGATATTTTACACAAAAACAAGCATAAACTTTATTTTTTTGAAAAAAACTCAAAGATTGAGATGGATTTTTTTATCCGATATAGAGATAAAGCGACAGCACTTGAGGTTAAATCTTCTGAAAACACAAAATCTAAATCGCTTGATTCTCTATTTCAAAATTATGGGGTCAAGAGCGGAATCAAACTTTCGACCAAAAACATAGGAACTGTCAAGACAGGAGTAATATCTCTACCTCTTTATATGGCAATGTTTTTATAAGAAACTTCGGAATATTTTCTAGGAGTACGAGTTAATTAATTTTTGGAGTTACAAGATCGAGAAAAGGCGTTGCACTTCTAATGTTAATTTGGGGATGTTATATAATATCATTATGAATAAAGATGAAAATGTGAAAAACAGGGAAGTCGCCCCCCCCGAATTTTAAAGTCATTTTAGAGCTTGCCATTCAGAGGGTTTGCTCTGAATGGAATACTTTCGTATCCGAAGCACATTTTCAGTTTGAGTTAACCAAAGAGCTTGATAATAAATGCCGATATCCTGAAGTTAAGGATGTATTTGTTGAGTATCCTGTAAAACTTAATAATAAAAATAATAAAATTGACTTAGTTATTTTACTTGATAATTATTATAAAATTGCAATAGAGTTGAAGTATATACCAAGCCAAAAACAAAAATCCGAAGTGGTATACCACAAAAATCAAATAGTGATACAAGATAGGGCTATTACATCTGCACAAGCTAGTGACGAAGTCTCAAATGAATTTTATTATGATATGGAAAAATGTGCTAAATTAGTAGAGAAAAATTATGTAAAACTGGCATTTTGCATATTTCTTTCAGACGATAAGTCCTATCATTCTCAAAATAAACATTTTTCTCAAAAGGACAATTTTCAGCTATCAGATGGTAAAAGGTTAAATTTTGGTGATTCAGACAAAATAGAATCTATAGGCAGTTTAAAAGTGATCCATACCGAAGATATGAAAAAATACTGTCCCAAAAATGAGTGTAAGTGGATTAGTACGAATAATGTTAATCGTTATCTTCTGATTGAAATTAAGGATAATAATGAAAAGTAAATTTAATATGGCTTTT
>JAISHP010000112.1 GCA_031262545.1 Candidatus Ancillula hodotermitis | reverse complement strand
CAGGAATATCTTCAACAACAGCTTCTCTCTTTCCGAGAATACGATTAACTAACGTAGATTTACCTACATTAGGTCTTCCAATAACTGCTAAAATCGGCAACATTATTTTTTCTCTTGTTTTAAATTCTGTTCAGAAGATGAGTTATTATTTTTCTTGTTCTTAAAAAACTTTTTATCTTTATTCTTACTATCTTCAACATTCTTAACTGTAACTTGAGGTGTATAGCCTGGATAATCTGCTAACATTTTCCCATACTTTGGAACTTTCAAAGATTCATTAATATTTTGATCGCCTACTTGGTTTTTTGAGGAGTTTTCTAAGGAGTTTTCTAAGGAGTTTTCTAAAAGTTTTCCAGTTTCTAAATTTTTTAAACCACCTGCAAGTCCCCATTTGATTTTATCAACTTGACTTTGAGGTCCAGAAATTGAAAATTGAACATCACTAATATCAAAACCAGAATCTCTATTCGACACTTCAACTAATTGATCAAAAGCAACTTTTAAATCGTTTAAAGTTGTATAATTCTGAACAATTTCAATTTTTTTACTCATAAATACATTATACATTTAAATAAAAAACCTCCCTTTCGGGAGGTTTTTTATATTCTGATTACAAAAGGTTTATAGACCTAAAAGTCCAGAACCACTATTTACTAACATAAATAAAGGTAAGAACAAGATAGAAATCATATTCACAACTTTAATCAATGCGTTCAAACCAGGACCTGAAGTATCCTTTGTAGGATCCCCTACAGTATCACCAACAACAGCAGCTTTGTGAGCCTCTGAATGTTTTCCACCATAAAGACCATCAGTTTCGATAACCTTCTTAGCATTATCCCAAGCACCACCAGCATTGTTCAACATCATAGCTAGCATCAAACCAACAACGATAATACCAATCAAAGTTCCAGCTAGAGCAACATTACCAAAAATAACACCAACAAAAATTGGAACAAGAACAGCCATCAATCCAGGAACAATCATTTCCTTCAAAGCAGCAGAAGTAACGATACTTACGCATTTACCATACTCAGGACGATTCTTACCTTCAAGAATTCCAAGTTCTTTAACTTGACGCTCAACCTCAACAATAACTGATTGTGCAGCTTTTGAAACAGCACGCATTGTAACTGAAGTGAAAGCAAAAGGAAGCAAACCTCCAATTAACAAACCAACCAAAACAGCTGGGTTCGAAATAGCTAATTTCAAACTATCTTCAAGGTTAGCACTTGATTGGAAGTCTGAGAATAAAGCCAAAGCACCTAAAGCTGCAGAACCAATAGCATAACCTTTAGTTACAGCTTTAGTTGTATTACCAACAGCATCTAATTCATCAGTTACTTCACGAACAGCAGGATCTTGTCCAGACATCTCAGCGATTCCACCAGCATTATCTGTAATTGGACCATAAGAGTCAAGAGCGACAATCATACCTGTTGTTGAAAGCATAGCTACAGCGGCAATAGCGATAGCGTAAAGACCGATCATTGGGTTATCAAAAGTTCCGCCTCCTAATTTGAAAGCAGCAATAATACCACAAATAATAATAATAACAGGAATGATAGTTGATTCAAAACCAAAAGAAAGACCTGAAATAACATTTGTTCCAGCGCCAGTTTGTGAAGCCTTTGCAATTTCTTGAACAGGACGATAGTTAGAACCAGTGTAATATTCAGTAACTACAACCATCAAAACAGTAATAACGATACCTACAAGAGTAACCCAGTAGAATTTCAAATCATGGAAAATAGCAAATGTAATTCCAGCGAAAGCAATAGCACAAATAACAGCAGCTACTGCAACACCAATATACATAGCTTTCATAATCTTCTTATCTTTTCCAAGACGAACACAGAAAACTGCAATAATTGAAGCTATAATAGCTACAGCACCAAGCATCAATGGGAAAAGAACATAGTTAGTGTCCATTGGCATATCAGCAGTTGTTTCAGAAAAAGTTCTGTGAGAATATGTTGGGATAAAATTATCCTTTTGATTCTTCAACCAAACAGCAGCTCCAATCAACATTGAAGCAAGCAAAGTTACAGCATATGTTTCAAACAAGTCAGCACCCATACCAGCACAGTCACCAACGTTATCACCAACGTTATCCGCAATTGTAGCTGGGTTACGAACATCATCTTCTACAAGATTGTTTACAACTTTACCAACAATATCTGCCCCAACATCTGCAGCTTTAGTATAAATACCTCCACCAATACGTGCAAATAATGAAATTAAAGAAGCTCCGAAACCGAAACCAATAACTTGATGAACATCTCCGAAAATAATATACATTAAAGAAACACCGAGCATTGACATACCCACAACAGAAAGACCTGTTACAGAACCGCCTTTAAAAGCTACATCTAAAGCATCTTTTAAGCTCTTCTTTGCTGCAGCTGCTGTTCTAACATTAGCTCTAACAGCAACGTTCATTCCTAAATATCCAGCTCCTGCAGAAAGTAAAGCACCAACAATAAATCCAACTGCTAATTTCCAGCCTAAACCAGGAACTACAGCAATAATTACTGCTAAAATAACTCCTACAATCGCAATAACTGTATACTGCTTATTCAAGTATGCCATAGCACCATCTTGAACTGCAGCTGCGATTTCTTTCATCTTATCATCGCCTTGATCTCTCTTCAAGACGTTGGCCGCAAGAATACCTGCGAACACAATGCTTATGACACCAGCTAACGGTGCCAACCAAATTAGCATACTCATTTGATTTTCTCCTATTTCTTATTTTACGTGTGTATTTTTTATTTTAAATAACAAAAATCAACCCTAAAAGGGCTAACTAATATATTATAGCACAGACCTAACTTTCAAAGTTGCAGCAACCATATTTTTCAAAGCTGGAATAACTTCAACATCTTTTCGAGTTTTTAGTCCACAATCAGGATTTACCCACAAATTATCAAGAGGTAAACCATTTTCTTTAAAAGCATCAACCATCTGATTAATCAAATGTTCTTCCTCTTCAACAGAAGGAACACGTGGAGAGTGAATATCGTAAACACCAGGTCCAACTTCAAGTGGATATTTTGCTTTAGCTAACTCTCCAACAATTTCACCTTTAGAACGAGCTGACTCAATTGATGTCACATCTGCGTTTAATCCGATAATTGCCGGTAAAACAACTTCAAATTCTGAATAACAAAGATGAGTGTGGATCTGAGTGTCGATCGCTACTGAACTAGTAGCAAGTTTGAATGAATTTACAGACCATTTTAAATATGCTTCTTGAAGTGATTTGCGCAAAGGAAGAAGTTCTCTTAATGCGGGTTCATCAACTTGAATTATCTTAATTCCTGCCTCTTCTAGATCGTGAATCTCATCTCTCAGTGCCAAAGCAACTTGGTTAGCCGTATTATTAATTGGTTGATCTTCGCGAACAAATGACCAAGCTAAGATAGTTACAGGACCAGTCAGCATTCCTTTCATTCGCTTTTCAGTAAGACTTTGAGCATACTTAATCCACTGCACTGTAAAAGGTTTATCTCTATAGACATCACCCCAAAGAATTGAAGGCTTAGTGCATCTACTTCCATAAGATTGAACCCATCCATTTTCAGTCACGTCAAATCCCTCAAAGTTTTCAGCAAAATACTGAACCATATCGTTTCTTTCTGATTCGCCGTGAACCAGAACATCTAAACCAATTTCTTCTTGCAATTCAACACAGGCTTTGATAAAATATTGCATTTTTTCTTGATATTGTTCTTCAGAGATTTCTCCTCTCTTAAACGCCGCTCTTGTTTTACGAATTTCCGAAGTTTGTGGGAAAGAGCCAATAGTTGTAGTTGGCAGCAAAGGTAAATTCAACAAAGAATGCTGAGCTTTCTTCCTCTCTTCAAATGGTTCACGTGAAAAATCACCAGGTTTAATTTTAGTCAATTTTTCATGAACTTGTTTTACAGATCTTCCTTCCAAATCTTGCATAGGATCTCTATTAATCTCTTTTAATCCAGCAATTGAAAGAACTTCAGCAATTTTCTCATCTGCAAAACTAAGATTAGAAACTAAAGCTGGAAAATTGACTTGCAATTTTGCTTCATCCTCAATAGTGTGAGGAACGTGTTGTAAAGAACAACTTGTTCCAATTGAGAAATTATCTACATTCTTAGGATCTAAAGCTTTGACGAAGTTATTTTCTAAATCAGCTCGCCAAATATTGTGACCATTCACCAAGCCAAGCACAATTTGTTTATTTGCGGCATTTAATTTATCAAAATCTAAATCTAGATCAGAATTTTCAAATCCTACAGTAAAATCAATATGCAAAGCTTCAACAGGCAAATTCAAAAATGAATTATAAAATGAACCAATAAAACCATATGGACTTGTTACAAAAATTTTAGGTCGTTCATTATTTTCAAAATTCAATTTTGACAATTCACCGTAAACTTTATCACAAATTTCCTGTAATTGTTCTTTGCTAAAATTATGAGTTTCAGAAATCAACGCTGGCTCATCAAACTGAACCCACTCACAACCTTTAGAAGCCAAAACCCCCAAAAGACGTGAATAACAAGCAGTTAAATCATCAATCAAGTCTTTATAAGTAATTCCGTTATATTTTCCTAAAGCCAGAAAAGTTGCAGGACCAACCAAAACAGGACGAACTTTGTAACCAGCATTTAAAGCTTCTTCAAAATTGCGAACCTTTGCATAATTTGTTAAAGATAAATTTGTGGATTTTGAAAATTCAGGCACAATATAATGATAATTAGTATTAAACCATTTTGTCATTTCAGCTGGTAATCCATCTTCACCTTTTTCTTTATCACCTCTAGCAATAGTAAAATATGCATTTAAATCAAATTCATCAAACCCAACTGGACGACGCATTTTTTCACCAAAAGATCCAACCGGACGCTCTTGTCCATTTTCATCTTTAACTTCATTTTCTGGAACAATACGTAAATGTTCAAAACGATCAGGAATTGCACCAAAAGTAATCGCTAAGTCAAGCATTTGATCGTAATATGAAAAACTTTCTGGGATAGACCAATCTTCTATCATTCCCAAATCTTTTAAATGTTGATAATTACCTAAGCGTAAATTTTTTGCAACATCATACAAATCTCCAATATTAGACTTTCCAGCCCAATAACTTTCTTCCGCTTTTTTCAACTCTCTATTCTTACCGATTCTTGGGTACCCGACAATAGTCGCTTTAGGAAAATTATTCATATATATATTATACCGGTCGCTAATTAATCAAGAATATGAATATATATTAGGATCATGCCCCATAGACCCATCAGGATTATCCAACTGATAGATCAAATCCATTTGTTCTTCTGAGAGTTCAAAATCAAAAATATTGATATTCTCAATCAAGCGTGATTTGTGAACAGACTTAGGAATAATAATATTATTTTGTTGAATGTGCCAGCGTAGTATAACTTGGGCTGGTGTCTTACCTATTTCTTTTGCTATCTTTATAACAGTTTGACTTTCCAAATCCAAAGCTCTAGCCATAGGTGAATAAGCTTGAACTGCCACATTTTGATTACGAGTGAACTGAACATCATCTTTCTGTTGAAAAGATGGGTGAATTTCCAATTGATTAACAGCTGGTTTAATTTCGCAATTATCCAAGAGTCTTTGCAAATACGGTTTTAAGAAATTACAAACTCCAATAGTTTTAACTCGACCATCTTTTTTCAATCTTTCAAAAGCTTTCCAAGTCTCTAAATATAAATCCTTTTCTGGCACTGGCCAGTGAATCATATACATATCTAAATAATCAACTCCGAGATCTCTCAAAGTTTGGTCAAAGCATTCCATTGTTTTATCGTACCCCTGAAAAGAATCTCTGACTTTTGAAGTTATCCATAAATCATCTCTAGTAGTATCACTGTTTTCAAAGATATTCTTTAATCCCAAACCGACACCTTTTTCATTAAAATATCCAGCTGCCCCATCTATTTGTCTATAACCAACGTCAATTGCCTCCTCAATTGCCTTAGCCACCTCATCATCAGGAATTCGCAAAGCCCCTACCCCAATTTGAGGAATAGAATTGCCATCATTTAATAGTATTTGTGGAATTTCATTTTTAACCATAAAAATATTATATATTATCCTCAATTTTACTATTATTATAAAAATTCTTTAGGATCAAGTAAAACTTTTGTTTGTTGCAATTTTCTTTTAACTGCTAAATCTATTTTGATTTTATAAACGTCATCAGCAAGTTGATGACTATATTTAATCGGCAACCTAATAATCAAACACTGTAGATCTTCTTTTCTTAATCCTTTTCCCCAATTACTAAACTGTGAGGCATAATTAGTTTTCAACAAAGGATAAGGCCCCATCACAACAAAAAGTGAAATATCAGAATATTGTGATTGAAAACGATTCATAATTTTAGTAATTACATCCCCAGTTGAAACAAAAACTACCACACGAGAATAAGGAGGGAACTTCAACTCTTTACGTTCAGTTAATTCTTGAAAAATGTACAAAATTGGATCAAAAAGGACAACTGAATTAGCAATTTGTGGCGGAATATCACCTGAAATTATACATTCACCATCATCTTGTTTACTTTTTGTAAAAGAAATAAAATGGTAAAATTGACTCAAAGCATCAGATGAAGTGTCTAAAGATTCAAAAATTGTAAATAGATATGCATCCAAAACCACAACAAGTTGATATCCGTCTGGGCAAATCGGAATAGCCCCGGGAGTTGCGACAACAATTTGAGGTTCAGAGTTAATGAGAGGAATAATGCCATCAGATGCCGTTGAGGAACTAGAACGAATTATAACTCCTGGAAAAAGTTTTCCAATCTCAAATGCTGACCTTTCAGATCCAATTCTATTTGCGCGGATTTGTGAACTGTTACATTTTGGACACTTATAATTATAATTGGGTTGAGAACAACGAACACAAATTGGCACCTGTCTATTACCAACTATCTTCAAGGGAGAATTACAGTATTGGCAATGAGTAATTTCATGACATTTTGCACAACTAAGAAGTGGAATATAGCCCTTTCTAGGCACAACAAAAAGAACAGAACCCTTTTTTAGTGACTCTCTAGCCAATTTAATGATACTTGAAGAAATCCTAGTGTGTGGAGTTTGACCTTTAGCTTCAACGACCTTAGAATTCAACACCTCAATATTAGGAAGATTCTTTGTAAGTTTTTCACTATCAAAAATATATTCCTGCAAAAATCCTGAATTGACTAAACGTTGAATCTGCGGAGAACGTGACAAAGATAGCGAAACGAACGATAATTTTTCCGAAAATTGAACACGATTTAGCAAGACCTCCCGACTATTTGTATAAGGAGATCTTTGTTCTTTGTGAGATACGTCACTATCTTCATACAAAACAACTATCTCAAGATCAGAAATAGGGGCAAAAGCCGCCATCCTTGTTCCGTAGACAATATGCACTTGATGATTTAAAATTCTTAAATAATTTGTCCAGAGAGCTGATGTTTTAAGCTCACCAGACAAAATAGCACATTCACTAGAGTCAATCTTGCTGTAAAGAGCATTTCTCAAATATTCAACATCACGGTTTGTAGGAAGAACAACCGAAATGCTTTTATTCATCTC
>JAISHP010000050.1 GCA_031262545.1 Candidatus Ancillula hodotermitis | reverse complement strand
TGGAGCAAATTTGGCTTCAGATAATTATAAAATAAAGATTTTAGACTCTGCAAATGGGCAAGTTATAGCTAGTGCCGATGAGATGGGTGATCATTCATATAGTGATATAGATTTTATGTTACCTACTGTTGATCATTGCTTATCGGCTAAAATTGAATTTGATTATGTCAGTCCAAATACTGGTAAAATATTAGCAACGGGGGTTGTTCCTTCAGATTATTCATACGATTGTAAAGTTACGTTTATGGATAAAGATGGGGCTGTGCTCTCAAGTAGTGATTCTGTTCAGTATAATACTAAAAAAGGTGTAAATATTCCAACTCAGATTTCTAGTCCCTTTGGTATGAAATTTAAAGAATGGAATACCAAACAAGATGGTAGTGGTGTCAGTTATGATAATTATTCAACTTTTACGAGTGATGTGGTGTTTTATCCGATATTTGAACCAGAAGATGTAGCTGTAAATATTATTAATTCTCAGACAAACGCACTAGTTACTTCTACTGATACACTTTACAATCAATCTATATTACAAAAACACTCGAATTGGCAAGAACCTCTTGCAACAGATCCAGCTTTGTCTTATTTTGGATACATTCTTTCGGGATGGGAATTGAGTAATGGAACAAATTGTTCAGTAAAAGTTGGTTTAAATGAACTGGGAAGCCAGGTAATTAATCAATCATCTTGTGTTATCAAAAGCGAGTCAGGGTATTTGTTGACTGTTAAGGCTCTTTTTGAAAAAGCGACTAGCCCAATTTTGACATTAAATTCTGGAAGCCGTAATTTAAATGTAATTGATATAAGTTTTAACACAACTCAAAAAGGAGAATATTATTATATAATTCATAGCTACGCTCAAGATTCAATTGCGCCCGTTTCAGATGGAAAAGATTTAATTTCTAAATTCAATAATAGCTATTGTTCAACTAGCGGTGTATATTGTTCAAGCTCTCCTACTTATATCGAACCTGGATCGGCTGCGAGTTTTTCACAATCAAGTTTGGATCCAGACGAGAGTTATGTTGTATATATAGCTGAAGAAAGTGATTTCGGAGCTTATTCTAATCTTTTAAAATTGTCTTACAGAACTGATAATCCAACATTATTGCCTATTTTTTGTTCTAGTTATTTAGGTTCTGAAAGTGGAGATCAAAAATGGGGTAATATTTATAATATTGGTAATGATAGTAATGAGTGTATATCAAATAATTATCCTAATATTGGAACGATTCCTTATACTCCTGAAGATTCTGATGTCAATTTAAAAATTGTATCAAAAGAAGGATATTATGTACAAAAAGCTGTTGCTCATTTACACAATTTGGATTTAATTTTACCAACTCCAAGTTGTCATAGAGAAAATGATGGATCGGGAGCTCTTTGTTTTATTACTTTAGATAGTAGTTATGTTAATCCGACTTATATTGTTACTGGTATAAATTTGGAAATTGATTACACAAACCAAATTTCATTAAAAGTTGGAAGAGTGAGTGGCATTGATAGAGAATATGATGGAACAACGCAAACTACTATTTTAGGAACACCAGAATTGATTGAATCTGATTGCAATCCTGATTCTGAAATATGTTCTTCTCCAGATTCTAATTCTGAGGTTGATTTTGGGACACCTAGTGCAGTAAGTCTGAAATTTTACACAAAGGATAAAAATGTAATCTTAGATGAAGACGATAACCCAGAATATCATCCAGTTTACGCCGGAGGTTTTACTTTATCAGGTCCATTATCTTATCAATATTGTTTAGATTTGGCTGACCCCGATGATCCTAACACTGTTATTACTACCGCCAAATTTAAAATTACACCAGCTAGACTTAGTTCTGATTCAATAAATATAACAAAAGTTTATGATCAAACAAAAAATATTACTAAAGATACAAAATTTTCTGGTGGTGAATTGACAAATCCTTTTTCGCACATTACTTCTCAAGAAAATGTTCATTGGGATTATACCACTGCTGTAGGTTCATTCTCTCAGGCACAAGTAGGAGATAATCTTGATGTTAATATCACCGATCAACCTATTGTTGATGGTAATCAAAGTTTAGGATTTGAGTCTGTAAATTATCAACAACCTAGTTTTACTTCCGTTAATAGTTGGATAGGATCGATAACTCCAAAATCTTTAACTGCTCAAATTAAGGCAGATTCATATAAAGTTTACGATGGAAATTCAAATGATAATTTTTCAGAAGAATTTATATCATCTCCTTTTAGCGGTGATGATATTCAATTAAATTGTAATGTTATTTTTGTTGATGACTTGTTAAGTGAAAACCCTCAAGTTGATGTCGGTAATTATTATATTTTACCGATTTGTAACTTGTCAGGATTGCAAGCAACACAATATACTTTAGAATTGAATACCGCTCAAATTCCAGAAACGGGGGAAATTACACCAAAGGGGTTAAATTACACTGTTCAATCCGTAATCAGTAAGTTTTATGATGGAACTGCTGAAGTTACTATTGAAAAAGAGAATGTTGTTATTGATGGTGAGATAGAAAGTGACAAAAATAATCTTTCTTTGCTTGATTATGAAATAATTAATGCAAAATTTGCTGATAAAGAAGTTGCAAATAATAAAAGTTTAAATTTTTCCATTCATCTTCTGGGCACAAAATCAAATAATTATATAGTGAATAAAATAACTTCAACAACTGCTAATATTTAACCACGTCCAATCAAAATTACAGGTTCACCTTTAGCTGATGATAAAACTTATGACGGCACTACGAGTGCGACATTATATTTGGGATCAATG
This sequence comes from Candidatus Ancillula hodotermitis, assembly GCA_031262545.1. GTDB lineage: Bacteria > Actinomycetota > Actinomycetes > Actinomycetales > Bifidobacteriaceae > Ancillula > Ancillula hodotermitis. The sequence goes on along the minus strand of JAISHP010000050.1, from coordinate 6,815 downwards.
TTATTAATTGATGATGATTCAGAATGTAATTCTCGCTACTCTTTTGAAGGGGTTTTAGGTTGCAATAATAATCCTCTTCTATCTGATGATATTTTAATAGATGAGAGTAGTTTGAAAGGATCATTTGCAGCTAAAGATGTTGCAGCATCAGAAATAGTAAATTTAAATTATCTTGATCTGACTGGATCTGATGTGAAAAATTATGATTTATCAGATTATGATTTAAATTCATCAAATATTTCAGCAGCAAATATTACTACAGCAGCAAATATTAATCATCTATTTTTGGAAGTAAAAGGAACACCAAATAATAAAGTTTATGATGGGACAGTAGATCCAGCTGTTCCAGCTTTGTCTGGCAGTTTAACACTTTCTGGTGTAATTAGTGGGGAAGAAAATAAAATTGCTTTAGATAGTGGTTTTAGTTTTAGTTTCAGAGATAAAAATGTTGGAACAAGGGATTTGCAAGTTTCTGGTCTAAGACTTATTCCAGGTAGTGATGGTGTTCAAAAAGATGTTTATAATTATGCTTTACAAAGTTCTACAAAAACAGTAGGTTCAGCAATAATCACTCCTGCTGATTTGAATGTTTCGAATATTTCTGTAATTAAATCATATGATGAAGGAAAAGATAAGGGTAATTCTTCGCTAACATGTGATTATGTCACAACTTGTGTTTTTGCTGGATTGCAAAATAACGAAAAGGCAAATTTACGAATGGGTGATGTTGGAGTTGCTTATGCTCAGGATTACAAAGGTGATAATATACCTGTTACTTTTTCTAGAACAGAAAATTTTGAGGTGTATGCTGAACCAAATTATCCTGATTTTAATTCTTCAAATTATTCAATTACTATCAATCTAAACGGAATTGGAAAAATTACTGGAGCTACTCAACTTAAAATCTCCGGTTTAAGTGCCAGAAATAAAACTTATAATAATAACCACGCGGTTGTTGTTGATGGAGAACCAGAGTTAGTTGGTCTGGATAAAGAGGATATTTCGAGTATTTCACTTAATTCAACAACAACATGGACTAAGCAATTTATTGATTCTAACGTTGGTAATGACGTTCCTGTTGCAATAAGCGGGGCTAAGTTAAATTGTAGCGGAAATGTTGAAGATCCAATTTGCAATAAATATTATTTACCTCAAACTTCATATTTAAAAGCTGATATTGTTCCTAAAGAAGTTAACGTTGATAATTTTTGTACGGAAAATTGTACTCCAGAAGATAATGCTGGTGATTTTTGGGTAGACGATAAGAGATACGATGGTAACACTCAGGCTCATATTTCAGGCTCTAGCCCAACTGTATCAGGTTTTATTTCGGATGATGTTGATAGCGGGGCAATTAGTTTGAATATTACTAATATTTCAGCCAAGTTTTTGAGCAAGGATGTAGCTTCTCAATCTGGAGCAAAGGTTGAAGGTTTAAAATTGGAAGGATCAAAATTGAATAACTATATTTTATCTGATCTACCTTTGTCTAAAGCAACAATATCAATGACGCCGTTAAAATTTGATCTTATTTTTGCTAAAAGTTTTGATGGAACTACAGATTTTGGCAACACAACTTTAATTTCATATTCAATTATAGGTCTAATAGGCTCAGAATCAGTTTCATTATATATGGATATTAATCCTGATTACGGTTTATCTTATAAATATTCTTCAGCAGATGTTTCTGTTTCTAATACTGATTACCGAGAGGTGACATTTATGAATCATTCAATTGCTGTTGGTGCTGGAAGTAATGGATATATCGGATCAAATTATGTTATTGATGATATTACATCAGGCAAAGGATTGATTATTGGAACAGATGAAGTTTCGTATACAGTTTGTAATATTTCAGCTTCACAAAAGGTTTATGATGGAACTAATAATGGATCTTTGCAAATTAAACCAGCTTCTGGAGATGCTTATGGGGTTATTGTTAGTTATGGGGATGGTTTTATTTATAATAGCTGTTTGGGAGAAAAACAAATTAAATCTACAAAGATGTTTAACTCAGAAACAATACCTGAACCAACAAAGGAAGAATTAAATTCTAATTTTATAGTGGATAATAGTGCTGTCAGAGCCTATTTCCCAGATAAAAATATTACATCTAATAATACAAGTAATAATTTAACTGTTTCAGGTTTTAAAGTGACTGATTCTTCTGGTGTTTATGGATCTAAAACTGTTTCTGATTTCAAAATAACTAGTAAAGTGGTTCCTTTAGATTTAAAAATTAAAGCAGATAATATTTCAAAAGTTGAGGGAACAAAAGATCCAAGGATTTCATATTCTTTCGTTAATCATTGCTCGGGACAATCAAACATTGTTGGAGTATGTGCTGGTGATAAGTTAAGTGGGAAAATGTCTCGTGAAAAGGGTGAGAAAGTAGGCAAGAAGTATCTAATAACTCTGGGTGATTTGAATGTTGATGATGGAAATGATGGAAATAATTATACCCTTGAACTTGTTAATAAGCCATATTTGTCAATCAAGGAATCTGATATACCGCAACCGAAGCCGACACCCAAACCAAATCCTGAGCAAAAAATGTGTAATATTGCGGGTAAGTATAGTTTAAAAGCTGATGATTCAGGTTGTAAAGAAAAATCTCAAACTCCTGATGCCACACCAATAATTAATCAAGAATCAAAAGAAGTAGATCAACAAAGCGTTATTCAACAAAACATTATGCAAAATAGTTTAACAAATATTGCGAATACTGGTTTATCGTTATTTGAAATTTTAATTTCTTTAGTTTCGTTACTATTGTTCAGTCTATTTCTTAAGAGAAAATATTTTATTAATAATAAATACAATGAATTGTAAGTTTTTGGATTAATTGATAAATATATATAGAAAATAATTGTATAATATAGTTATGAGCATTCGAGAAGAAATAGAAGCAGCTAAATTAGCAGGTGATTTTATTACAATTGAAGGGGGAGTTCCTTTGAGAGGTGAGATTACAGTTAGAGGAGCTAAGAATTTTGTTTCTAAGGCAATGGTAGCTTCTTTATTAGCTTCTAAAAAAGGTGAAACGGTTAGTGTCCTTCGTAATGTTCCAAAAATTCGTGATGTAGAGGTTGTTTCTAAACTATTAGAGCTTCATGGAGCTAAAGTTGATGTTGATGTAGAAAAAGGTCAAGTTACTATTGATGTTGGACATTTATCTCAACCTGAGATTGCTGATGTTGATACACTAGCAGGTTCTTCAAGAATTCCTATCCTGTTTTGCGGTCCTCTTTTACATAGATTAGGCGAAGCATTTATTCCATCACTTGGTGGGTGTAATATAGGTGGGCGTCCATTAGATTTTCACTTTGACGCCTTAAGGCAATTTGGTGCCACAATTGAAAAAACTAAAGGAGGAGTTAAGATTTCTGCTCCAAATGGTTTGAAAGGCGTAAAAATTAAACTTCCTTATCCATCAGTAGGCGCAACTGAGCAAATTCTTTTGACAGCCGTTTTGGCTAAAGGGAAAACAGAATTGAAAAATGCTGCAATTGAACCTGAAATTATGGATGAAATTGATGTTCTTCAAAAAATGGGTGCAATTATTTCTGTTGATACAGATCGTGTTATCCACATTGAGGGAGTTGAAGAATTAAAAGGATATAATCATTTTTCTTTACCAGATAGAATTGAGGCTGGTTCTTGGGCATGTGCTGCTCTTTCAACTAAAGGTGATGTCTTTATTAAAGGTGCACAACAAAGTGATATGAGCACTTTTCTTAATATGTTTAGAAAAATAGGTGGTGAATTTGATATTAAAGATGATGGAATTAGATTTTATTATTCTCCTGATAATAGATCACATTCTATAGCTTTAGAAACTGCTGTTCATCCCGGATTTATGACTGATTGGCAGCAACCATTTGTCGTTGCTCTAACTCAAGTTGAAGGTTTGTCGATTGTTCACGAGACTGTTTATGAGAATCGTTTAGGATTTACAGAAGCTTTAAATTTGATGGGTGCTCAAATTCAACTTTATAAAGAATGTCTTGGTTCAAAAGCTTGTCGCTTTGCTGAGAGAAATTTTGAACATTCAGCGGCTATCGTTGGTCCAACGAAATTACAAGGTGCTGAAATTTTGGTTCCAGATCTTAGAGGTGGTTTTTCATATTTAATTGCAGCCCTAACTGCTGAAGGAAAATCAACAGTTTATGGGATAAGTTTAATAGACAGGGGTTATGAAATGTTTAGAGATAAACTAACGGCTCTTGGTGCTAATTTCAAATAATTAAGTTAAGGAGTAAGTATGGATCTGTATGAATACCAAGCTAGAAAATTATTAAATAAATCAGGAGTAAAAGTTCAGGAAGGTAAACTTTTTGAGCGAAATTACGCATCTTTGGCTAATATAACTCAATATCCTGTTGTTGCTAAAGCTCAAGTTAAAGTTGGCGGACGAGGAAAAGCTGGTGGAGTAAAACTCGCTAAAAATGAAACTGAATTAGATGATAGTATTCAAAATATTTTACATTTGAATATCAAGGGACATCAAGTAAATAAGGTATTTGTTGTTCCCGCTGCAAATATTGAAAAAGAGATGTATTGTTCAATTATGTACGATAGATCTCGTTCAAAATATCTTTTGATGTTTAGTTTTGAAGGTGGTGTTGAAATTGAAGAGTTAGCTAAAACTAATTCTGAAGCAATTGATAAAATATATTTTAATGCTGTAGATGGTTTAAAAGAAACAGACTTGGAATTTTTAGATAACTATAGTTTAAATGATAGTTTACTTAATCAGCTTAAAGAAGCAATTTTAAATATGTGGGAATGTTATCAAGAGTTTGATGCCACTTTAGTTGAAATTAACCCTCTTTGTATTACTAGTGATGGTGTTGAAGCTTTAGATGCTAAAATTTCACTTGATGATAATGCGAAATTTAGACATCAAGAAATTTTTTCAGACTTTTTTGATATTTCTGTTGAAGATCATCTTGAAGCAAAAGCTAAAGAACAAGGAATAAATTATGTTCATCTTGATGGAGAAATCGGCATTATTGGTAATGGGGCTGGTTTAGTTATGAGTTCTTTAGATGTCGTTGCTTTGGCAGGAAGAAAATTTGATTCTAATAATCCGCCTAAACCGGCTAATTTCCTTGATATTGGGGGTGGGGCATCGGCTGAGCATATGAGAAAATCTCTTGAGTTGATCGCTGAAGATAAAAAAGTATCGGCTATTTTGATTAATATATATGGGGGATTGACTAGGTGCGAATTAGTTGCTGAAGGCTTGTTGGAAGCTTTGAATCAGACAGGTTTAAATTTACCTATTGTTGTACGATTTGATGGAAACGGAATGGATGAAGGTTTAGATATTTTGAAAAATGCTAACAAACCTAATATACATACAGCTGAAGATATGGATTCTGCAGCCAAATTGGTTGTTGAGATTGGGAGAAAATAATGTTGATTAATAAAAACACTAAGGTTATTGTTCAAGGCGTTACTGGTTCAGAAGGTTGGAGGCATACTGTTAGGATGTTAAATTCAGGAACAAAAGTTGTTGGTGGGACAAACCCTAAAAAAGCTGGGCAATTTCTAGAAGCAGAACTTGATTCAGGTAAAATTCAAAAAGTTCCTGTTTTCGGAACAGTGGTTGAGGCGATTGAAAATACTGGTGCGGATACATCTATAATTTTTGTTCCACCTAAATTCGCAAAAGGTGCTGCAGTTGAGGCTATTGAGGCAGGAATTAAATTACTTGTTATTATTACAGAAGGAATTCCTGTTTTAGATTCAGCTTATTTTACTGAATTAGCTAGACAAAAAGGAACGAGAATTGTAGGTCCAAATTGTCCGGGGTTAGTTAGTTTTGATACTGAAGGCGTTGGATCTAACGTTGGAATTATTCCTGATGGAATTACAGGTTTTGGTCCAATTGGGTTAGTTTCTAAATCTGGGACTTTGACTTATCAAATGTTACATGATTTACGTCAATTTGGATTTTCAGAAGCTGTTGGAATTGGTGGCGATCCAGCTGTAGGGACATCACATATTGATATGATTAAAGAATTTCAAGAAAATCCAGATATTAAACTAATTGTCATGATTGGCGAAATTGGTGGAGATGCTGAAGAAAAGGCTGCTGAGTATATTAAAGATAATGTTACTAAACCAGTTGTAGCTTATATTGCTGGATTTGAAGCACCGGCTGGAAAAACTATGGGGCACGCTGGTGCAATTATTTCTAGCTCTTCAGGAACTGCTATGGCAAAAAAGGAAGCTTTAGAGGCTGCGGGAGTTAAAGTCGGACAAACTCCTGGTGAAACGGCCCAAATCGTATCAGATATTTTGTCATAATTTTGGAAATTTTTCAAAGGTCATGGATTCTAAAGTTAAACTTGATGGTGATTTAAATGGTTTTTCTGTTAGAAATCCAGAAAAATTATCAATTGAAGAATATATCAAAGAATGGTATGAATTAGCTGAAAAAAAGGCTACTAAAAAAGAGATTGAATCATCAAACACTCTTCTTGAATTACCTAAACCATACATTGTTGCAGGTGGAAGATTTCAAGAAATGTATTACTGGGATAGTTTTTTTACGTGTTTGGGGCTGGAAATTCTTGGAAAAAGAGATAAAATCGAAAATATTCTAGATAATATGGCATATGAAATTAAAAAGTATGGATTTGTTCCTAATGCAAACCGAAGCTATTATCTTGGTAGATCTCAACCGCCATTTTTTCTTCCACTCTTGAAACAATTTTATTTACCTAGCATGTGGAAATCGGAGTGGTTTGAAGCTCTTGGGGTGGAAGAAGAGTGGTGGAATAGTAACCGTTCTATAACTTTGG
>JAISHP010000066.1 GCA_031262545.1 Candidatus Ancillula hodotermitis | reverse complement strand
GCGGAACTCAAGCTCAAGATTATATGTATAGAGTTTGGGAAATTACCCCCCCTGCTGGATATACTGGACAAGGAATAGTTAATTCCTATAGTTATCAGACTGATCCAAAAGTTGGGGATATTCGCAGAACAGATAATCTCGCCTTTTATCCTAATTCTTCTTGGAAACAAGGTGATTATATTAATGGCTGGAATTTTGGTTCATTTATAAATTATCCAAATAGTTTAAAAGCAAGTCTTTCTTGGTCTAAGCAAAATTCTTCAGGTGATAGTTTATCTGGATCAATTTGGAATTTAGTTAATACCAGCTCAGGTTTGTCGATTTCGAATATTACAGATTGCACAGGAAATTGCGCAGGTTTAGATGATAAAAATCCAGCTGTTGGTGAATTTAGAATTGAAGGGAATGATAGTGGTTTTCAGGGGAGTTGGATTTTAACAGAAAGAACAGCCCCTGAAGGATATATTTTAAACACTAACCAGTGGAACGGAACTGTTGATTTTTGGCACACTACAGTTAACTTTGGTGCAATAGTTGATTTAGGTTCACCTATTTTGACTTGGCAAAAGGTGAATGAAGATGGAAGTTCACATTTGAGCAATTCAGTTTGGACATTACAAAATGAGGATCCAGCAGGAGCAACAGACAGTTCTTTAGTTCAAAAAAGTATTTCAGATTGTACATCAACTTGTAGCTTCGGCTTGTATGTTGATTTAGATTCTAGGGCTGGTTATTTTAAAATTCAAACTGATATTATAGATACTGACCATAGCGCCAGTCAGTGGTATCTTAAAGAAACTACACCACCAACAGGATATGCTTTGAATCCGCAAGTATTTTCAACTACAGATGTGTTGAATAATGGGGATAATTATGATTTTGGTTTAATTTGTGATGATTTAGAGAATAATCCTGATAATCCTGTTACTTTTACTTGGCAAAAAACTGATACACACGGAATTTTGATTGGTGGTTCTGTTTATTGGTTGGGAAATGGAGATGGGTCAATACCAGTTACTGATTGGTCTGGAGAAAGCAGAACATGTTCACAAGATGGAACTGTTTATTGTGACCTAGACCCAGCTGCTGGAAAAATTAAGGTGATGGTTGTTGAATCTGTTTCAAGAACTTGGTATATTCAAGAAAAAACGGCACCTGAGGGATATATTCGTTCAGCTGGTGCACATTATACGGATAGTGATGTAGATCTAGGTGACACATATGATTTTGGGGTTTTAAAAAATATGAGTCAACCGAGGGTTGTTTGGTCTAAAGTTGCAGCAGAAAATACAGATGGAGAAGGTGGAGCCGGGCGTAAATTTACATTAGGAGGATCTACTTTTGTTTTAAGTTGTACTACAATAGCTTGCGGGAACAACGCTGCGCTCAGGGTTATTGACAATGGTGATAATGATTTGGATAAGACAAATGGAAATTTTGAAGTAGTTTTGCCTTATGCTAATTTGACAGGACAGACTTGGAGCCTATCTGAAGATGTTGCACCAGCTGGTTATCAAAAAAGTCCAAACACATTCACATTTACAGCTATAAATAATCAAACAGCCAGCGTAAATTCAGGAGAAGGAATTGAAGATACACCAATTACACCGGTTTTGAATCTGAGCAAAGTTTCTTCAGCAGATTCAACTGCAATTTTGGCGGGTGAGGAGTTTACGATTTGTAAGACAACGGATAGCAAAACTTGCGCATCTACGCCTTTCGTTGTGACTGATTATACAGGAGATTCAAGTTATTCTGGGTTAGACAGTAATCCTGATGCTGGGAAAATAACAATTGCAAATAGTGGAAATTTAAGTGCTGGCAATTGGTTAGTTCAGGAAACCAAGGCTCCTGCTGGCTACGAATTAGATTCAACTCCTCAAGTTGTAAATATTGCTAGTTCGGGAACCATTACAGCTCCAGTTGCTTTTTCTGATTCTCCAAGCCCTTATGTTGTTAGCTGGGAAAAAACTGATTCTAACGGAAATCCTTTAGCGGGGTCAATTTGGAAAATTCAATCTCCAGACCACACATCAATTTCTTATAATATTTCTGATTGTGTTACTTTAGGATGCCCAGCAACAGGAGAAGGAAATGGCGAATTTTATCGTGATATAAATGCTGCTCCAGGAGAATTTACAGTTGTGGTTCCTTGGGTTGTGAATGGGGCACATGGGACAGATGCTATTTGGCTTTATGAATCTACAGCCCCAGCTGGTTATATTCTAGATGGGTATGGTTCTGAACCTTATGGGGCGGGTGTTCAAAGACAAGTATTTCCTCAAGGGCCAGGAAGAGCGGTTTGGGCTGAAAGTTGGAAGAACGCAAAATATCCAGTTGCTACTTGGGAGAAAAATGATTCGGTTAATTCTGATGTTGATTTAGCTGGCTCGATTTGGACAGTTTCTTGTGATACAATTCAGCCTTTTTGCTCTGCTCTAGATCCAGATGAACAAAGTTTTGATGTTTCAGATTTTATTGGTAATTCTTCTCCTAGTTGGGATTTGAAAAAGGATACAGATCCAGCTGTAGGAAAATTTGCTATTTCTCTGCCAGCAGCGGGAGAATGGACTATTTCCGAAAAAACTGAACCTTTTGGCTATCAAAATTCTGTTTCTCCAACTGCTATAACAGTTCAAAATAATGATTCAGAAAGTGTTAATTTTTCTGATGATGCAATTTTGCCAACTTTAGCTTGGGCGAAAACCGGTGATTTTGAGAATATTCAATATTTTGATGAAACTACTGGTAAAAATTGTGTTGCTAATTATCCTAAAGGGAAAACTTGCGTTCAGAAAACAACTGCTGCTTTAGGAGGAGCAACTTTTTCTTTAGTTGGGGAAGATGGTAAAGAATATACAATTGTTGATAATCAAGGAGAGCCTGATTATGACGCTTCAACTATGCTGGATGTAGACCCAAGACCAGGAATGTTTAAGATGACAAATATTGTTTGTGTGAATGGGGCTGTTTGTAGTCAGAATTGGACTTTAAAAGAAAAAGATTCACCAGCAGGATACAAATTAAATACGGAAGATATTCGGAAGGTTGCGATTGACACAACTTCACAAATTGATGAATCAAATAATCCATTTTTTAATGCTTTAGCAACCGGAACTTTAAAGTGGACCAAGACAGATAGCGAAGGGTCTTTATTAGATGGATCTAAATGGGCGATAATTAATAGTTCATTAGGACTCTATCGTCAATTTGATGTAACTGATTGTAAAGTAGGCTCAGGAAATTCTTGCCCAGCTGTGGCGGCGCTAGATAATGGGAATCCAACACCTATTGACGTTGACCCTAGACCAGGATATTTTGAAGTTATTAATTTGTGTTTAGATGGTTGGAAATTACAAGAAATAGAAGCTCCTAAAGGTTATTCTAAAGTTGATTTAGGCCAAAGTAAGACTGTAGAACTGGAAGATCCTAAATCTGCTGTTTTAGGAGTGGGGAATGGGGCTTTAGTTGGAGAATATGGAAGAATTGTTAATAATAAGGCTGTAAATCCTGTTGAAGATTGCTCAAATTTTGATTATGCACAAAATCATAAGGATGAATGTGGGGCTGACAACAAAAAGCCTTGTAAATGGGATAAAAAAATTAGTGCAGATGATTCTAATTGTGTTAAGCCTGAACCTAAAGAAAGTTGTCCAGATGGGATGTATTATAATAAAACAGATAATGTTTGTGAAGAGATTCCTCCAATAAGTCCTAAAGATTGTTCAAATAGCGAATATAAATCACTTTATCCAGATCAGTGCAAAGATCATGTTTCTGATAATCCTGATAAACCTGGTAGAATCAAATTACCAGCAACTGGTATTACGATATTTGATTATTTATTGTTATTAGGTATTTTAATATTAGGATATAAACTAATAAAAATTTATAATAGACCTTAATATAACGAGTATTTAAAATAAGTGTAAATAAATTTAGAAAACTGCGCGAAGAGTTATTATAAAACCAGAATGTAAAATGCCTTGATGTTCTGGGCGAATTGATAGTTTTTCCAAATTCCAAGGGCGGCGAATTGTTTCAAAACATTCGATATTTGTCCATTTTACTTTCAGTGGATCCTCGCCGTTTATTTTTGCAATTGTTTCTGACAGAGATTGAAGTTGTGGGGTTGTTGTGACATAAATTGAAACTATTGCTCCAGGCTTAATTATAGAGTAAATTTGCTTAAGGTAATCCCATGGGTTTAATAAATCCAAAACTATACGGTCATATTTTATTTTGTTAGATGAGATAATTTTATCTAAATATTCACCAAAATCAATCAATTCAAGATTCCAATTTTCAGGAATTTGACCGTTATAATAATTTTTTATATTTTTAGAAGCTGTTTTAGCAAAGTCTTCTCTTTTCTCAACACTTGTCACTGAACCGGTTTTTCCAACAGCTTCTAAAAGAGAAAGGGTCATAGCTCCAGAACCTAAACCACATTCAAGAACCTCTTGATTTGAGCGAATGTCACCAAACATTAAAATTTGTGAAGCATCTTTAGGATAAATTATGGCAGCTCCTCTAGGGTTAGCTAGCATTATATCGCAGAGCCTTGGAGTTAACACTTGATAATAAACACCTTCTGATGTTGTTAAAATGCTGCTGATATTTTGATTATTTTCAGGTTGCGAATTAAACAGATTTATGATTTCATTATGTGAAATATCACCTTTGTGAGTGTGTAAGATAGAATTTGGAGTAAGGGTAATTGTCCAAATTTTTGGATTTTGAACACGATTGGTTCGACGATTCTTCTTTTTATCAAGGTTTTCTAATAATTGAATTTGGACTTGCATAATAATTAAATTCTCCTATTATTTCTCTCTATTATTTTTTTTGGCATTAAATAATTTATTTTTAAAGAGTGTAATATAATTTTGAATTTCTTGGACTCTAAAAATATATGCCATAATAACATAAACTATAAGCATAATAGTCCCAATTAAAAAACAAACAAAAACACTATAGAGCCAACCGCCGGTTTGACCAAGACTAGAAAGAAGATGTTTAAATATTAGATTGCCAAAAGCAACACCAGTAAGAGCGGAAATAATTCCGGCTAGAACACAACGAATAATTGAACTATAGATTTTTGATTCACTGATAGATTTTTTAAATAAGAATTTGCGAGCGATTAGAATAATAACAAACATAAAAATCCAAGCTCCAACTGATCTGCAAAGGCCGACAGCAAATAGCCAATCTTTTGGTTGAAAAAATAGAGTTGCTAAAAAGGCAATGAGCATGGTTAACAAGTGTTCAGGTATTTCTATAAATGTAAGAATGTGAGTTTTTTGGTAAGCAAAAAAAGCTCTGGTAAACATTGAAAAAACACCAGTTGGAATTAGCATTAGGCTAAGAGAAATAACACCTAGACTCACGAAGTTCTGGCCTGTTTTGTCAAGAGTTGGAATTAAAGCTTTTGAAAGAGGCTCACCCAACACAACTAAAATAGCGATAAATGGTGTAATTAAAGCTATAATACTTGTGCAGCCCTTAATTAAAAAAGAAATAACCTGATTAGTTTGATTTTTAGAAACTGCTTGAGAAATTTTTGTAAATAAAGCGGTCATCAATGATATTGTAATTAAAGATTGTGGAATTATGTAAATAATCATAGCATTAGAATAGGCAGCATTTCCACCGATTTGCAGAGGATCTTGTCCAAGTTTTGCAGCAGCTTCTGGTGCACCTGAACAAAGGTGAACATAAAAAAGAGAGGCAACTTGCTCAATCATTACCATCCAAAAAGTCCAGAAACAAAGTTTACTGATCTGGCGAAGACCAAAACCGTGAAGAGAAAAAATGAATTTAAATTTAAATCCTGATTTAAGAAGTGGGATAATTAAAATAGCAGCTTGGGCAGCAATTCCTAAAGTAGCTCCCCCAGCAAGGAGGACAATCAATCCTGGTGTCATAGATTGAATTGTGGCGGGAAAAACACCAAAACCTCCGGTTAGGATAATAAAAATAGTAAAGATAATTATAGAAATAATATTATTTAAAATAGGAGCCAGAGAAAAAATACCAAATTTTTCCTCTGATTGGAGAATATTTCCAAGAATAGTATACATTCCGTAGAAAAAAACTTGAGGCATGCACCAGAATCCAAAAGTAATCGCTAAATTAATTTGATCTTGCCCCCAATTGGTGTTGGCAATTAGACGAATAATTAATGGGGTTAAAAGAGTAAGAAGTAAAGTTACTAGAAATACAATTGACCCAGCAAAGGTTAGTAATTTATTTATTTGCTCTTGTGATTTGGCTTTATTCTTTTGGGTGCGAAATTTTACAATTTGGGGAAGAAGAACTGCATTAAAAATTCCACCGGTTAAAATTAAATTTAGAGAGGTTGGAACATTGTTTGCTATATCAAAAGCATCCGCGATTTGTCCGTATGATCCAATTGCTGCGACAAGAAGAATTGTTCTAATTTGTCCTGTTAAACGACTTGCAAGAGTCCCCATTCCCATAATTAGGGAACTTTTTCCAACTGATTTACTCACTATCTAACTTGTTATTTTGTTCAGCTTTATTTTGCGCTGCTGGGTTTGATTCTTCTTCTGAAGAATGGATTAGTATATTTGAACGATTTTTGATTTTTTTGACTGTTCTATAAATTCCTAAAACAAACATTAAAATAATAAATATATAAAAAAGATACATTAAGGTTTTGCCGATAGTGACATTAATATTAATACTAATTGTTCGTTGGTCTAACTGATCACCATCTTCAGTCGCAAGATTAACATGAATTAATCCTTCTCCGTTTGCTCGCATAACTAAAGGAACAATGACTTTTTTCTCACTATAAGGCTCGACTATAATTGTTTGTTTTAGTTTATTGTCATCTATATCAATTTTTTGACTTTCTGTTCTGGCCTGGAGAACTAATTTAACAAAATATTGAGAAGCGTTGTTTATTGTGATTGGTAAATTTGAGCGCTCAGAAACAGCTTGAATTTCTGTAGTTTGTTGAAGAGTGACATTTTCAGAGAGCCAAGACAAATCAACTTGTTCAGCTAAACTGTCATCATTCTTATCATCTAAATCAATTTTGTCGGTATAGACTGTCGTTGTAAAATCAGAATCTGAACTATCACCATCATCTTCATCCTCTAGATATGAAAAAGATTTGTAGTTAATTTGATCTGCATTGGCAAAATTGAAATAATTTGGATTTAAATTTAAAATTTGGCAAAAAAAAGACATGAATAAAACAACCACAACTAAAAAAAGTTTAAATAATAAAGATTGTCTTTTAACCACAATTACATTATATCAATTATAAAAAGTAGGCAGGCATATAATATTTATATGGTTAAAGCGACAATTAAAAATTTAATGGCAAAAAAAGGGACTGACCAAAGAATTACGATGGTGACTTGTTATGATTCAACAATGGCGAGAATTGTTGAAGAATCTGAAGTTGATTCAATTTTAATTGGGGATTCTTTAGGTAATACTATGATGGGGTATGATACAACATTGCCGGTAACTGTTGATGATATTATTCACCATTGTGCTTCAGTTACAAGAATATGTAAAGATACATTTGTTGTTGCAGATATGCCGTTTGGTTCATATCACGAGTCGCCGGAACAAGCGGTTCACAATGCTACAAGATTAATCAAAGAAGGCGGAGCACAAGCTGTTAAATTAGAAGGCGGAGCTGAATTTGCTGATGTAATTAGAGCAATAGTTAGAGCGCAAATTCCTGTTGTGGCTCATTTAGGGTTGACTCCACAATCAGTTAATGTTTTTGGCGGATATAAGGTTCAAGGAAAACAAATTGAATCTGCTCGTAAATTAATTAAAGATGCTGAGGCAGTTCAAGAAGCTGGTGCTTCTATGCTGACTTTGGAAGGCGTTCCAGCCAAAATCGCAACAATTATTACCGAAAAATTACAAATTCCGACAATTGGAATTGGTGCTGGAGTAAATTGCGATGGTCAAGTTTTAGTAATTCAAGATTTATTAGGAATGAATGGTGAGCAGGTTGCTAAATTTGTTAAATTATTTGCGCACTTAAAAGAAGAAATGCTAAATGCTTTGAATACTTATAGTTCTGAGGTAAATCTTGGAACTTTCCCAACTGATAAAGAATCCTACAAAGTTGATGATGAGGTTATAGAAGCATTAAAAAGTTCTTCGGTAGGATTCTAAAATAAGGATTCTAATTTTAACGAATGCAAAAGAAGTATATATTTGTCACAGTAAGTGAGGAAAAGCAGTTTTCAAATACTGTTTATGCAATATTTGATGATATTTTTCATTGCCAAGACGTGGATATTATAAAAGGTTTGTATTCAAAAGTTCCAAAATTTTTGCGTCAACTTTGGCTTTTACACACTTCCAAAAAAATAAATGATAAATTCCATTTACCTTTGCAAGGAATTTGGGGAAAATATTTTAAACTTAAACAGTATTCATTTAAAGATAATATAGATTATTATATAATTTTTCAAAATAATTCTTTAATTAAATCATTTGATTACAAGTGGCTGAATCGGTTAGCTAAAAAAGAAAATATTCATTTGGTTTATTATACATTTGATGCTTGGGAATCAGAATTATCATATAAAGAGATAGTTAAAAAAATTAATTTTGAAAAAATATATACGTACTCTCCTGATGATGCAAAAAAATATGGGTTTGAATTATTTTTAACACCTTATTCTATCTTGTATCCAGATTTGACAAGTAACAAGAAACAAGATATTAAATATTCAATTGAATTTGTCGGAATGAATTCTGATTTTAGAAAAGATTTGTTAAGTAAGATAGATAAAGAGATATTAACTAAAAAATATTTAGATTTAGTTGAATTTAATCAGTCGGGAGATATTATTACTCCGACGGGGACTGAAAGCTGGAATAAAAGCAAAGCATTAGATTATAAAGAAACTTTAAAAGTTGCAATTAAATCTAATGTAATTTTAGAAATTGCTTATAATAATAATTATACGGCTCCAACTTTACGCTATTATGAGGCAGTAGTTTATAATAAAAAATTATTAACAAATATCAAGAATATCAAAAATTTTCCGTTTTATAATTCAAAATATATGCGAATTTTTGAGAAAATTGAAGACATCAATCAAGAAATGATCGATTGGATAAAACAGAAAGAAACAATAGATTATGGATATGATGGTTTATTCTCCCCAAGTAAATTATTAGAAAAGGTCAGTGAATAATATGGCAAGTCGGACAAAAAATGCAGCAAAATCTGCTTTAGTTGGAGGCGCAGGACAAGCCTTAACTCTCCTCTGCAAATTTTTAACAAGAGGGTTGTTTGTTTATTATTTAGGAAAAACAAATGTAGGATTGAATCAACAGTTTACAGAGCTAATTGGCATATTTTCTTTAGCAGAGCTTGGACTTACTCAGGCTATAGATTATCATATGTTTGCTTCTTTAGCTAAAAAAAATAATGGATTAACTAAAACTTTGTTAAATTTATATCGTAAAATATATGCTGGAGTTGCTTTATTTATAGTGCTGGTTGGAATTGTTGTAACTTTTTTAATGCCTTTAATTTTAAAAGATAATATTACTGCTCCTAATGTTTATTTAATTTGGTGGCTATTTGTAGCAATTGCGCTCGCAGGTTATTTGTTGAGGGGAAAACGTCCTATCTTAATGGCGGATCAACGTCAGGATATTATTTATGGAGTAGATTCAGCTACAAATATATTAACTACATTAGTTCAATTAGTAAGTTTATTTTTATTTAAAAGTTTTATTATATATTTAGTAGTAGCTTTAATTTTACAACTTTTGAGTAATTGCTATTTGATGTATCGTGCGAACAAACTTTATGGTCACATTGATAATGCTGAAGCTATTCCTCTTTCAAATCAGCAAAAAACTGATATTAAAAAGCTTACAGTTGGAACCTTAATCAACCATCTTTCAACAGCTTTTAGAACAGGTTTAGACAATACGTTATTAACTACTCTAGCATGTTTAGCACAAACAGCTTTGTATAGTAATTATTTTATGATAAATAATGCTATTACTCAACTTTTTGTAAAGATTAGCAACTCAATTATTCCAGCTGTTGGTAATCTGAACGTTCAAGAAGATGAAGAAAAAAAATATGAGATTTTTCAAAAGTTATTTTTCACAACTTTTTTAGTAGCGTTATTTTTTACACCAGCATTTTTTGTTTGCATTACCCCATTTGTTCGTCTTTGGCTCGGAGATGATTGGACAATTGGTATTGCGGCCGTAATTGCTTTATCATTAAATTTATTAGTTAGTATTTTGTTTAATTGCTTGACAGTTTATCAGGTTGCTTTAGGTTTACAGTGGCAGATGAGGATAAGCTTTATTTCAGAAGCATTAATTAGTATAATAATTTCAATAATTGGATTAACTGTTTTTCATTGGGGAATATTTGCTATTGCCATCTCAACTGTCATTTCAGGAGCTGCGACAACATATTGGTATTTACCTCATCTGATTTATAAAGATTATTTTAAAGTGCAGCTAAGATATTATTTTTTCCGGGCAGCTGAGTATATCGGGGTAATAATTTTAGCATGTATTGTGGTCTATTTTATTTCTTTAGGTATTGTTCCGGCCTTAGGAAAATGGGCTGTTTTTGCTTTAGCACCACTAAGTTTAATAGTTTCTGGAATATTTACTTTATTTTATTCTAAAACTAATAGATTCAAATCATTATTACAACAAATAAAAAACCGGTAAGTGTAATAAGAATTTGACAAAAAGAGGAATAAATCGTTATAATATAACAGTATTTAGTTATTGAAATTGGTAAATTTTGTGGTTAAATATATGTGTTTATAAGGCTTATGTCTTATCTTGACGCGGGGTGGAGCAGTTCGGCAAAGTATTTGTCTTGCTTCCTGATAGGTGCGCAAGAGTCGCCGGGCTCAATTCGCCAACGGCTCGCTACTTTATAATTTAATACATATGTGTTTATAAGACTTATGTCTTATCTTGACGCGGGGTGGAGCAGTTCGGTAGCTCGCCGGGCTCATAACCCGGAGGTCATAGGTTCAAATCCTGTCCCCGCTACTAAATGACTGATTCCCGCCATTCTAGTTCTCGAAATTTAAGCTCTCGAAATTTAAACTCAAAGCATTCAAGTTCAAGTTTAGCTTCTTTAGTTTCTAAAAGTGTATCTCAAGAAAAATCGAGACGAATAGTAAGTGGTGAAACAAGTCAAGAGAGAGAGCAAAGCGGAGTTAATACAGGGGTTGTTGATAATACTTTATCAAATTTAGGTTTTTTGACTAGTCGAGTAATTGCGGCTGATAATTTAGATTTAAAACACATTTCAAAGCAACAAAACGAAGAAAATAAAAGACTAAAGAAAAAAATCAAGAGAATTCGAACTTTGTTCATGACTTTAGGCGTTTTATTGGCTCTAGTTATAATTATTTTACAATATCCAAGTGATGCCTGGCAAAATCCGATTTTGAATTATGATAATCCATCTTACTTTAATTACATTCAAAGATTAGTTGATGAAGGGGTTGGATGCTTATTCCATTTGGCTCCAGGAGATAGATTTTACCCTCCACTTTTCCATTTTTTAGCATTTTTGGTTGTTAAAATTGGCAGTCTTTTTGGTCCTGTTTCTATTGCTTTTGCAATTTCTTTGGTTTGGGTTTTTGAATCTGGTATTCTTTGGCCACTTGGTGTGCTTTTGCTTTCAAAAAATTTGGCAAAAAGAGCTGGGGTTACATTTGATTCACTTAAAGCTATATTAATTCCAATTTTATCAGTTGCACTTTATTGTTTTCCTTATAATCTGCTTCAAAAAGGGACACTCTATGCTTATTCTCTTGCTACTTGCTTAACTCCATATTTAATATTATTTATTCTAAAGCTACTTGATATTATATTTATCGCTTTTGATGAAGAAAAACGAGAAAAATTGAAACCAGGAAAAGTTGCTAATATTATTTCTGGATTCATTATTTTCTTTATTTTAATTATGCTTTCACAACCAAGGGTATTATTTACCGTTGTTTTATTTATCTTACCATATTTTGTTTTGTGGTGTAAGAGGTTAATTTCAAATTATGGGAAAAGATCTGCGCCTATTCTAGGTGTTTTTATTGGAATCTTAGTTATAGGAATTGCTGTAATCGCAGTTTATGTATTGAGACATTTACGTTCAGATTTATTATGGCATCCAGAAAACTGGTTTGCAGCACATCACGATTTATCATTTGCCGAAGCTGCAGCTAATTGGTTTTTGGCAAGTTTAAATATTATTGCGATTGTTGCTCTTGTAATTTATTTCATTATTCACTCAACAGAAAAAATGAGATTAGTTTATGTTCCTTTTGCAATTAGTTATATAATTTTTACAATAATTTATATTTTTGGAATGACATTTAGAAATGGATTTAGTAATATAATTGCCGCTCCTTGGTATAAAGATGATTGGCGAGTGTTAGCTGTTTTGCCTTTGTTGGTGGTTTGTTTGCTTGGTAGTATTGAATTAAAGTATTTTAATAAAAAAATTAATATTGGAACTAAATTTATATTTATTTTAATTTATATTTTAGTTTTAGGAGGAGCAATATTTAATCCACAAACAACAAAATCTGTAAATAAATCGGATTCACTAACTGTGGCGAATAAAGAAAAAGTTGCTTTTTTTACAACAATTAAAGAGAATACGGGAAGTCAAGCTGTGATTTTAGCAGACCCTTTTAATCAAAGTGTTTGGGAATATATTTACGGAGGAAGAAAATTGGTTTTCCCAATTTATAATTCTAGGATAGATAATATTCCACCACTTAAAGATGCTCTTGATGGGTTTGCAAGCGGGCATTCAGACACTATGAAGACTATGGTTTGTGAAAACGCTGAAAATTCAAACGAAATGTATTTTGTTGATTTGGGAGATGATTTATCATTCAAGGATTTGGGAGATACTTATAAACGCTTTGAAAGTTTGCATAATCAAGATTTCATTAATACTTATACAAAAGACAAAGCGATGGATTTAATTTTGCAACAAGGTAATTACAAGCTTTATAAAGTTAATTGTGACTAATCGAAATAATAGGCGAAATAAAACTTTTCAAAAAGCTTTTGGAGAAGTGTACTTAAGTTTAAAAAAAAGATTAATTAATCAAAAAAATAAAACAATTAAAATTAATATTGGGGTTTCGGGTGGGGCTGATTCTTTGGCTTTATTTCTAACTTCACAAAAAGTTTTAATATCAAAAAGATGGACAGAATTTTGTCAGAAAAGAAATTTAGCAGTTGAATTTAAAGTAATTACTATAGACCATGGTTTACAAGATTCAACTAAGAAAGTTGTTCAAGATGTTTACCAAATTTGTAAAAAATTTGATGTAAATTGTGAAATAGTTAATTTGAATTTAGATTGTAAAAAAAATGTTGAAGCTGTGGCAAGAGATGAGAGATATAAAGTTTTATTAAAAGATAGACCAGATATATTACTATTGGCTCATACACTTGATGATCAAGCTGAAACTGTTTTGCTTGGTTTAGCAAGAGGTTCTAAAATTGAGGTACTTGCAGGGATGCAAAAAGAGCGCGGGGCTATTCTTCGTCCATTTTTAGAGCTTACAAGAAAAGAAACTGAAGAAATATGCAGGTTTTTTGAGATTGAATATTGGGATGACCCCACAAATTTCCCAGCAGCAAATATTTATGGATATCCTGCAAGATCAAGATTACGCCAATTCGTCTTTCCAGAGCTAGAAAAAATATTCCCCGGTATTAAAAAAAATTTAGTTAATGTCGCCAAGAATATTCAAGAAGAAAAAAATTAGATTTATTCTTGTTATTGGTTATTATTACATTATAAGGAGAACTTTAAATTTAATTGAAGATCTGGGTTACTGTCGGTTTTGGGAATAGCAAGACCACCCCGCCTTTCAGGCACCCCTCCACAGGAGGGGAACTAAGTCGATCTTAGGGCACTTTTCCAACGAGGGGAACTAAGTGAATGTTAAGACATCCATTCAGGAGGGGAATTATTTTGTAGCTGAAAATCAGAGGGTACCAACCTGATAAAATCGAATGAAGATAGGACGGGATTGTTGTATAATGTTAAAGATGAAAGAGAAGATTTTTGCTGTATTGCCTTTGGTAATTATTGTTGTTATTACTCTAGCTGTAACATTTGGGGTTAACTTTGCTACAGGTTTTGGACCTTGTTTGGGTTCGCAGCAAGATTATTGTCAATATTCACCTTCTGGTGCTAATCCTGTTACAACAGATGATTCATCGACAGATAATTCTACTTCAACAGATACAACTGGAACAGATTCTGATAGTTCTACGGATACAACCGGAACAACTGGTACTGATACAACAGGTACAGACACTACTGGAACCACAAGTACTGATACAACAGGGACAGATTCAAGTTCATCAACTGGAACAACCACTGGGACAGATACTACCGGAACAACCGGAACAGATACTGCTACAAAATAAGTAATTTATTTTAGACTTTTAGGCTTTTCGAGTCATGTCATTACCAAAAATTGTTTATAAAGGACATGGAATGGGTAATGATTTCATTATCTATGATGATTTTGAAGATAAATTTGAGCCAAATAGTCAAGAAATTCAAAAAGTTTGTGATCGTCATTTTGGCATTGGAGCAGATGGACTAATTCGTTTAACCAAAAAAGATAATTATTTTATGGATTATCGGAATGCTGATGGTTCAATTGCAGAAATGTGTGGAAATGGGACCAGAGTTTGTTTGGCGTTTTTAAGATATTTAGGATTCACATCTATATCTGATACGATTGATTTAGAAACAAGGGCCGGTATAAAGAAATTATCTTATATTGATGACGATACTATTCAAGTTGATATGGGAGAATTTAAGACAGGCGATTCTTACTTGGTTAATTTTTGGTTAAAGGATGGTTCAAAATCTCAAGTTTCAGCTAGGTTTGTGGATATGGGAAACCCTCATTTGGTTGCCATTTTGGAAAACGAAGAGCAGTTAAATAATTTAGATTTAACAAAAAAACCGATAATGAAACCCAATTTAGAAACTGGTGCTAATTTTGAGTTTGCTGTAATTGAAAATAATCAAAATTTAGCTAAAATGAGAGTTTTTGAAAGAGGTGTTGGTGAAACTCTTTCTTGTGGAACGGGGATTTGTGCAACGGGGATTGTAACTGGACAAAATAATATTCAAGTTCCGGGTGGTGTTGCTGGTGTTGAAGTTCATTCAAATCAAGTAAAGCTTTCAGGGCCAGCGAAAATTACCGCTAGAATAGAACTGCTGAATTAAATTCAAAATGACTGTTGTATAATATTTCTATGGATATAAAAGTTGATTTATTGACTAGAGAATACCCGCCAAAAGTATATGGTGGTGCTGGTGTGCATGTTGAGGAGTTGTCAAAAGTTTTACGTGAAGATTTAGGGGAAAACAATGTAGAAGTGCGTTGCTTTGATGGATTTAGAGATGCTTCAAATGTCTACGGGTATGATGTTCCTAAAGAATTGCAAAAAACACAAACACATAATGTCAATCCTGCTTTATCAACTTTTGGTGTAGATTTACAAATTGCCAATGATTGTGCTGGTGCTGATTTAGTTCATTCTCATACTTGGTATGCAAATTTAGCAGGCTTTCTGGCTTCAGAATTATATTCTATCCCTCATGTTATTACTGCTCACTCTCTTGAGCCTTTGCGTCCTTGGAAAGCAGAGCAATTAGGAGGAGGATATAATCTTTCGAGTTTTGCAGAAAAAACTGCTTATGAAAATGCTGCAGGGATAATTGCGGTTTCTGGCGGAATGCGTAATGATATTTTACGTTGTTATCCAAATGTTGATCCAGAAAAAGTTTTTGTTGTTCACAACGGAATTGATTTAGATTCGTTTAAATTAACAGGTGAACCTACAGATGTTTTAGATAGATATGGAATTGACACAAATAAGCCTACTGCTGTTTTTGTTGGTCGTATTACTCGTCAAAAAGGATTAGTATATTTCTTACAAGCAGTTCAGAAGTTTAGTAAAGACATTCAAATTGTATTATGTGCTGGAATGCCAGATACGAAAGAAATTGAAGAAGAAGTATCTTCAGCTGTGGAAAAACTGAAAGAAACTCGTGGGAATATTATTTGGATTGACGAAATGCTTCCAAAGCACGAGTTAACAACTGTCTTGAATTCGGCAGATGTGTTTATTTGTCCTTCAATTTATGAACCATTAGGTATTGTCAATTTGGAAGCTATGGCATTGAAATTACCAGTTGTTGCTACAGCTACAGGTGGAATTCCAGAAGTTGTTGTTGATGGCGAAACTGGTTATTTGGTTCCGATTGAGCAAGTTCAAGATGGAACAGGAACTCCTTTGGATCCTGATAAGTTTACCTCAGATTTTGCAGCAGCTGTTGATAAGATGTTTTCTGATCTTGACAGAGCTAAAGAAATGGGTGAAGCGGGTTACAAGCGCGCTCAAGATAACTTCTCTTGGAAATCAATTTCTAAAAAAACAATCGAAGTTTATAAAAAAGTTTTAGGATAAGGAAAAATGACAGATTTATTTAATATTGAAGGTTGGAAGCACAATCAAAGTGGGAAGGTTCGTGAGTTATTCTTTCCTGAAGAAAAAATTGGTAGTAAGTTAAAACGAAAATTTGGTTGTGAAGTTGTTTTAATGGTTTCTAGTGATAGAGTTTCAGCTTTTGACCATATTCTTTCGCCTGAAATTCCAAATAAAGGTAAAATCTTAACGCAAATGTCTGAATTCTGGTTTTCACAATTAAAGAATATTGTTCCAAACCATTTTTTATCAGCTGATGTAAATGATTTTTGCCTAAACGATGAGGATAGAGCAAAATTAGATGGCAGAGCTATGGTTTGCAAAAAACTGCAAATGATTCCTGTTGAATGTGTTGCTCGTGGTTTTCTAACAGGTTCAGCTTATAAAGAATATCAAGAAACAGGTGGATATCAGGAATATTCATTTCCAAAAGGTTTAGAAGATGGGACAAAGCTTGATTCGCCAATCTTTACACCAGCTATGAAGGCTGAGGTTGGCGAGCATGATGAGAATGTTACTTTTACAGAAATGTCTAATCGTTTAGAAAAAGAAGGATTTGCAGCTAATATTGCGGGAAGACTTAGATGTTTAACTTTAGAAATTTTTGAAAAGGCTAGTGAAATTGCTAAAACTAAAGGCTTAACATTAGTTGATACAAAATTTGAATTTGGTTTAGATCCTCTTACTGGTGAAATAATTTTAGGAGATGAGGTATTAACACCTGATTCTTCGCGCTATTGGAATCAAGATAAGCAAAGTTTTGATAAACAATTTGTGCGTAATTGGCTAAAGAACGATTCGGGTTGGTCAACATCTTCCGATCAAGAACCACCGGCTTTACCAAGCGACATTGTTGAAAAGACCTCGAAATTATATCAAAATTTAGAAGATAAGTTTATTTAAACATCCCGTCTTCAGCGTCTTGAATCGCTGAATCTACCCCTCTGTAGAGGGGAACTAGCAGGCGGAGTCTACGAGGTCCCTTCTACGGAGGGCTGGCATAAGATATACTTAGTTCCCCTCCTGCGGAGGGGTGGCACGAAGTGACGGGGTGGTTGGGCAATTGTAGTCGAAGAGACCACCCCACCCTACGGGCACCCCTCCGCAGGAGGGGAACTTTAAGCATACTGTATGTGACACTCCTCTGCAGGAGGGGAACTTTAAGCCTACTGTATGTGACATCCCTCTGCAGGAGGGGAACTTATGCTGCGATAAAGAGTCCGGAAATTTTACCGCATCGCTTGTTAGTGAAAATTACGAAGATATAGATATTTTCAAAGATAGAATAAATTAGTTATTTAAATTTTAATTGCTACTATGTGAAACAAATGTGAAAATGTTGTAGAAATAGGCTAAAAAGATAGTAAAAATATATTACTAAACATATAATATTTTAGTATGGGTAAGTTGTCTATGTTAAATGCGAGTAAAAGGACCAAGATTACTATCGTCACTGTGTTGTCGATATTATTGATTGGGGTAGGGGTAGCAGTTGCTGCTATAATTCATAATTCTATGCAAAGTAATGCGTATACTCAAGGGGGTCAGGCTCACTTGAATACAGCGATTTTGCAATCTTTAGACGATCAACCAGGGACAATTCTAAAATGCCATACCTATACAAACTCTGGTGATGCTGCTGATCTTAATGATACTGAAGATGATATTTCCACTCCAGCTCAAGTAACAAATTCAGATACTTGTTCGGGCGGAGATACAATGCAAGCCACAGGATTGCAGCTTTCGACTTCAGCTTATTCTAATATTTCAGTGACTGTAGCTTCTGAAAAGTCGGCTTCTATGGCGACCGGAAAATATGGTGAAGCTAGAGGTATTAGAGAAAATTGTGCGAGTGGTTTAGGGTATGATGAAACTAATAAAACAGCTGTTTCTGGATATTCAACTAGTAATTGTACTAATAAATCTGAATCTGGATTGTTTGCAGAATCCGGGATCGGTTACACTCCTTCAACTTATGCGTATCAGACACAAGGTCGACCAATGCAAAATGCGTATAATGCTGGATATTCTAATTCAGCAAATGGGAATATTAATTTAAGTCAATATGATAATAGTAAGGCTGATGGTTCTGGAACAAGTTCAGTTACTTACTCTTCTAGCAACCAAAATGGCGGTCTTTATTGTAATAATCAAATGGATAACAATATTAATAATAATGGAGACTATGTAGGTGGCGATGACTGTTTATATGGGGCTAATACTTATTATATTCAGAATTATTTACCTTGTAATGCTACAACTTTCGCTACTTGGAATGTTGCTGATGAAAGTCAAGATAATCCGTCAGCTTATAAATATGCTAATGATAACCGTGCTTATTGCCATCAGGTTTCAAATAGTTCAAAAGCTGGAAGAGCTTATGAGCCACTAGTAAATCGTGATACTAGTGATGCTGGTGGAGATAATTTAAATGGTTGGCAAGATCCAACACAAGCTCCAGCTGCGGGTCAGAATGGAAACCAAGCTAGTACTTGGCAATTTAGGTCAAGTTCATATATGAAATTTATGCAAAAATCTTCAGCTGCCGCTGTTATTTATCCTCAATTTAGTGATGGTAATGGAAACTGGGGAGCAATCGAATCAAATGTTAATTGGACAAGTACTCAAGGTGCACATGCTTTAAAGTATTGCCCACAAAGTGCTAAATATTCATACAATGGTGATCAAACTGGAAATCCAAGCACATCAAATAGTAATGGTATTTTTGGAGCAGCAACTTGTAAAGACAATTCAGGAAATGATGCTTGGACAAATGATTCAATTACAGCTGAATATGATAATGTTGGGACATTTACATATATGGAAAACGGAAATCCAATGCGTGCTGGTGTTGGTGCTCGTTTGACTTTGACGAATATTATTTATGGTCGTGGCGACAGAGGCTGGGGACAAGGACAATATCGCCCGATGATTTCATTCTCAAATAATCTTTATTCAGGTATTAATTATCATAATATTACTTCTTTTGATATTAAAATTGAATATTATGCTATGTATGATAAAGCTGATATGACAAGTGATGTTACTGATCCAACTTCTGCTCAAGCAAATAGCGGAAAGAAGCTAAGTTTTATTGATGGTTCTAGCTATATGAGTTTTTATTCTCTAAATGCTAATAATACTAATATGACCGGCGGAACAGAAACTGTGGCTCACAACACAGCAGATCCTGTAAGTAATAATAGTAATTCGCACACTGGTGATGTTGTTTATGCTTTTAGAGATAGTAGTACAGGTGGTGGTGGTTCTGTCTTGGGAGGATGTACGAGTGCGGCGATAAATTGTTCGGCGTTAACTTATCACGAGAATGGAGCTAGCGGCTCAACAGCCGGAACTTTGGCCTTTGCGTTATCTAAGAATGCTTATTATGCCAACGACGCTACAGATAATGGACAAGGTGGAGGAAGTGATGCTTGGTTTGATGACTCAATTACAGCTTCTTCATTTATCCGTTCTGGTGCTCAATTTACATTAAGCGGTGCAGAAAATTATTTTAATGTAGCTTCAACAAGAGGTCATACCTGGCAATCTTTTTCATCTACATCTTTAATTCCAATTTATCAAAATAATCCAACGGAAACTGTTTCTTCAATTATTCCATTAACTGGGCGTGATGCTGATGAGAATGATATTTCTACAACAGGTATTGGTGGATCAATTCAAGGAAAAACTATTGAAGCAACGGATTACGGAATTCGTTATGAGACATATCCTGACTCAGTCTGGTCGGTAACAGATACAACTGCTAAAGGAAATCCAACTGAAGGGTGGAACGGAGCTACTTCAGGAAAATATGCTAATTTAGGGTCAGAATTTTCAGCAAGAAATATTCCTGGATATGACATGCGTATGAATAATGATTTGGATAGACTTTGGGCTCTTTATCCAACAATTTTAGGAACGCAAGGATATAATGCTGGGGTTTGTGGGAGTAGTAAAGATTCATATTGTGGGAATAGTGGTTCAGCAAACAATGCTAATATGACACCAATTGTTTTAGGTCAAGCAGAAGCACAATCAGCAAGTGGAGATTATAGTGTTACACCAGCTTCAGCTGATGATCAAACTTATAAAACATTAAGAGCTTATCCTTCAACAGTTAATTATAAAACACCTTCAACAAAGAATTATTTAACAAATGAAAATACTTTTGATTATATAAATTATGACAGAGTAGCAACTTATCGCAATTCGTCTGATGAGGTTTCAGTAGCTATTCAAAATGCACGCCAAGAAAGTGCTATGCTTTTTGATATTCGTAAATCACCAGTTCAAAACTGGCTCAGATCAAGTCGAGGAACTTTTACATATACAACACATACACCTGGAGCTTTAGCTTGGCAAGGAACTGCCCAGGACGCTTCTGATAAAGGAACAGTTCATACAACAGATGATGCAAATGCAAATATTATTTGGCCTGATGCTGCTAGGCGTTATGTCGGACCTGGGCAAGAAACAGATTTGTATCCAGGATATACTAGAGAAGGATCATTAGATTCAAGCGGGAATGTAATTAATCAAGATGCTTGTGATAGACTAAATTCAATTGATAATAATAGTGGTTGTGTTCCTTCTACAGCTTATGACTCAACAAATGATCCAAACGCTGTTTATTATTATGTTAATCAAAGAATGAATAACCTATCAACTGAAACAAATATTCTTCCAAATAGAATTGATATGACAGATATCCTTCCTAAAGGAATAACTCTAGATACAAGAGATTATAATGGTTGTAAAGATAATACAAGTACAAGTAATCTTCAACCTAGTGCTTCTGATAGTTGTATAACAACAACAGGATCTGATCAAACTAAAGCTCCGATTGTTCTTTGGGATAATGAAGGTAATGCGGTTGGAGTTTATGCTCCAGGAGCTTCAGAATCGGGAACAATGCATAATTTTACGAAAGTTGATGAATCGCAAATTGCTTCTCAGTGCCAAGGTTCTAATACTCAAGATTGTATTTCCTTTACAGATTTATATTTTGATGCTGATGGTAATCAAGTTTCTTCTAAATCAGATCCAAATTATGCTTATACAAGAATTCAAATTCATATTTCACTTAATTCAAATGTATTAACAGGTGTTCATAACGGAACTGTTGTTTTTCCTACTGATTCAAATAAAGCTGCTATTCCGCAAGAATTTTCTTTTAGAATCAGAGCTAAATTTACAGAAGGATATATGCAATCTTGTGTAAATAAGAATTCTGGTGCAGATGGTGAATGCCTTGAGGTTGATGATCAAGCACAAGTTACTTATGATTATAGTAAACAATTCCCTAAAGATGGTTATACATTTGATGGTGTATCAAACAGAGTTAGAATTGCAAATGGTGCAGCTGTTGCCACAATTCCTTCTTACAATCCTTTTGAAGTTGAATTTACAAAAGAAGATGTATCAGGAAATAAATTACAAAATGCAGGTTTTGAGTTATTGCCTGCTCAAGGAACAACAAATGGTTCCGTTCAAAATAATCTATCTCTAGCAAATGGTTACAATTTATTGACAGATGATGCTTATTCAGAAGATTATTATAATGCTATTGCTTGGAATCCAGAGAATTACCCAGAAGTCTCTTCAGGAACTGATGGAAAAATACATTTTGAATATAAGATGGTTGGAACATATCAAAATGATAAGGGAGAAACAGTTAATGCTTACAATTATGAGCATGGACATACATATGTTTTAAAGGAGTCTGTTGCTCCACAAAATATGAATCCAGATAAAGATGTTTATTTATTACAGATTTTAGAGGATAATTGTTCAAATAATACAACTACTACGACTCAAATTGGTTGTGTTAGAGTTTATAAATTAGATTATAATGATGAAACTCAATCTTATAATACTGCAAATAATTATGTGGAAATTACGCCAGCTCAAGAGGCTGGTGTCGGCGTTGTTAGTTCAATTAATATGGTTGATTTAGATAGCGCAATGCCTAATAATTTCCCTTGGGTTAACTATCCATATGTTCATTTAAAGCTTTCTAAAGTTAATGCAGTTTCTGTAGAAAATGGTCCTGATTATGTTGGAGGAGCTGTCTTTACTTTAGCTTCTCGTCCTAAAGGATCAACATCTAGTGATGCTTGGTCTGATATACCTTGTACAGACAGCACAATCGGAATTCAAGCATGTCAAGAGAATCCAGTCAGCGAAACTACAAAATATGAGTGGAGTGCTAAGAATGCTGACCAATTTAATATTGAAATTACAAATTATAAATTTGATCCTAATTTAGAATATAAGTTTACTGAGATTACACAACCTCAAGGATTTAACGAAGGTTATTCAACAAATCCTTCTTGGGTAGTTAGTTGGGATTTAGCTAATGGAGTTTATACTCCATCTATGAGCTGGAATTCTGTTGATGGAAATACTTATACATCTGCGGTAATTATTCCTGTTGATGGATCAAATATTGATGATATTTGCTCAGCAAATCCAGCACAAACTGGAATTGCAACAGTTGGTTCAAAGAGTTATACATGTGCTGATTATTTTGACGGTGATGTAGCATTCTGGGATCCAACGACTTTAACTTTTTATTATTATGTTCCTAACTATCCTAATATGAATCATACATTGCAATTCCAAAAGGTTTCAGATCAAGGTGGTCTTTTGGATGGATTTAGCTTTAGTTTAGTAAAATCTGATGAAAATGCTAGAGCTTATAAAGGTGATGGTTCTTTAGTTACTAGCGAAGCTCAATTAACAGGTGCTTGTAATGTTGCTGATAGTAAAACTTTCTCAAATACATGTGATGTATTGACAGCTACTTCAGGTTCAGATGGTTTAGTGAAATTTAACAATCTAGAATCTGGATATTTCTTATTACGCGAAACAGGCGTTAACCCATCTCTTGGCTATACTAAATCATCATATGTTTGGTTAGTTAAAACAACTGGAGATTATCAATATGATATGCAGAATTTGCAATATAACGCTGTTGCAACTACTTCTTTTGCTCAAATTGCAAGTGGAATCAACTGGGATGGAACTAATCCTCCTGCTGCTAATTTAACATGGCAAGATGGCGCTGCAGCTTCTAACTTCTGTACTGTTAATGGTGATTCAGAAGATTGTATTAACCAAGGCCCAGCAATTGTAAATTATGAATCATTTAGAATTAATCCTATTAAGAGTGGTGATATTGAAGGAAATACTGTTGTTCCTTTAGCTGGAGCTAAATTCTCTCTTTATGAATGCGATGGTTCTGTTTCTCAGACTTCTCCTGATGCTAACGGGAGTACTTATTCAATTGTAGATAGTGAGCAAGAAGCGAAGAGTTTCTGTAATAATAATCCAAGTGCAAGAACTAAAATTAATAGTTACACTTCAGGCGCTGATGGTTATTTAGTTGATGCAAATGGTAATCAGTTATCAGCTCAAGAATTAGATACAACTCACCTCTACATTTTAGCTGAAGATAAAACAACATTCAACCACAAGAGCGAAGGACTTTTCTATTTAGTTACTTTCTATAAGGCACATTCTTGTGATCCTACTTCAGGAAATTGTGATAATATTGAGTATCCTATTGTTTATAAATATACTGGGGTTACTTTTAATCAAACTGATACGATTTCAGGAACTGGTGTAACTCTTGGGCAAAAAGGTAGTAACCCAATTGATGGTTTTGATTGGAATGCTGGGACAGATACAGCTTCACTGATGGTTGATTGGGAAATGTATAATACTCCAATTAAAACTAGATTTGCTTTTGAAAAAGGTGATGATTTTGATACTGCTCTTCCAGGTGCATCTTTTGCAATTGCTCCTTTAACCACGGCTAATCCATCATTTGATTCTTTGACTTATGACAATATTACAACTGGAACTATTTTACAAACAGCTGTTTCACAAAGTGATTCTACATGTTCTGATTGGATCGCTGAATTAACTCATCTTACTGATTGTACTGGTTGGGTTAATTTTGATGTAGGTCTAGATGATGGTTGGTATGTTGTTTGGGAAACTGACGCTCCTAATGGCTATTCTCCAGCTGAGCATAAATATGTTTACCATTTTGGAACTAAATATAATTCAACAACTCAAAACCTTGATGATGATACTCAGGAAAGAACATACTCGCCTAATGCTGTTTTGGATATTTTGAATGCCACAAGAACAAACTTTGGAGATTTCTTAGCAACAGCAGGAGGATACGGGCCTGGCTGGACTACTGTTAATGATCGTAAATTTAATATTGATCCGATTAAAACAGATTTAGATTTATCAACTCCTTTGGCAGGAGCTAAATTCACCTTGTATCAATGTATGGCTTCTAACAACGGAAGTTCAACAAGTTTCTCGATTATGGAGAATTCTAATAACCCTGCGGCTGGAATAGAAAGTCCTTATACTTGTAATACAAATTATCCAGGTTCTTTATCAAGTCTAGGAAATTATGTTTCAGATTCAACTGGGCATTTAGTTACTGATGATGCTAATAAGACTCCAATTATACAACAAAATTTAAGTCCACTTTATGTTTATCGATTGATTGAAACTTCAGCACCTCAAGGTTATACTTTAACTGGGGGAACTGGAGATTATTTAATTTATTACAATTTGAATTTAGGAAGTAATGGACCTGTGTATTATACAGATCCTCAATATGATCATTTAGTTATTCAATCAATTTCTAGCCAAAATACAGCTAATACTTTAGGTTGCTACTTGATGAATCCTGATAATCAATCTAATACAAATAATTGTAACCATCAAGCAACTTGGACAGATGCAACTGCTTCAGCTTTTGCTTTTGCTTCTGGTGCGATTGACAATACTCCTTTTAATTCAGATATTGCTTTTATCAAATATGATTCATTCGCTGAGCCTTTGAATGGAGCTGTATTTAGTTTAGATAAGACTGATGCCTCAGGTGTTTCTTTGTCTCAAGATGGTTTCCCAGAAACTACAACATCAGGACAGGCTTTAGAAGGATGTCCAGGATCAGGTTCTTCTTCTATTGCTGGTTTGGTAAGTTTCTGTAATTTGACTACAGGCTATTATCTTCTAACCGAAACAAGTGCACCAACTGGTTATTCAACAACCGGAAATCAGTATTTAATTTATGTTACTTCTAAAAATGAATCAACTAATGATTACCCTACTATTTCAGAAAAGAAAGGCGGACAAGGAGCTTGGGGGACAGCGCAAACAATCACGCCAAGAGAGACTTTAAACGGACAATATGTTGTAGCTCTAAATGAAATTCCTTTAGCAAATGATTTAGGAACAAATTTAGGTTCAACTCACGCTGGTTTGGCAAATCGCTGGTTCTATGTTGATTTTGAAAATGCTTTATCTTTCAATTTTGATGCTGATAAATTCGCTGAAGATGCTACTACAAGACTTAGCGGAGCAGAATTTACTTTAGAAGCAACTTGTCCAACTTCTACTTTTGCTGGAATTCGTCCTTGTGCTGAAAGTGGTGTTACTACACCTGCAACTGAATATTACATTTCTGGTGATGGGGCAAATGGTAGAACTCTTGGTAAACTTTATTTAGATTCAGATCATGACAATTATTTAGATGCTTCTGAAACTCAAGGAATTAAAGATAGTCAAAGAGATGCTAGATTTATCTATAAATTAACGGAGACAAAAGCTCCTCAAGGATTTGATTTGCCTTCTGATAAAGTTTGGTATATTGGTTTGGGTGAAAATACATTGACTGCAACAAGCTTTGACTTAAATCCTATAAATGCATCACATGTATTATTCTTACATGGTGCAACAACTTCAATTGGTGAAATCTTGACAGGACAATTAAATATTGTTGATATGGTTAAGCCAGTTACAATTACTTTTACAAAGTATGATGAAAATAACAACACTCTTGACGGTGCTACTTTCTCATTAGATGCTGTTGATTCAACAGGGGTATCATTAGGAAAATCAAATTATCCTAAATCTAACGATTCGACTAATGGTGGTCAAGTAACTTTTGAAGAGTTAGAAGATGGATATTATCTACTTTCCGAAACAAATACAGTTACTGGGTATCAAAAATCTGATAATCAATACATTATTCATATTTCAATTTCGGGATCTAGCCAAGTTGTTGAAGTGGCTCCTTATAATAGTGGGGTAATTGGTGCTTATCAAGAGATTACTGGTATCGATTATACAACAAATCCAATTGTTATTGATATTAATAAAGCAATTTCTTATATTAATACTTATCTTTACTATAATATTGCTCCAAGCAAGATTGATGACTCTAGCTCAGAAAAACTTGACGGTGCTAAATTCTATTTCTGTGATTCAAGTAATCTTGCTTCAAGAGCTAACACAAATGAGGGGGTAATTCCAGATTGTGGAGGAGATGCTGGTAATGGTTATACTAGTGGATTAACATTTGTGTCTCAAGCTGGTGTTCTTCTAACTGATAAAGGTTATACCAATACTTCAACAAATCAATCTATTTTAGCTAATGAAAACATCAATAGTATTTCACTTGATCCTGAAGCTACATATCAGCTAGTTGAATATCAGGCTCCAACTGGTTATATTTTGCCAACAGGAGCTGCAAGCAGAACTTGGACAATTTCGTTTAGTCGAACAACTGGACAAGTAATTGTTGTTAGAGACGGCAATATTGCTGTTACTACAACTAAAACTGATGTTACTGGAACTTACGGTATTTTTGCTTTTGATATTCCTAATCAAAAGTCACTTTCTAAATTCACTTTTACTAAGGTTGATCAAAGAGGTATTGGTCTAGATGGAGCTGATTTTGCTGTTGAGGGTGGTGCTTGGATTGATGGATCAGGTTTTGTAAATTCTAAGCAACCTGCTCCTGCTCAAACTTTGACTTCTGCTAATGGAGGTAAAGTTTCTTTAGACAATTTAGCTGATGCTGATTATAGAATTTGTGAAACAGGAACTGTTGCTAATTACATCTTTGATTCTAAC
>JAISHP010000048.1 GCA_031262545.1 Candidatus Ancillula hodotermitis | reverse complement strand
TAGCAATGCCTTCCAACTCACCCCACTCTGAACCCTTAAAACCAAAACGGTATTCAATATCAACTGTTCTCTTAGAATAATGAGAAAGTTTCTCTTTTGGATGCTCATAAAACCGTAAGTTTTCTTCTTTGATCCCTAAATCTAAATACCACTCTTTTCTGTGCTGCATCCAATATTCATGCCAGTCTTCATCAGTTCCAGGTTTAACAAAGAATTCCATTTCCATTTGCTCAAATTCCCTTGTTCTAAAAATAAAATTACCAGGTGTGATTTCATTACGGAAAGATTTTCCAATCTGACCAATCCCAAATGGAGGTTTCATCCTGGCTGAAGTTAAAACATTCTGAAAGTTTACAAAAATACCTTGAGCAGTCTCAGGACGTAAATAATGTAATCCAGATTCATCCTCAACAGGACCTAAATAAGTTTTTAACATCATATTGAAATCTTGAGGCTTTGTCCAATTTGATTTGCCATCTTTATTAGTTCCTTTTGCGCCACAGTATTCGCAATTAACACTCATCAATTGTTTTTCTTCAGTGTCGCCTTCAGGTAAATGCCCATGTTTTTCAGTCCATTCTTCAATCATAGTGTCAGCTCTTTGACGCTTATGACAGCTTAAACATTCAGTTAATGGATCATTAAAAACCCCAACATGCCCAGAAGCAACCCAAACTTCTTTAGGCAAGATAACAGATGAATCAAGGCCAACTATATCTTCACGACTAGTCACCATATATCTCCACCACTGTTTTTTAATATTTTCTTTTAATTCAACACCCAGCGGACCATAATCCCAAGCAGAACGAGTTCCTCCATAGATATCACCAGAAGGAAAAACAAACCCACGTTTCTTTGCTAAAGAAACAACTTCATCTAAATAACTAGTTTTTTTATCACTTGCCATATAAACATTATACAATTAGAAGTGAAAAACTGTATAATATTTTTATGCCGGAAATGCCAGAGGTCGAAACAATTAAAAGAGGGCTTACTGAATTAGTAATTGGACACACAATCAAAAAAGTCACTTCTTATGACAAAAAATTTTCGTTTAGCAAAAAAGAACTTAGTAACTTAATTGGTGCTAAATTTATAAATATCCGTAGATTTGGCAAACTTTTAGTCTTTGATTTGAATAATAATTTTTCAATTTTAATTCATCTTAAAATGACAGGACAGTTAGTATTTCACGGCTTTAAAAACGGTTTAGAAAATTTTGGCGGTGGACATCCCACCGACTCTCTCATCTGCAATCTCCCAGACAAGTCAACTCGTGTTGAATTTGACCTAGATTGCGGAAAACTATTCTTTAACGATCAGCGTAAATTTGGAATTGTCCACATTATCCCAACCATAGAAGTTGAAAAACAAAAATTTATTGTCAGACTTGGACCAGAACCACCCAAAAAACCAGACTTATTTCTCAAAAGAATTACAAAACACAAATCCATAACAATCAAAGCCGGCTTATTAGATCAATCAATTGTTTCAGGTATTGGCAATATTTATTGCGATGAATCTCTTTGGATGAGCAAAATTAATCCCAAACAGAAGATTTCCAATTTGACAGATCAACAATTAATAGAATTATACAATAACGCAGATAAAGTTATGCAACTATCTATCAGACTTGGTGGATCAACCTCCCGAAATTATGTCAACGCAAAAGGGGAAAAGGGTAAATATCTTGAATTCGCACATGTTTATGGCTTAGAAGGTGAACCTTGTTCTCGTTGCGGAACTGCAATTTCTAAAACAAAAGTTGCAGGTCGAGGAACCCATTTTTGTCCTAAATGCCAACCTCTTACTATGTAAAATAATAGTTAAAATTGTACAATAAAATATTAAGAAAAAATTAAGGACAACTCAATTCGCTAGGTCCAGCTTTAGCTTTTGCAAAAATTATACCTGAACTAAAATTCCCAAAAATAAACTCATTTTTTAAACTCTTTACACTAACTATAATATCTTCATCTTTTATAACACATTCCGCTAAATTGCTGTTATTTTTTTTAGCAATAATTTCAGCTATTTGACACCCATTTCCTCCATCATAAACAACTTCTGCCCCTGCCAAAGCTGCTTGTTCTGCTACTATTTTTACTCTTTTTTTTAGAATTAAGAAATTAACAGAAAAAATAATGCTTATCAGTAAAAAGGAACTAATGCAAATTAAACCTATCGTAAAAATAGTTGCAGTTCCATCATTTTTCGATATAACCCGATGCACTTACTTCTATCCTGTCTTTAAATTTAGAAATTAAACCTTGGAGTTGTTTTATCATTTTTACTTTAATGTATTTTCTATTTTCAACTTCAAAAAATATTTCAACATTACTTAAATTTACATTATGTTCTTGCTTGATTTTTTTTAAAAATTTTGATTTAAATTCCTCTTGTTCCTTTTGAGAATCAGCATCTTCGATCAATACAATCTCCCTAACACACTCTTTAGTCAAATCTAGCACTTGAAACTCTGTTTTGAATAAAGAAAAAATACAGCAAAGCACTCCAATTATAAAAATAATAATTGGAGTACAAATTGCTGTTTCAACAGTTACAGTCCCACATTCAGAGCAAAAATATGACCTGCAGCGCTGTTTATAAACACTATTAAATTTTTTCAAAAAACTAATTATTCTCAAAATTTAATGATGATGTTATTATACGTTGAAGTTCGTTCATAACCAAGTCACTTTTAAATATCAAAAGCAAAAGACCAGCAAACGTAGCTGCTGCAACTGTACAAATCGCATACTCAACAGTTGATGAACCTTCTTCATCGTTTAAAGTATTGATAGAGGAATAAGAAAACATTTGTTCGATTTTAAGAATAAGTTTTTTGAGTATCATTAAACTCCTTTCTTTTTATTTATATTACTATAACAGTATAAAATATGATGTAGTAACAAAATTAAGAAAAATAAAATAATGTGAAAAAGTATATAATTTACAATATAATTTTATTTACCTATAATATCTTTAAGGTTTTTTCGAGCATCTTTAGCGGGATGAACACCTAAATCTCCGAATTTTTTATTAAAAATACCAGTAATTGTAAAAGACTCATTTTCATCGCTTCTTGCAGCTTCAACTATCTCAGTCAAATCTGCGGTTTTAGCTGCAGGAAAAGGCAATACATTAGTTGAATCTTGTAAAGAATCAACTTTTTCATCGACCTTCGGCAATATGCTCTGACTAGAAACAACCCTAGGTTGACGGACTAATTGCACATTAGTTTCATCATCCATCTTGACTACATCTTCATTAGAAGAAGGTTTTCTTGATAAATGAAGAATTTTCCTTAATTCAGGTGTAATATGTAATTTACCAGTTTCATGCGAAAAGGTTGGATCTGTTTTAGGAACTTTTTTTTGAGGAACTGAAGCAGGTTGAAATTTAGGAGGAAGAATAGACTCTTCTTCTTTTTCTTTATCTATTTCAACTGCTACTGACATCAGCTGCAAACGTCTCCCATAGCAGCTGTAGATGCCTGAATTTCCGCCGACATATCCTCTCCTGCATCACCCGTTGAACTTAACGGAGCTGGATTGGCTATAAAATCTAGTTTACTGATTGGATTATCTTTTTTAATTGCACTCCAAACATCTTCAGCATCTTCTGAAAACTGCACACGATTGCTATCATATTTATAAGGTTCAATTGGAGCTGTAATAAATAGAATATTACTCAAATTAATTCCTTTTATAGACCAAAGTAAACCTGTCATATCATTGACATCCATATTTGTAGTAATCGAACTTGCTGCGGCATTAACAAAAGATACTAAACTTGGTAGATCTGATAAATTTTTAGAAAGAGCGGTCTTCATAATAGATCCTACTAGTTTTTGTTGTCGACTGATTCGTGACAAATCCGACATATCTCCAAGCCCTAAACCGTGACGTGCTCTTGCAAATTCAATTGCTTGGAACCCATCAAGATGATTATTTCCAGCAGGTAGAGATAAACCTCCGGCTCCCCAAGCCTGAATTGGCTCATTCACACAAACATCAACACCACCTAAAGCATCAACCATCTGCTTAAAACCAGAAAA
>JAISHP010000019.1 GCA_031262545.1 Candidatus Ancillula hodotermitis | reverse complement strand
TTTTGATAATATTTATTCGTAAATAATTCTTCATTAAATACAGCTTCCCCATTTAAATCTGCAAGAGCAATTTCCCAGTTGGGATATTCCAAATTTGTCCCAGGAACATTTTGACTCCTAAGCTCTCCAACAGAGTCTGTAAAAGTAAAACATATCATTTGACTTGGAGATTTAAATAAAGATTTCTCCAAAGCTATCATAATTTGATAATCATCTTTAGAGTTTTCCATTGTTAATAAGTTTTCACTAATTAAGTATTTAATGACTTTATCTTTATCTGCTTGTTGTTCAGCTCTAACCTTATTAACATCTTCAGTCAAAAGACCCAATTGACTTCTAAGCTCGACATGTAAACCTTTTAGATATGAAAGTGTTGGTGGAATATCATGATTATGAACAGATGTCAAACACAACTCTCTTAAATTCTCAGCTTTACGAACATCGCCATTCTTTTCTCTCTCAAACCACAATATTGATGTTCCTAGAATTCCTCTTTCTTTGAGATACTCAAAAACGCCAGGAGGAATTGTCCCCATATCCTCGCCAATAATAATTGCATTATTCAAATGCGCTTCAAGAACTAGAATCCCGAGCATAGCTTCACGATTATAGTATACATAAGTTCCTTGTCGTGGATCTCTACGGACTTTACCATTCACGTCAACTGTAGTTGGAACAAACCAAAGTCTAAACATCCCAAATACATGATCAATTCTTAATGCACCTGTATTTTTCAAAGAGCTACGTAAAATTTGACGAAAAAATTTATATCCAGTTTTTTCTAATTCTAAAGGATTCAGTGGTGGCAATCCCCAATCTTGCCCCTTTTGATTATAAACATCTGGCGGTGCACCAATAGCGGCTGTTTTAACAAAACTACTTGGGTGTGACCAAACATCAGCACTTGTTGAATTAACACCAACAGCTAGATCAGCAACTAAACCTATCTTTGCTCCCGCCTCTTTCATGGCTAAATTAGCTGCAGCAAATTGTTCATCTGCAATAAATTGCAACCAGCGATAAAATTCTATATCACCAGCATGTTGAATTCCAAAAGCTGTAATCTCGGGATCAGCCGGAGAAAGCAATCTCCAGTCAACAGTGCCAGTCCAAAGGCTATTTTCAGGATCTGAGCAAAAATCTTCTAGAACACACCATAGAGCAAAACTTGTTAAATTCTCTTCATCTTTAGCCTTAAAATCTTTAAATTTATCAGCTCTCTCTTGGTTAAAGAAGCCAAAATTGAATATCTCTCTAAGTGCCATACGCTTCAAAGCCCAAGAAGCATCTCGATCAATGGTTCCCAATTTATTCAACCCACAAGCCCCCCTGGATAAACGATCAATTTTATCTTTAGAGATTAAAGGAGCTTGCTGATATTCTGGAATATTCTGAGGACGAATATATAAAGGATTCACAAACATTCTTGATGCTGGGTAATAAGGAGATGCATTTTCTGGTAATGTTGGAGAATCAGCATGAACAGGATTAATTAATAAATAATCAGAGTTTGTTGTTTCAACCAGCTTTTTCCCCAAATATTTTAAATCTTCAAAATCGCCAACACCCCAGCTCTTATGACTTCTTTGTGAATAAAATTGAGACATAAATCCAACGTTTTGAGAATTTAATTGGGGAGCAAATTGAGGAGAAACAATAATATAAGAGACAAATTCTCCACTCATATTTAACTCATAATACCCAATTTCAAGTTCAGGAATTGTTAAAGTATATTTGACATAATCAATGCTGTCAATTGTTTTGGTTTCACCAGTTTTTACAAACTGATCTTTCGAAAAGCTAATTATTGAATCGACTCCACCTTCAGATCTAATTGTAAGGTCACCATCATTCAAATTATCAGCGACAACTTCCAAGAAATGCAACTCTATAATTTTTGACTTACCTTTAATCACTGCAATTGTCGGATCACAAACTCTTTGCCATTCTTCTTTCTCTAATTGCTCAATTGAATTTTTAATCTCTTCTTCTGAACTGCACTTATACCCTAAAGATTCTATGGCTAAAGAAATGTACTTATCATCAACTAAAACATTTTTATCATCTGAATCTAAATACTCAGTAGCAACATTTAATTTATTAGCTAAATCCTTTAACACAACTATATTATACCTGTAATCTATTTCTTTTTAGTGCCTTTTCTCCCGCGACGATAGACTTTAGGGTGAGAATAAATTTCAATTGCCTCATCTAAAGTTATAGTAAACATTCTTTCTTCAGCACTTTCAGTTTCAGTTTTTTTGATTGACCTATAATCATATTTTTTTGTAGCTGGATCTTTTTTCATTAGATACGGACCAAAACGCCCATTATTGACAACAATTTTTTCACCATCACTAGGATTGACACCCAAATTACGAGGTAACTCAAAAACCTTCAATGCATCTTCAAGTGTGACAGACTCCATTTCCATATCTTTCAAAAGACTACCTCGTTTAGGCTTAACCGCCCCTTTTCCTTTAGTCGGAACCCCTTCAGGAATAATCTCAGTAAAATAAGGTCCATAAGGGCCGTTAACAACTTTGATTTCAAATCCATTATCTGGGTTTCTGCCCAAAACTTTACCGGTATCCTTGATCCCCATACCTGCAGCAACCTGTTTCTCTGCAATTTCATCAGTTAATTGATCTGGATCTAAATCATCTGGGATATAGCCTCTCTTCAGCTTACCTTGCTCATCTGGGATAGACTTTTTATCTTCAATAAATGCGCCATAAGCAGTTACTCTAATCTGATAACGACCAGATTTCCCGAAATCAA
>JAISHP010000132.1 GCA_031262545.1 Candidatus Ancillula hodotermitis | reverse complement strand
AACAGCTCCAGAATCATAAGTTTGTAAACCACGAATTTCTCCAGGTTTCAAAGCGTATGTTTGGCTTTGTCCACCACCAACGGCCACAAGCGAGTTACTGGCTAAACCTACAGAATCGTTGATCTGAGTTTGAAGCTCATCCCCATCAAATTTTTTAAAATATTCACTTTTATCACCTTTTTCTAGAACATCAGCATATTGCATAAAAATGTTTGTAGGTGTATCCGCAAGAGTTTGATCATCTGCTGAAATTTGAGCTGAACCAGAATCTGCAACTTCAAAAGCAGGCATTGAGATTCCTGAAAATAATCTAACCAAACCCCAAAGCTTATAATTCGAACGCACACTTTCCTGATTAAACACTAACAATCTCTCAGTTTGTTTTTCTCCACCAGTGTTTGTCACAACAAAAGTATCCCTCGGCCAAAGTGCAGAATTTGAAATCATAACATTTCTTGAGGTTGTTGGAATATCCATGTTATCATCTTTTGATCCAGAAGATTGCTCAATTTTCATTTGCGATTGACGAAGCAGTAATTCTGGACCACCAGCCCTGGTCTCAAGAAGTTCATAATTATTTTCTCTTTCTGCCTTTGCAATAGTCGTTAAGACTGTAGCTCTAATCTTTTCTTCTTGAGTTGTTGAAAGCGAAACTGAATTAGAAGATGTGGCTGTAATTACAGTTGGAACATTGTCTTCACAGCTACACAAAGATCCTGTAAAAAATGCACACGCTAAAAGAAATCCAAGAAATTTAATTTTTTTCATTCAATGTCTACCTTTCTTTTTATCTTTAAATAATCCTTTTTTGCGCATTTCTTTTCGGCTTATTTTTTTATCATCACCAAAAGAATGTTGAACGTTAAATGTATCTGTCAGAGGTGAATTAATCACCGGCGCTGATCCAGTAATATATGAACCAGTTTGCTCAATTTCAGAAACTAATCCAGTAGGATTATATTGCAATGTTGTTCCTTGAGGAGTGTGAGATTCATAATACTTCTCTCCAGAAATACCCTCACCATAATATCGCCACATATTTTCATATTCCTCATGTCCAACAATTTTTGAATCACTCGAATTTGCTAAAGATGGATTTATTGCTGGTATCATAGTAGTATCTGGTAATAGTGAATAATTAGCATTAACTTGATTACCGTTTAATTCACTATCTACGACACCTGGTAAATCAAGATTTTTAGATTTTTTATTAATAAAATCTGAAAGACGTAAAGAGTTGCCTGAATGACGAGAGTTAGAATTTTTAGCACGATAAATGAAAAAGAAAGATAGTGCACCTATAAATAATAATGCCGCTAATAAAAGTCCTGAATACATAAAGACAGAATTTGATTGGCGATTCCAAGTAAAAGTTACTGTAACATTATCAATTTCTCTATCTTCAAAACTTTTTCCACTATCTATATTTTGAGCAAGTAAAAGAAAAGACCAAGTTCCTATATGCTGACGATCCCAATCTAAATTTATTTCTGTCTCATTTTTTGAGACATTATTTTTTACAACACTTGCCCACATATCAGAATCAATTAATTGCAAATTGTTTATTTTATCAATATTGCTATTTTTCGCCGAAGTCGCTATAGAATTAGTATTGCCGTTTGCCGATTGAACAACATCAGAGGAAGAAAGATCAGTCCATGAATCCAATCCAGTGATTTTGCAATAAGAATTATTTAAAAGCCAAGCACTAATGTCATTAGATTGCCCAATTGCTAATTGCAATTTTACTTCTGGATCTGAATCAATTTTTATATGAACACTTGAATCCACTAAATCTAAAACACCTGGTGCCGAAATTACTGTAAATGGCTTAACTGCCTTACCACTAGCATTACCAGAAATCTTATCAATCTCAGCTTTATCAAAAGTCTTTGAAGCTGTTACAACTTTAGAATTTGATAAAACAACTCCAGAAAGAATTGCAGAAATAGATAATACTAAAGCTGCAACTAGCATGACTATAATTGCAATTTTAGGAATTAAACCTTTCTTCATTTACCCTATAACACCTAAAACATCTATTACAAAAATTACAGTTGAATTAGGAGGAACAGATTCTGTTCCATCAGAACCATAAGCATCGCTCGCAGGAACTACAAGTAAGTATTGACTTCCTACGGTTGCTCCAGTTAAGCCTTTTTGCCATCCTTTAATTGTGGAATTTAAAGCAATCTTTGGAGCGACACCTGCTGTCCAAGATGATTCAAATTCTGTTCCATTTGTAAGCCACCCTGAATACTGAACAACAACGGTTGAAGAATCAGTAACCTTATCACCATTTCCAACCTTCAACTGTTCTACATCAAGTTTCTTCGGATCTTTAAAATTACTTGGAATTTTGATTGAAGGAACCCCATTATTATCCAAAGTTACAGCCGGTAAACTAGAATCCAGCTTACTACTATCAACTGGTGTTCCATCTGCCTTACTTAAAGGCATTGTTGCACTTTGAACTTTGATTATCTGAAGATTGTATGACTTCCCTGTTGTGTCTACAGTTGAAGAAGTTGCTCCAGTGTCTTGAGCTTGCCCAGTTGCACTATAACTAGGAATTGCTCTAATTATAATCGCCCCAACTTTAACACCTTTTAAAACATCAAACATATCATTAGGATCTGTAGGATTTTGTGTCATAGTATAATATTGCGGAACACCCTGATTCCACGATGAAGTT
>JAISHP010000039.1 GCA_031262545.1 Candidatus Ancillula hodotermitis | reverse complement strand
GTAATCAAGTTACTTCTGATGGCCAACCAAAATTCTTTGAGAAAGATATTCCAACTACTGGTGATTTAACCGCTGAAGATAATTATGAACCTAGAATATATTTTTCTCAAAATTCACCTGATTATTCGTTTGTGACACCTGGAAGTAATAGTGAATTAGATTATCCTGACGCGAAAGAAGGGACTTCTTTTAAAGGCTCAGGAAATCCGAAGATTTCTAATCCTTTAATTCGCCTCTTTTATGCTGCGAAATTTGGAGATTATCAAATGTTGTTCTCTGATAAAGTTACAAATAATTCTCAGGTTTTGTATAACAGAGATCCATCAGAACGTGTAAAAGCTGTTGCACCATATTTAACTTTGGATGGTAGGGTTTATCCTGCTGCAGTTGATGGAAAAATTAAGTGGATTATTGATGCTTACACAACAAGTGATCAATTCCCATATTCATCACTGCTGAATTTGGGAACAGCAACAAAAGATGTTGTAACAGAAACTTCAAACACTATTTCTGGATTAGATTCGGTTACTGCTAATTATGTTCGTAATTCTGTAAAAGCGACTGTCGATGCTTATGATGGTTCGGTTACTTTGTATGCTTGGGATCCTGAAGATCCAGTTTTGAAAGCTTGGTCTAAAATTTACGGACAAAATCTTCATTCAATTTCAGAAATTTCAGGTTCACTCATGTCACACATTCGTTATCCAGAAAATTTATTTAAAATTCAACGACAACTCCTTTCTCAATATCATGTAACTGATGCTAATCAATTCTTTACACAAGAAGATATTTGGAAAGTTCCAAATGATCCAACAACCACCGGTTCAGTTACTTCAAAAACTGGCTCAAAAGAAACAGGTGTTAAACAAGCTCCGTATTATTTGACAATTCAAATGCCTGAAAATGATTCTCCGATTTTTT
The DNA here is from genome assembly GCA_031262545.1 of Candidatus Ancillula hodotermitis. Lineage (GTDB taxonomy): Bacteria > Actinomycetota > Actinomycetes > Actinomycetales > Bifidobacteriaceae > Ancillula > Ancillula hodotermitis. The sequence continues at coordinate 1,795 of JAISHP010000039.1, read as the reverse complement.
CTTTAACTTCGGCGTTTATACCTGGTGGTGGAAATAATCGTGAAATATTAACCGGATTTTTAAGTGCTGATTCAGATGCGGGAGATCAAGCTGGTGTTGTCGGTCCAAATTATGGTAAATTGCATCTTTTAGAATTACCAAAAAATACTACTGTTCCAGGACCAGGACAAGCGCAAAACAATTTTAATGCAAATGCTGATGTGTCAAAAGAGTTAAATTTGCTTTCTCAGGGATCTACTTCGGTCAAAAAAGGTAATTTGTTGACTTTGCCAATTGGTGGAGGTCTAGTTTATATTGAGCCAGTATATGTTCAATCAACTGGAGGAACTTCTTTTCCTTTGTTGAAGAAAGTGTTAGTTGCCTTTGGTGATAAAGTTGGGTTTGCTGATACTTTAGAAGGGGCTTTAGATCAAGTATTTGGTGGAGACTCAGGTGCTCAGGTTGATTCAACAGCTGCCCAATCAACAGCAACTAATACAAATAATAATAATTCAGATGAGACAAGTCAAACTTCTGATTCAACTCAAAGTTCTTCTACTTCTAACAATGATCAAACTTCGGATAATTCTCAAACTTCTAATTCTTCCGATTCTGCAAACGCAAACAAACTTCAAGCGTTGCGAGATTGCGTTCAAGCATTTGATGATGGGTCTAAAACTATGAATGATCTAAAGGCTTGTTTAGATTCAAGTAAGTAAGGTTGGTTAGACTAGTAATGTTTAAGTGGGAAAAAACTGATTTTGCAAAATCAAGTGTAATAGCTCCTAACCAGAGACTAGGTTGGGGAAAGACTATTTCACTTGGTTTGCAACATATTGTTGCGATGTTTGGAGCAACGTTTATCGTTCCAATCTTAACAGGTTTTTCTCCCGCTACTACATTATTTTTTTCAGGAATAGGAACAGCTTTATTTCTTCTGATTACAAAAAATAAATTACCAAGTTACTTAGGATCTTCATTCGCATTTATTGCTCCTATCACAGCAGCTAAAAGCGGCGGAGGAGTAGGTGATGCTCTTTTTGGAATTGTTATTGTTGGTGCATTGCTTGCTATTATAGGAATTGTTGTACAAAAGGCAGGTGTAAAATGGATTGATCTTGTTATGCCGCCTGTTGTTACTGGTGCTATTGTGGCGTTGATTGGTTTCAATTTAGCACCAACAGCTTGGCAGAAGTTTTCAGAATTTCCAATTACAGGTTTTGTAACTTTGATATCAATAATTATTATTGGGCGTGTTTTTAAAAATAATATGCTTGGTAGATTATCTATTTTGTTAGGTGTTATTATTGGCTATATTTTAGCAGTATTTCGTGGGGAAGTAGATTTTACCACAATTAATCAAGCTTCATGGTTTGGATTACCACAATTTACGACGCCAACAATTAATTTTTCCGTAATTATTATGTTTCTTCCTGTTTTAGTTGCTTTAATAGCGGAAAATGTTGGACATGTAAAATCGGTTTCTACAATGACTGGACAAAATTTAGACCATTTAATGGGGAAAGCCTTATTTGCTGGTGGAATTTCCACGATCTTAGCAGGTTTTGGTGGAGGATCAGGAACAACTACCTATGCCGAAAATATTGGTGTTATGGCTGCAACTAAAGTTTATTCTACCGCTGCTTACTGGGTAGCAGCAGCTGGTGCGCTTATTCTTAGTTTATGTCCGAAGTTTGGAGCATTAATTGCGACAATTCCAAATGGAGTTTTAGGAGGAGCAACTACTTTGCTTTATGGGATGATTGGACTTTTAGGTGTCCAGATCTGGTTAGAAAATAAAGTTGATTTTAAAGAT
>JAISHP010000143.1 GCA_031262545.1 Candidatus Ancillula hodotermitis | reverse complement strand
ATCTTTATTTAGTGGATATATATAATAATATTTATTTTTTTGGCAGTAAAAAGACGACTTGTTGATTTTTATTTTGAAAAATTGTTAAGATAATGGAAAAATTCGGGATCCTCTGTTGGGCCCGGAAGAATTTTTTCATTATCAAAATTTTGAAAAATATAAACAATCACAAGTCTAGTCTCCCGCTGGCAATAAAATAAGATATTATTTTAATATATCTACTGATAAAGATTTTAATGACTGTTGTTTAGATACACTGAAGGTTTAAGGACACCGATATAGGGAAGAGTGCGGAAGTGCTCTGCGTAGTCTAGTCCATAACCAACAACGAATTTATCTGGAATTTGAAAACCAACCCATTTTGCCTTAATTCTATTTTGAAGAGCTGTTTCATCTTCTATTTGTTTTTCAAGAAGAGCTACCACCTCAACCGATTTTGCACCTCTATTTTTTAAATTTTGAATCAACCAAGTTAGAGTTAATCCTGAATCTATAATATCTTCTACAATTAGTATGTTTCGCCCTTTAACATCTACATCTAAATCTTTAAGGACACGAACAACTCCAGAAGAATGAGTTCCTGAACCGTAGCTACTTAAACTCATCCAATCCATTTGAGTATCAATTGTCAGTTTTCTTGAAAAATCAGTCATAACATATGTTGCCCCTTTTAAAACACCAATTAAAAGAAGAGTATCATCGTCTTTTCCATATTCGTTATCTATTACCTGAGCTAATTCAGATAATTTATTATCGATTTCTTTCTCTGAAATTAATATTTCTTCTATTGTGTCTTTTGTGTTTAGATAGGTCATATTTTCTCCGTATTCATTGTCTTTCTTGATTTAAGATATAATCTTGTCCTTTTTGTGTGATAATTCTGCCTCTAGATGTTCTAGACATAAATCCTAAGCGAACCAAAAAAGGTTCAGCTACTTCTTCGATTGTGTCAGTTTCTTCAGATATCGATGAAGCTAAAGTTTTAATTCCTACTGGACCTCCAGAGAATTTATTTTCTAAAGCTAATAAAACCTTTTTATCTAGATAATCTAAACCTAAATTGTCTACTTGATAAAGGAGAAGAGCATTTTTGGCGTCTTGAAGTGAAATTGATTTATGTTGTGTACTATTTACTTCTTTCCAATCACGAACTCTCCTGAGTAATCTATTAGCAATTCTTGCTGTTCCGCGAGAACGGTTAGCGATTTCTAAAGATGCATCACTGTCAATTAAAATATTTAATTTTATAGCTGATGCTAAAATAATTTTTTGAAGTTCTTCTGGTGTGTAAAATTCCATTTGGGCTGTAAATCCAAAACGATCTCTAAGAGGCCCGGGAAGAAGACCTGCTCTTGTTGTTGCCCCAACGACTGTGAATTTTGGTAAAGGTAGGGCAATCGAGGAAGATCCAATTCCTTTACCAACTACAACATCAACTCTAAAATCTTCCATAGCAATATATAACATTTCTTGAACTGATTTTGCAAGCCTATGAATTTCATCAATAAATAATATTTCACCCTCTTGTAAAGAACTTAAAATAGCAGCAAGATCACCAGCATGTGTTAAACTCGGTCCTGATGTTATTTTTAAATCTGTTTCCATTTCTTTTGCAACTATCATGGATAAAGTAGTTTTTCCTAAACCAGGAGGACCTGCAAAAAGTATATGATCTGGAAAATCTTTGCGTTTTTGAGCTGATTTTAGTAACACTTGTAATTGTTCAACGACTTGTTTTTGCCCCACAAACTCGGAAAGGTTTTGAGGTCTTAAAGTTGATTCAATTGCTTTTTCACTCAATTCTTTTCCGTTGATTTGTTCAGAAAAAAAGACCTGATCAGCCTGAGGATTTAGAATTGAATTTAAATCAGTGGTTGTCAAAGGTGAGTCGTTCATCTAGCTAACCTTTCTAGTGCCGATTTAAGGGCAATAGGTAGATTCTTTTCATTAATTTGTTGACCTTTTTCTTTATAGTCTTTGATAATTTCTAAAGTTACTGTTTCTGAAATATTTTTTGCAAATCCTAAACCAAGTAAACCTTGCAGAAGTTGCTCTTCAAAAGGAGAAAGTGAGTTATTTGAATTTGAAAATGATTTTTGAATTGTATCCTGCGTTACTAATTTTCCTTTAAGCTCAAGAACAATTTTGGAGGCACCTTTTTTACCTAGACCAGGAGCTTTGGATAGGGAAGTTATATCTTCATTTTGGATAGCATTAGCAATTCCATCAAATCCTAATTTTGTAATTAATGAAAGACCAACTTTAGGTCCGACACCCGAAACTGACAAAAGTTTTTCAAAAGCTTCTTTATCTGATTCTGTTTCAAATCCATAAAGGTTTTCTGATTCTTCTTTTACAATGTGACTAATCCAAAGCTCTAAATGTTGATTGACAGAATTTTTGGCGATTATTTGACCCGGACAAAAGATTTCATAGCCTATTCCAATTCCTTCAGGTTGTAAAATTATAGTATTCTTTTTAGATATAATTTTTCCTGAAAGAAAACTAATCATTTTTATTTATTTTCTTTCTTATTTGCCATCTGATTTCGAAGGTTATTAGCATTTATAGATTCTTTCCCTTGCCCGTGTTCAATCGGTTTCCATTCAACTTTTGAGAATATTGCAACAAATGAAATTGGAATATAACTCAAAACATAAAGAGGGAAAGAAAGAACGAATGCCACTAATTCCTTTTTGGTTGCACCAATCCTTTTGTATTCACAAAATACAGTTATAGCAGCGATAAATACAAGAACCAAAGCTCCAAGAAGTGCTGAAATTCCAATTTGTAATACAGAATTAATTTGCGATGAAAAGGAAACAAAACCACAAGCGACATAAAATGCTCCAACAGCAACTCTTATCACACTTAGCAGAATCCAAGGAAACATAAGTAATGTTAAATCTAGACATGAAAAATTACCTAGAGTAAAAGCATTGTGGATCAACTTTGCTCCATAGTTGTGGAAAACTTGGAGAAATCCACGAGACCATCGCAGTCTTTGGCGCCAACTCTGAGCAAAAGTGACAGGTTGTTCATCATAAAGAATAGCATTACCAGCATAACCTACTTTATCCCCATGAAGAACAGAGTCCATTGTAAATTCCAGATCTTCAGTTAGAAGATGATGTTTCCATCCACCATTTCTAATCATGATTTCACGAGCGAACATAAAGCCGGTTCCTCCAACATGGCAACTTGCACCAAAGAGCATACGAGAATTATTTAATAACCTTGATTCTTTTACGAACCAAAGAGCAGATCCTGAACTAACCCAATTTGTTGTTGCGTTTTTTGAGTTTCTGTAGCTGGTAACAATTTTATAACCAGCTGAAAAAACTTTATTCATTTCTGTAATGTAATTTGATTCCAGAATGTTATCGGCATCAAAAATAAAGAAACCTTCATATTGATTATAGTGCCTTAGGACATCTTGTTTTGACATTCCGTTTGGGCCGGTTTGAATTTTAGATTCACCAAAAGTTCCCGATCTCATATTTTCAAATAGATAAGATAGAGCATATCCTTTACCTATTTCATTTTTATTGAATCTTTCAACCACGAAGGCGCCTTTATTTCTACATATATCAGCTGTATTATCGGTGCAATTGTCAGCTACAACCCATATATCAATATATCCTTTTGGGTAATCTTGATTATTTATTGAATCGATAAGATTGCCGATTACAGCCTTTTCGTTCCGAGCTGAAATTATGACTGCGTATTTTTTGGGAGGAACTTCAGGGAATCTGTAAGGTTTAGCTAGAAGACCAACCAAAAGACAAAAGGCTTGATAAGCAAAACCTACAGCTCCAACCGCAATAATCGCATAATCAAAAAGTGAAAGTAAACCCATTATTCAAATTCACTTTCTTGTTGAATGAAATTTCTAACTTGATTTGCTAGTCCTGGAATAAACATTGCTCCTGTTGCTGACATAACTATATCTGCACCAGCCTCTCTATATTCTTTAAAATCTTTGGCAGACATAACTCCACCGACTCCAATAAGTTTGAAATTTAAATTTTGTTTTTCACGAATAACATTCAGCCTTTGGATTTGGCTGATTCCAGCCCATTTAATCCCAGCTCCGCAGACTCCAGAAGTTGGACGATTCTCATCAAGAGCATTATTTCCGTTTTTGTCAACTAATTTTGTAGAAATAGTATTAATTGTCGAATAACCATCAACAAAATTATGTGTCGCTTGAACAAAATCATTTAAATAGTTAGAATCTTCAAAATAGGCTGTTTTGATAAATAATTTTGCATCAGGGATTTTTGATGTAAGCTCAGTCTTTGCGACTTGAACAACTTTACTAACAAGCTCTAGATCAAAACAAAGTAAACTATCTTTTCCTTCATTGGGACAACTAGTATTTAACTCAAAAATTTTAACACCAGTTTCAGCTGCTAAATTTGCAGTCTTTTTTATATCTCTAAGTAAGATTTCCTCTGAGTTTAATTTTTCACCAACTGCACAACCGCCAGTGCCCTGAAAGCTTAAAATTAAAGTTTGATTATTTTTAGCATAGCCTAAAGCTTTTTTGACATCTTCAATCCAAAATTCTGGTTCTTGGGAAGGAACGCCAAAAGAATTAGAAATATTTATTTCTTGAAGATTGATTGGGAAATTAGAATCAGCGAGTACCCCTTGGTCGGCTTCTTCGAGACTAAGGTGTTGAGGGTTAGCAGGATGTGCCGAAAGGACATTGGGAAATGAATTACAAGAATGAGCACTGCTTCTGACGGTTTTGTAAACACAAACATCATAGCCATTTTCAAATCCCCATTTACAGTATTCAGAATTTAAAAGGGGACCCGCAGGTATTCCAAAAGGGATAGACAAAACATCTGAACCAAAATTAGGATTTGGTCCTTTCTTGAAATTATCTTCAAAGGAAGACATAGCATCATATAATGATTCCACATAAATATTATACATTGATATAATGTAAATATTCATTCAGACAGATAACAAAAGAAAGGAAACTAGCTGTGAATAATTTTTCTAATAAAAAAGCCAATAAAATAGATGGTGATTTGAATTCTGATTATATCGTTAATCCTAAAAATAATCGACAAAAATATTTTCCCGTTGTAGCTGGTTTATTTTGTGGATTTTATATTATCTCAAATATCTTAGCTGTTAAGTCAATTACTATTCCACGAACGAGTAATATAATCATGCTTGGTCCGGTTCAAATCTTTCCATTTGTTTTGGATGCTGCATTTATCTTATTTCCGTTTACCTATATTTTAGATGATGTATTAAGCGAAATTTATGGATTTAAAGTTGCAAGAAAAGTTATATTTACAGGTTTTGCGTTAGAGTTGATAGCGGTTATTTTTATTACAATTGCAACTTTTATTCCTGCCACACCAGACGCCCCAGTAACAGATGAAATGTTTGCGACAGTATTAGGATATGTTCCGAGAATAGTTTGTGCTTCTTTGTCCGGGTATTTAATGGGTGAACTAATTAATGCATGGTCGCTAATTGCAATTAGAAAACATACTGGTGAGAAAAAATTATGGGTTCGTTTGATTGGATCAACCGTTTTTGGAGAAGCGGCTGATACAATTACATTTTGTACTGTGGCTTTTATTGGAACGATTTCATTCGGAGAATTTTTGAATTACACAATAGTGGGGTATATAATTAAGATTCTTGTTGAGGTTGTTATGCTTCCTATTACTTATAAGGTAGTTAAGTTTTTGAAAAAGTAGCTTGAATTAAATACTGCTATAATTTTTGAAATGGAAAGATGCCTAATGCTTTGGTCAGGGTTATAATATAGATATGAAATTGAGTTTAAAGTGGTCAAAATTTGTAGGTTTATTAGTGGTTTTAGTTGTTTCGATTTTTGCTATCATTACTTTAGCGAGTTGTGATAATAATTCAACTAAAGACTCGGGTGACTTAACAGATAGTAGCAAGGTCACTTTAGATAAAATTAATCTTGTCGTTCCAGATGGTGCACCAGTTTTGCCAGTTGCAAATCTAACTGATGTTATTGCTGAAGAAGATTATGGATCTGCGGATAATTATAGTGTTGATATTAAAGTAGCTTCTGATCAAGATGCTTTAGTTGCTGCTATTTCTAAAGATCATCCTGAGGCTGCCATTGTTGGAATAAGTTATGCTAGTAAACTTTTCAATG
>JAISHP010000131.1 GCA_031262545.1 Candidatus Ancillula hodotermitis | reverse complement strand
TTCGAAGGGGTGTCAACTTTAGCTGACGGGGTAGTCTTCACAGCCGCTTTTTTAGTAGTTTTGGTCTTATTCACAGCTGGCTTCTTAACTGGTTCTTTCTTCTCTTCCTCTTTCTTTGCTACTGGTTTAACAGTAGTTTTAGCAACTGATGCTTTCTTAGTAGTAGCAGTCTTTTTTGTAGCTGCAGCTTTAGAACCACCATCCAAGTTCCCCTTCTTTGAAGGAGTGTCAGCTTTAGCTGACGGGGTAGTCTTCGTATCTTCTTTTTCAGGTTGAACAGCAAAAGTTTTAGCAATATCTTTAGGATTCTTACCTTCAGCTAATGCTTTTCTTTCTGCAATTGTCAAATGAGCTGATACAACTTCATCCTCATCCGCACCTGCTTTCAATAATGCATTTCTCTTAGCCATTTCAAGATCATGAGCACGTTTATCTATCTTAGCTTGTTGCTTACGAGCTTGTGATTTTGTCTTAGTTGTTGAAACTAATGCTTTTCTTTCAGCTTTAGCAGCTTTCTTTGCTTCTTTAGCTAATTTCTTATCTTCTTTCAATTGAGCTTTTTCTTCGGCTGTTAAAGCAACATACTGTTTAGCATCAGCTGCACCTAAATGATAAGCTGACAAACCTGAAGCAGGATGTCCTAGAGCAAAGAAACGATGTTTCGAAACAATCTGAACAATTGGATGTGTAAACATAGTAACAACGATTAAGTCAACTAACGTTGTTAGACCCAAAGTAAAGGCAAATCCTTGAACACCACCAACTGCTAAGAAATAAAGAATAACAGCAGCTAAGATGTTGATAAAGTCAGAAGCTAAAATTGTTCGAACGGCACGTTGCCAACCTCTTTGAACGGCATAATCTAATGAACGATTATCTCTTAATTCATCTCGAATTCTTTCGAAATAAACAATAAACGAGTCCGCCGTAACACCAATACTAACAATAAACCCGATAATACCTGGTAGTGACATACGATATCCAATTTGCCAAGAAAGCAAAAGGATAATTCCATAAGAGAAGACAGTTGCGATTGTCAAAGATCCAATTGTAACTAAACCTAAAGCACGATATTGGAAAATTGAATAAAGAGCAACAAGTAACAAACCAATCAATCCAGCCAAAAGACCTTTTTGAAGTTGTTCGGACCCTAAAGTCGCTGAAACCTGCTCTTTAGAATCAACCTTGAAAGACATAGGTAAAGCACCAAAACTTAATTGGTTAGCTAAAGTATTTGCCCAAGTCTGACTTGAATCTGTTCCTCCTGAAATCTGAACGCCGTTTCCTTTAACAAATGTTGTATCTTTATCAATTTGAGGAGCTGAAATAACTAATCCATCAAGAGTAATTGCAAATTGATTACGAGGTGAATCTAAAACTTTTAATTGTTCAGAAATATCAATAAATTGTTGATCAGCATCTTCCTTAAATTCAAGGGAAACTATCCAGTTACTTGAATATTTTCCATTTGAAAGTGGCTCAAGACCTGAACTTGCTTTAGAAATTCCAGAACCATCAACTGCAACTGGACCAAGCATATATTTATAAGCTCCATCTTGTGAACAAGTTGCTAATGGTTTTTCTGGATCTCCTGAAGATCCACCTGTTAAGTTTTCGCTCTTTGTGCAATCTAAAGCGTCGAATTCTGCAATATCATCAGCAGTAATTGAACTATATTTACTTGTTCCTTTAGCTGTGTCTGAAGAAACTAAAGATTCATAACTTGTTTGATCTTTAGCATCCATTTCAGCGATCCAATCATTAGTTTCTTGCTCTGACAAAGATCCATCTCCATTTGCATCAGCCGAACTTTGATTTGTTTGATCTTGTGTTGCAGATTTATCACCCATTGCTGATGAATAATATCTAGAAGAAGCTCCACCGTAAACAATTACAGGACGGAAAACCATATGCGCAGCATTAGAAATCAATTTAATTGTTTCATCACTAGGTGTTTGTCCTGGGATTCCAACAGTAATATTTGACCCACCTTGTTTTTGAATTTCTGATTCAGCAACACCAGAAGCATCAATTCTTTGACGAATAACATCAATTGCTTGGTCTAAAGCAGTATCTGTAATTTGCTCTCCATTTTCAGAAACAGGTGTCAAAATAATTTCTGTTCCTCCAGCTAAGTCTAAAGCAAACTTAGGAATAAACGAAACATTCGCAACTTTAATTTGATCAGAAGAAGAATCAGAATCACTATTTTCCTCAGCAGCTGAATCTGAAGAATCAGGTTCTGCTGAATTATCTCCTGGCTCAGCAGCACTATCCTCTAGGCCACTTGTTATATCGCTAGTATCAGTAGATGTTTTTCCAGTTATTCCGCTCCACCAATTTTGCGCATTTGAACTAATTGAGCTCCAATTTTCTTGAACAACTCCAAATCCAACTGAACCATAAATTAAAAACATCGCTAAAATTAAAATTACCAATGTCCGCACTGGATGTGATTGCTTAGTTTTGACTTTTTTTGCCACGATTCTCCTTATTTCTTCTATTCAAATTCTAAAGTTTACAACTCTTGTTTTTCCCGAATAATAAAATCAAGTTATATTCTTACTTCTTTAGTGAAGTTTTTTTAGTTGCCGCTTTTCTAGTTCCAGCTCGTTTTGTTGTTTTTGCTGGTGTTTTTGCTGATGCAGCATCTTCAGTATCTACAACAACTGCTGCTGCACTTGATTTTTTAACAACTTCAACTTCTACGCCTTCTGGTTTTTTTGAAATAGCATCTATATATACTTGCAAGTTTGTGCCTTGTGATTCAATAATTACTGAACTATTATCCAAATCAACTTCAACAACTCTACCAATAACTCCTGAACGAGTCATTACCTCATCACCTTTAGAAAGCGAATTGCGAAAACTTTGACTTGCTAAAGCTTGCTTTTTTTGATTACGAGATTGAATAAAAACTAATCCAACCATAACTACCAATAATACAATTAAAAGCATTGTGCTTCCTGGTCCACCCATAAGAATCTCCTTTTTACTAGGCACGTATATATACTAATATATTATATACCAGTAAAATAATTATAACAAATTACCACACCGAAAATTTTAGAATTTTTTGTGAAATTTTAAATTTATTGTTTTATTTTTCTTTTTTAAAAAATAGCAAAGCAAAATACTCAAACAAGCATATATTGGTAATTCAAGACGAACCTGTGCCTCTAATGAACCTGCTAAGAGAGAAAGCCAAATTAGCCATGGTAAAATTAAAGGTAAAATTAAAATCATTTTGTTATCTTTTTTTCCGATAAATACGAAAATAGATAAAAATAATAATAAATAAAAAGGTAAATATGTTCCAAAATTTACTAAAATCGGGCTAACCTTTAAAGCCTTAGGTGAATTTTCCATTCGTTGTGAGGTAGATTGCTGTAAAGGATTCCAATATTCCCCAGTCTGCAAAGCAATAGCTGCAATATAATCCCCGGGATTTTGTAAACCTAATTTTATCCAATTTGAATAAAATTCTTTTTTGTTCCAAAGTGATTGATTATTCAAGTAATTTAAGCCAATATAATCTCGACTTTTCGTATAAGAATCGTAAATATAACCTTTGCTCCACTTTTCTCTTGGTGCTAAACTTTCAAAATATTTTAATTCAGAACTTTCTTGAACTTTTGGATTGCTCATTGTTTTGGCAACCGTTTGAAAAGGTACCGCCATAGATTCCGTAATTTTATCTTCTGTTGCGTGAAACCCGAAATTCCAAGCCAAAGAAAAACAAAGCGATCCAAGGATGATCACGACAAAAGAAATTAGTAATTGTTTTAAATATTTTTTTCGATTTACTATCAAAAACAAAATATATAAAATCACTAAAGCATAAACAAAATTCTTTCTAATCTGCGCAGCTAAAAGCGAAAATATAATAAACTGCATTAACAATTTAGTTGGAATTTTTTCAGCTTTATTTACACAAATTTCCAGGATTGTTATAATCAAAAGCATCAAAATTGCCGCTGCTAAAATATCTTTAGTAACATTCGTAGAATAATATAAAAAATAAGGGTTTATGACTAATAACAAACCAAACGAAATTAAAATATTTCTTTTTCTAATTTTGAAAATCTCAGAATTCAGTTTTTTAGCACAATAAGCAACTGTCAAACTAACAATAATATCTGTCACAATCAAAACTAGAAGCCAACCTAAATTCCAGGAAAGTAAACTCCCCGGAAGGGTATTCCCCCCGAAGGTTAATATTCCTAAGAATACAGTATAAATCATTGGCTGAAAATAAGTATAATTACCAGTTTTAATCATATTAATTGAGGTCCCAGCATCAACATACGCTGCATAAGGAGGTTTCAAAACCAACATAATTGTTAATAAAATTAACAAAGTGACCCAGAACACAAAACTTACAAAGTGCTTTTGAATGAAATAATAATACCTTTTATTTGTCATTTCTGCTTCATTTTCTCTCATTTTGCTTAAATTAATTCTTTCACTCTTTCACGATTTACATTTTCAAAAGCTTTAGATCGTAACTCAATCAAATCTTTTGAAATGTATTTTTGAGCAGTTTCTCTCCAATTTGCTGTTATGTCCGCTATCCTCTTAATTATTTTTGTTCCTTCTAAATCGGATAGACCAAACAACTTAGAATTTTCAAGTAAAGTTAAAATATTTCTTCCGTAACCCGTTCCTCTATCAACAGCAGTAGAACCTTCTAATTCACCTAAAGAGGGAGATACATCAAAAAGTGGCGAGAGCTCCCAATTTCCATTAATCCTAAGTAACCCATGATTTTTATAATGATCATCCGAATTTTGAATTAATAAAGTAAAAACAACTCTTGAAAATAACTCCGGCAATGAATCTTGAGCTCCAATCTCTGCTAATTTTTTAGCAAATTTCGTATAGCCTGGTTTAAATATTTCGCTTTCGTTTATGTTCATTAAAGAATATCCACTTATATATGGAACTCGTTTGCCACTTTCTAAACGATCAAACCTTTCTAAAAATAATATATTATCTTTATAATAAAAATTTTCAACATTAAGTTTACACTGCTTTGCTAAATCTAAAGCTACCGCCTCCCAAGCTGGATTTGATATAAAACTATTTACAGAACCAAGTTTAGCAATAAATAATTTATTATTTGCAATTACCGAAATTTTGGGTGCCGCTCCTCCGACAGATGTTCCTGTTGAAGTAAAAAATTTTATTTGTTCCGAGGTATAACCTGAATTTGATTTAAGATCTTTAATGCTTACAATTTTCTTTTCATCCTTGGGAAAATAAGCAGGTCGACCTTCGCTAATATATTTACCATGCTCATTTTTAATTCTAATAGCTCCTTGTCGATCAAAGTCAGTTGCATAAACCAAATACTCATATTCATCTAATTGTTCTCCAGCATATTGTTGACGAATCAAGCTTCTTCCCCATTTATCAGAACTTGAATCTTGAAAAATTCCAAAAGTTTGAGATCCTCCCATTTTTAGTTTAATTCCGCTTTCAAGTGGTAAATCTGGAGAAATTGCAAAAGCTTCAGGATTTTTTAAATAATTTTCTTTATACTCAAATGCCACACCGTAATATTCAATCAAATCAAGTTTCTGAACCTTCGAAATTACCCCAATCTCTTCCTCGTTTAAACAAACAGCTGAAGATTTTAAAACCCGAAATTTCTTGCTATCTAGCACTTTAATATTATATCTAACAAATATTTTTTATTTCAGTTGAATACAAAATTTATTATCACCATCAGTTTTTATAATTTGATTTGAATTTTGCAAAACAACTTTAAAATCCTTGCAATTAATCGAATTGTTAATTTGAATATCAGCAAATTTAGAAAAATATAAATTACCCCAATAATTTCCAACACGCTCTGTCATGTCCATATGATTTATTATAGGAAAAATATCAGCAGTGTGTTTCATTACAGGTGATAAAGGTAATTGTCCTGAAATTAAAATTGTAGGTGCAGATTTAAAGTCTTTATTCAAGTTTGACAAGTCCCCAGAAAGTGATGAAATACGATATTCATCATAACTTTTTTGATCAGCTAAAGCATTTCCAAGCGAAAGAGGAAAAGAAACAAAAGATACTATAAGTAACAATGTAGGTAAAACAAGAATTTTCTGAATTTTACTCCAATCTTTAAAAGTAAACTTAAAGTTTTGAGAAAAAATCACAATAGAAATTATAGATAGCACACAACCAAACGAAATAAAAAACCGTGTTCCTAATAAAAAGTTTTTAAGTGGGAAAAACAATAAAACACTCAAGAAAGTCATTATTAAAAAAGCAAAAATCACAATCAAAGATGATTTAATTTTTACCTTTAATGTTTCAGAATTTAATATTACAATAATAATCATAGATAAAGTAAATAAAAATAAAAATATAAACCATGTTAAATTTAATGAACCAAAACAATATTTATATATTCTCTTTATATTTAAATTAATTCCTGAAATTATAGAATTTAATGAAAATAAAGAAGTATTGAAATTTGAAGAACCAGGTTTTGGATTATTCAATTGTAATAACAAAATCGTAACAACATAACTTATAAAATAAAATAATGATTTAGTTAAAGTTTTTTTAATATTTTTTCTAGTAAGAACAGATTTCAATATAAATGCTGATATCATCAAAAGAAAAATAGTAGAGCTCGGTTGGTAAGAAGTATATACTAATATCTCTGAACAGAAAATTATACAAAATAATTTAAATCCGTATTTTTTTTCAAAAAATAAAAAAGGAAAAATGCTAAACAATATTGAAAACGACATTGATAAAGAGTCAAATTTATAACACCAATTTGAGATTGCAAATGGATTTAATCCAATAAAAAGAGAACACAAAAGCGGAATAACTGGAATTTTTTTCTTACAATAAATATAGACAATTAAACAACTTGATAATGACAAAATAAATATTGCTAAAATTTGCGGAAGCGGTGAAATATCTGTCAAGCTTATTCTTAATTGCAGAATGTGCTCTAAAAAAATTGTTGCCCATCTTTGATCACGAAACCAAGTATGTCCATCAATCGAACGCCCCAAATCATCATTATACGAATAATTTGCTCTTATTATAGAAGAAAAAGAAATTAAATATACAATAAAAACTAATAAAAATTTCTTATAGTATTCCTTCAAAAAGACCACTATTACATTATAGATGAAATTTTCTCAATATAATTCAAAAAATTGCGCGAAAGTATTAAAATTTTAAGCCCAACTGTTTTTTCAACCAAGGACCCAAAGATAGAGCCCACGTAGAGCTTATGTGATCATTATGATGAGGAGGTTCATAATCATAATATACTTCAACACCTCCAATTACCGAATAGCAAAGCTGGTTTTGGCAATATAAATTCCTCGTTCTTATCACATTTACTTTATTCTCATAAGTATCATTATTAAGATGATTTACAATATCGTCAAGATGAGGAACTGCCCAATTTTTACTCTCTGAAAATCCTTTATTGCACCCAAATAATTGGACGCATACCAGATTCTGTTGAAAAATAAATAAATAGGATTCTCCAGTAAAATGTTAATATAACAAAACAAAAAAAAGGAGAACCCTATGACTAATAATATATCACAGTTCGAGCCAATTAT
>JAISHP010000062.1 GCA_031262545.1 Candidatus Ancillula hodotermitis | reverse complement strand
CCGATCGATATAGAGGCGAAACGATTCCGCCTCAACTCAATCGGTCCTGCGGTCAGCTATGTCAGCTACTTAATCAAAGAGTTATTATACAACCTATTCATAAAAGCTGCCATTTGAGCACGGGTTACATAGTTGTTTGGCATATAATAAGTTTTTTTATTTATTTTTGAACCAGTTGAAGTACCTGTCTTAAACATAAAATTTATAGCCATTTTATACTCATCTTCTGGCCATTTCTTATTCCAATCAGACACTTTATATATATTACTTGTTGATTCAGTAGGAGAACCTGCTAGCCTATACATAAAAAGAGCCATTTGTAATCTGGTTACATTTCCAGCTGGATAATATATTGTTTTATCCATTCCAGTTGTAATTCCATTATTCACTAGCCACATAACTGAATTATAAGATATATTACTTTTACTTACATCACTAAAGTTTTTAACTTTATTAGCATAATCAGGATTGCCCATTAATCTGTAGATAAACATTGCCATTTGATCTCTTCTGACAAAATTGCTTGGCATAAAGTGTCCTTCTCCGTCCCCTGTTGTTACGCCATAACTATACATCCACTTGATATAACCTTGAAATTCCTTTGTCTGAGAAGAAATATCACTAAGTTGAGATTTGTATTTATAGAGCTGAGGTAGTCCAACAATTACCTTACAATCTTTCGCTAAAGAATTCTTGGCTTTTACTTTTACAGTAACCACACCGACTTTAATAGCTGTAATTTTACCAGAATTGTCAACAGTCGCGATGCTTTTATCAGAGCTAGAAAACGTCAAACTACTTTGATTGCTTGCTAACTGCCCATCACTAGAGATTAAATTTGCAACGATTTTAAATGTTTTACGCCCATTGATCGTTGTAGTTAAATTAATAGTTGACTTATTTAGCGTCAAAGATGTTGGTTGATTATCAACACATACATGATTACTCAAATGCTGAGTTACCAGACAAGTCGGGTCAACAGGTTTTGGAGGAATATACACTATCCATTTTGCATAAAGAGTTATATCTTTTGTCACTGGTGTAGAAAAATCATAAAGATTATTAAAATCAGAATCAGAATACCACCCCTGGAAAACGTAACCGTTATATGTTGGATTCACAGGCTCAGTAACCTTATCCCCGTAATTTATAATTTCACTTCCGAAATCAAGATAATTATTAAATTCAAAAGTAACCTGATAAGTATTTATCGCCCATTTAGCATAAAGAGTAAAAGAGTCATCAATCGGCGCTGCAAAATCATATGGCTTTGATAAAAGCAAGTCAGAATACCACCCAGCAAATTCATAATGTTCTTTTTTAGGATTTTGAGGCTCTGCTACTTTATCTCCAGAATAAAGAGTTTGATTTTCGATGCTTGTTCCACCATTAGAGACAAAATCAACAGTATAAGAAATTCTTGGTAAAACAATGTTCAACACACTTGAAATTGCACTTGTTCCATCTTCCCCACAATCAACTATTCTTAGAACTTGATCACTACTATCTGAAAACCATGAACTTAAAGGTTTAACTGAATTTGTAAAGTATGCACCTGAATATTCATCTGCTTGAGCAGTACAAACTGGATTAGCCGCGCTAGACATTCCATCTTGTGTTGCCCCTGCAGAATACGCATAATGATGATCATTTTGAACTGTAGTTTGACCAAAGGTGGTTTCTGATGTCGATAATTTTTGATTTTGAAGATCAACATTTGCCACTAGTTGAGAAGTATTAACTGAAGAAAGCGAGATAAACATCGCTGGACGAACAGCAAGAGGTGAATCCATGGATGCACCTTCAGGATAAACATGTCCAGATCCAGCTGTTCCAACTGTATTTCCTTGAGTGTTTGTCCCAACTGACCTTAACCACCAGTCAGTATAAATTAAAGCATTACTTGAATCGCTGTCTTTACTATCACTATCATTACAGGCTGCAGTGTGAATCGCACAAGCTTCTGCAGTTGAGAGCGGGAATAAATGTTGATTTAAAATTCCAGTTGGTAAAGAATTATATACTCCATTTAAACAACCACCTTGATCTGCGGTTGAACAGCCATTTCCATCCCAAACCGAAGTTGAATATTCAGTCAGTGATCTTGTAATTATAAAATCACTCAATTCAAAATCATTACCATAATTTGAATATTTTTGATTTTTGATTAAATTCCAAGCCGACCCAGAATCAGTTTCCATACATGCCTGCAACACTGAACCACTATATACATTACTATCACTTTTTGCATAATATGATCCACAACCAGTTGTGGCATAACTAGAATTATTATTAAAATAAGCATCCGCAAATTTAGAAGAACTAGAGTTACTTAGTAGCAACATCGCAGAATTAAGAGGGCATTCAGCATTACCAGAGCCATCACTATTATTAGTAGAAGAATTTGGTAAAGTGTAATCTAAATATCCATCTGTTCTACCCATAGTGCATAATCCAGTTTTTTTAGAATCTGAACTTAATCCGATCACATCAAATTTGTAATCCCCAATTTGCACACATTGGCTGCTACTAGCTTCACAATATCCAACATTTAAATCACTAGCAGCTGGTAGTTTTTTGAAAATTGGTGAGGAAAGAGATAGTAACAAAGCTGGGCGAAGAGCATTATAAGAACTAACATTAGCTCCTCCTGATTCTATATTTGTAACCCCAGCCGACATACTCGCCGCTACTGCCGCATCATAAGAAGCTGATCCTGGAGAACGAAACCACCAACTTTGACCTAAATCATTTTTATTAGACCAAGATTGAGCCTCATTCACACTTGGAAGCCACCAATTATCTCCTTTTATTTTTGAAACATCACCACTATTACAAGAACTATTAGTGCAATTTTCGCCCAGAGCAGTATCTAACTCTCCTTGAAATAATGTCCTTGGAATAATATCACCTTCGCCTGCAAAATCATTGTTTGTCCAACTTGTAAATTTCTCACTTAAAATAGTTCTAGCTATTGATATTGAGTAATCATTATTCCCTTCATTTGAATAAGGATATGCCATACCTATATTTGGATAAACATTACCTTTTTCTGAACCAGTTGCGCTCGCTAAAGAGTCAAGAGTTTGTATACTTTCAGAATTATAGTCTAATAATAAATAGGCAGAGTTATCTGCACACTTATTAGCATTACTATCGCCACACATTCCTATAGCCGATTCAGCACTTGAACCAACCGTGTGACCTCCAGCAATATCAAATTTCAAACCCCCTAAATTAATTGAATCTCCTAACGAGTAGTCGCCAAAACTAACATCACTTCCAGCTGCTGCATTAGCGACATTTATTTCCTCTCTGTTCAAGACTACAAACCCCAAAGAGAAAGTTAAAACAATCCCAAAAAGAACAGCCCCAACTAAACATTTTTTTAAACTAATTTTAAGCATACCCATTTATCACCTTACCAAATATAGAAAATATTATACATTGAAAAGTAAAGAATTCCCCCAAATTAACATTAGAAGTGCAACATTTTAAATATTAACTCAAGGTCAAGTCACCCAAAAAAAACAAGAAGTAAAAAGTCAACCAAAATCAGTATAATAAAGTATAATTTTCTTAAAAATATTTCCCGAGGAAATCTATTTTGAATTCATTGTAATTTCCGTCTAAAATACTTTGACGTATATTTTTAACTAAATTTACAGTGAAATATTCATTATGGATTGTCGCTAAAGTTGCACCATTGATTTCCCCAACTTTAATTAAATGATTCAAATAAGCTTTTGTATAATTTTGGCATGTATAACACTGGCACTCGGGGTCAATCGGTGAAAAGTCAGTTTTATATTTAGCATTTTTTATATTAATTCTACCACTTGTAGTATACAAAGCTCCATTTCTAGCTTCACGACTTGGCGACACACAATCAAAAGTATCTGTTCCGTTTTCAATTCCTGCAAAAAAATCATCCATTCCCGAAATTCCAAGAAGATGTCTTGGCTTATCTTCTGCACCGCTTTTATTTAATTCATCTGTACACCAACCAACAATATCGCCTAGAATCTCTTTTTCTAAAGCGCCCCCGATCCCGAATCCATCAAACATTTTGCCTGGTTGTTTTTTGCTTGAATTTTCATCTTTTTCTATCACGCTCATATTCGCCAAAGTCTTTGCAGTATACCTACGCAATTCCTCAATATTTGCACCCTGTAAAACACCGAAAAGCATTTGATAAGGTTTTTGAGAACGTTCTTTCATCAATTGATAATGAGCTTCTAGCGAACGCTGAGCCCAAGGATGTGTTCTTCTTAATAAGCTTTCTTTATGGTAATTTTGAGGATGAGAAAGTGTGGTTAATTCATCAAAAGCAAAAGTAATATCAGCACCAAGCTCTGCTTGAATTTTCATTGACACTTCTGGATTAAAGCGCATTTTTGCACCATCAATATGACTTTTGAAGGTCACACCGTCATCATCTATGAATGAAAGTTTTTCCTTTTTGGTAACTTTTTTATTATCTTTATCAGCATCCGTCTGGCTCATAGCAATAACTTTTTTAAAACCAACACCTAAACTCATTACCTGAAAACCACCAGAATCAGTAAAAGTTGG
>JAISHP010000049.1 GCA_031262545.1 Candidatus Ancillula hodotermitis | reverse complement strand
CTTGGCATCAAATCAGGAGTGCATTGAATACGAGAAAATTTTCCTTGAATTGCCGAACAAAGAGCTCTAGCAGCAGTTGTTTTTGCCAAACCAGGAACTGATTCAATTAAAATATGTCCACCAGCAATCAATGTTGTTAACAAAGCTACTCTTAAACGCTCTTGCCCCACAACTCTTTGCGCGAAAATACCTTCTATACGGCTCGCAATATCTTTAGCTCTTTGTAATTCATTATGCTCAATTACGCCACCAGAATAAGCGCCATTATCTATTGCAGATTGAGCTGGGTCCCAACCCGGAAGAGGTTGGTTCTGTACCTGTCCATTATTTTTAATATCTTTTTTTCGACTATCCTGCTGGACATCTTGCCTATTTTGGTTAATATTTTGAGATACTCGTTCAAACTCACCGGTTTGCCCTATACCTTGATTGGAAGTTTGATGATTTGAAGTTTGGTCAAAATTAACAGTCGCAAATTCACCAGTTTGTGGATTTACAGAAGGAATAACTCCCGTAGTAGGGTTATCTATAATTGGAGCACCATCGAAAATTGGGGCATTTCTTCTTTTTGAAGCCCTTCTACTAGGTTCCTTTTTTGAATTACTTTCCGATTCATTTACAGAACCCTTAATAGTTCGACGACTTGACCTTTTCATAGGTATATTATATAATAGTTATATAAGCGATGTCAAAAATTTTATGTTTAACTAATTGTGATTTTAAGGCTTTTAATCGGCGGTGGAATTTAAGTCTAAATCCTGAATTAACTGTCTGGGAAGTTGAGGAATTATCTACCCTCTCTCTTGAGAATTCATCTAATTATGATTGCGTGTTTGTTGATTGTTCTGACTGGGTTTTAACTAAAATCCTCTTTGATAACCTAGATCGTAATTCTCTAAAACCTCCGTTATTATTTTTAATTAATCTCGAATACATTGACAAATGTTTAGAATTTAATCCAGATGATTTTATTTTAAGTACAGCCACTTCAACCGAATTAAAATCAAGGATTAAATTACTAATTTCAAAAAACACGAATTCTAACAACCTCACAATCAATAAAGATTCGACTCAAGCAGATAGAAATAACGATAAAAATACTAAAATTGACTTCTCAAATCCTTTGCCATATCAAAAAATTGTTGGAAATCTACGTTTTAATCAAAGTGGATTTGGTATACTTAACGCAAACAGTGCGATAGATTTAACATATAGAGAATTCCAACTTTTTAATCTACTTGTTAAAAATATTGAAAAAACTGTCACAAGAGAGCAAATTATCGCTCATCTTTGGGAAGGTGCAGAAATGGAGAATTCCAGATTGATTGATGTCCACATTCAAAGGATTCGCTCTAAACTGGGAATTTACTCACGATATATTAAATCAGTCAGAGGACTTGGGTATTCATTTACCCAATTCCCATAAAAATTTACTTGAAAAAATAAATCAATATTTATTGATAACAGTTGAAAGCCGTTTAATACCTTCAGTAATTTGTTCTGGAGTTGGGAAACAAAAAGAAAGACGCATATGATCATCGCCTTTCCCATCAGCATAAAACCCTCTTCCTGGAACATAAGCCACACCCGCATCTAAACACTCATTCTGAATGGCTTTAGTATTAATTCCTTCCGGAACCTTGAGCCAAATATAAAAACCTCCAGTAGGATCATTATATGTGCAATTTGGTAGATATTTACCCAAAGCTTCAACCATAGCTGAATGACGCTCTTTATAAATCTCTCTAAACTTGCGAATCTGCTTTTTCCAATCAAAATTCTCTAAATATGTAACTAATGTCATTTGCGAAGCATTTGAAGGACAAAGGATAGCAGATTCTGAACTTAACACAAGTTTATCTCTTATCCCGTTTGGTGCAACCATCCAACCAACTCTGAACCCTGGTGCCATGATCTTAGAGAACGAACCTAGATATACAACATTCGGAGCAAACCCCAATTTTGAGTCATAATCATAAGAGTAAATTGATGGTAAAACACTACCATCAAAACTTAATAATCCGTAAGGATTATCTTCAACGATTAAAATACCATATTTTTTACAGATTTCCAAAATTTTAGGGCGTCTTTCTTCAGACATTGTCACACCTGCGGGATTATGGAAATTTGGAACAGTATATAAAAACTTAACTCTCTCTCCTGCTCTATCCAAACGCTCTAAAAGCTGTTCAAATTTTTCTGGAATAATTCCATCTTTATCAATCTTCACATTTTGAACACGAGCTTGATATGAACGAAAAACACCTAAAGCCCCAACATAATTTGGTGCTTCCGCCAAAACAACATCACCTGGGTTAATAAAAATACGCGTGATATAATCCAAAGCTTGTTGTGAACCTGAAGTGATAACAACATTTTCTTTAGTTGATTTAACACCTTCAAGACCACAAATATCTAAAACTAATTCCCTTAAACGCTCAAACCCCTGCGCAGCACCGTATTGCCACATTTCTGTCCCACGAGTTTCAATCAATTCTTTAACCTTTTCTCCCATTTCTTTGAATGGCATTCCATCTAAATATGGCATCCCGCCAGCCAAAGAAACTATTTCAGGTCTAGTAGCTACCGCAAAAAGAGCCCTAATCTCTGAAGATTTTAAGAAACTCGCACGATCAGCGTATCTGTGACGCCAAGGATCAAGATTAGGATCAAGATTTGCATCTAAATTATCAAAATTCATAACATATTATATTATACGCTGAAAATTTTGCGTTCAAGATAAATTCAAGCTAATTTTTTGAAAAAATTCTCCACGTTCTTCAAAATTCTTGTAGCTATTATAACTAGCTGCAGCAGGACTCAAAAGACAGCAAGACCCATGCAAATTTTCTTGAATACAACTTTCTTTTTTGACAATTGCAATTGCCTCTTCAAGATTATTAACCAAATATAAATGATTACTATAAGATCTTGCGAGCGCGTTCTGAAATTTTTGATGCATATCAGGAACAATTAATAAATTTTGAACAACTCTTTCTTTGGTTAAATAATCAAATAAAGGTTGATAATCAATTCCTCGATCTAAGCCACCTAAAATTAGCCATCCAATACGTTGATTATTCTCCAAAAGAGCCTCAATCGCCGCAATTGTTGTTTGCGGTGCTGTTGAAATTGAATCATCATAATACCGAACAGAGCCATTATTTTTCGAGTCCACTCCGACAAATTGCAAGCGATGTGCAAGAGGCTTGAAAGATTGCAGAGCAAGATTAAATTCGTTATTTGTAATATTAAAATTTTCCTTCAAAACTCTGTATGCCACTAATACATTACTTCGATTATGTCTACCTAAAATTTGATCCGGAAAATCAATTTCATTCTTTAAGTCACAATCAGTTCTAAACAATAATGGAATATTAGTATTATCTCCAATCCCTTCCACAATTTGTAAATCGTTAATATTTATCTGAATTTCACCATTTTTAGGTAAAACAAAAGGTTTATCTTCCAGGTAATGTCTTAATAAGAAAGGAAGATCCTTTTTCATTTCAATAAGATGCATAATTGTTTGTTGAATAGACAGATTAACTTCATCCCGAGATCCAACACACTCAAAAGGTTTATTCTTTTCGATTCCACATAATTTATCAAAATCAGTTTGCAGGTTTTTATCATCTAGCAAATTCTTACCAAAAATACCAACCAACTCAGTTTGTTCAAGATGTGGCGATAAAATAATATAAACAAAAAGACATTTTGGACATTCCCCACACCAGATATCTTGTTTTGAACCAGCATTGCAGCTTCGAAATATTTTGTGAAATCCTTTTTCTTTAATCCAACTTGCAGTGGCAAAATGTTTTGCAATTTGATATTCTGTCATAGCCCGCAAAAGTGAAAAATATTTATTATCCACATTAGGAAAATTATCTTCGCAATATGAGTTAAAATCTTTCTCAAATTCTAAACTTTTAGAATATTGATGATTAACTTCCAAATCTAACAAATCAGATTGAGCAGTTGCCTCATTAGCTGAATCCTCATTAGAGAGAACAGTATATTTTAATCTATATAAATAAGCCACTAATTCTGAAGAGGATGCCACAATAGAAGAAAATGGAGTATGCCCGTTCAAGAATCCATTTTGATTAAGTTCCAGCATATTCCTATCTAAAGTTCGTTTTGCTCTAATTGTGTTGGAGGTTAATTCTGCAGCTTCAACAGTCCCCTCTGTTGCACCTCTAGAATTAATAATATAAGGGTAAAGTAAAAACTGTGATTTTTCTTCTGATTTCAAAATACTATTTTTTAGAATATCTAAAGATGTAATTGAATCCTTACCCCCGCCAATAGGCACTAAACATCCTGAATTTCTCCCTTTATATATATTCAATTTTGCTTGACAATATTTTTCAAAAGTTCCATAATGATCAAGATGTTCTGGGAATAAATTTAATAAAATTGGATATTTTGGTCCTTTTTGCAATATTTCTAACTGATGACAAGAAAGTTCAGCGACTACTACTGGAGTTTCTCCCCCAGATAAAATCTTATCTGCTTTAGGAATCAAGTCGAAAAGAGGAACACCAATATTTCCACCCAGCAAAACTCTATTTTGATATTTTTCATTCTCTTTTAAAATATGATAAATTATTGAAGTAGTTGTTGATTTTCCTTTTGTTCCCGTAATCCCAATTACATAATCTCCATATTTTTGTAGAAAAAGATCTGTCTGGGAAGTTATTCTTCCTGCCCCAAAAGCTTCTTGCATTTTGATTGACAAACTCAATAAATCAATACCTGGGGCTTTTAAAATTAAATCACATTCAGCTATTTCATCTAAAGTTGAATTAACCTCAGGAATGTTTAAATTATCATCATAGACCAGAATTTCTCTAGGTTGATCTTCTGAATGTAAATTCTGCAAATATTTTAAAGTAGATTTTCCTTCTCTGCCAAATCCCCAAATCCCTATCTTTTTACCCTTAAAATTAAATATATTTGATTGTATTTTTTCTTCTGTTAAACTTTTATCATTATGAAAAATACTTTGAATAGAACAAAACGATTCAAAGTTAGTTTGAATATTATTCAAAAAGAAAAACTCACCCAATCCTTTAAAGTAGAGCTTCTTCCAAAAATCAATTTGTTTTTCTGTCAATTCCCCACATTTAACGATTATCTTAGGAGCACAAGATATCTTCCAATAACTTACTAACTCTACCATCCCTAAATTAAATACTAGCTTATCAATTAACTTTTCATCAAACTCACTAAGATCAAAATCTTTTGGGAGAGGAATTATCCATGTTGGTGTAAATTCACTTAGTCCTTTAATTTCAAATTTGTATTCAATCTCAAACTTAAAATCAATAACTCTCCAAGAAAAATCCTGATAAACAAATTCTGTAAAATCATTACGATATCTAATAAAATCTTGCTCTCTATCTAGCTGTGGAGTCACAACAATATTATACATTCAAAAACTTATAATTATTATATAATGTTATTATGAATAAAGGTAAAATAAGAAAAATATTGATTATAGTAGGAATAATTGTTGTATTGTGGGCACTTGAAAGTGCTGGTTATTTTTTAGTAGCAATCCAATCTGGTCTAGCGCACGGGGGTCCAAGTGCTGCTGTTAACCTCCAACTTCCGATAGACAGAATTATCCCTTGGTGGACACCTATTTTTGCTCTATATATCCCACTTCCATATATTTGGATAATATGGTTTCCAATTATAGCACTTTTAATGAACGGCAAAAAAGGATTTGCGCAATATTCAATAATCTCACTAATTATGTATATCGCTGGAATATTAATTTACTGGCTTATGCCAACTGTCACAATCCCTCACGATTTTGTCGAC
This sequence comes from Candidatus Ancillula hodotermitis, assembly GCA_031262545.1. Lineage (GTDB taxonomy): Bacteria > Actinomycetota > Actinomycetes > Actinomycetales > Bifidobacteriaceae > Ancillula > Ancillula hodotermitis. Next base: position 344 of record JAISHP010000049.1, on the reverse strand, counting down.
GGAACAATTCAAACCTTACCTTCAAACAGCATGTTTTTTCAAACAATTTCTGATTTAGACTCTTCCCCTCTAAATGTTTTTGGTAGTTTCCCTAGTTATCATAATTTTTGGGCAGGTCTTTGTGTTCTCTTCGGAATTATCGGTTTAGTCAATGCTAAAAATAGAACTCATAAATTAGCAGTTCAAATTGGTGGAATTCTATTTATTATCTACGGATTAGCTATCTCAGTTTCAACTTTAGTCCTTCACCAACATGCTATCCTTGATTTTGTTTTCACTTACATTATGGTTGCTATTTTCTATTTTGTAATGTCAAAATTTAAATGGGATGAAAAACTAACTAA
>JAISHP010000156.1 GCA_031262545.1 Candidatus Ancillula hodotermitis | reverse complement strand
CCAACATTTTCTAATACTGACAAAATTCTTTTTTATTCTTGTATCGGTGGTACTCCTTACTATCTTTCCCAGATAGACAATAAGCTAACATTTGCTGAAAATATTCAAGAGCTATTTTTTGATATTTATGGAAGTCTTTATAGTGAACCAATAATGCTTTTATATCAAGAACTTTCTGATCCAAAGCTCTATAATTCAATTATTCAAGCTATTGCTAGTGGGGCAACAAAATTAAATGAAATTCATCAATCCACTTATATTGAAAAAAGTACTTTGAGTAAATATATCAAGACTTTAACTAATATGAAAATTATCAAGAGAACAGTGCCTTTTGATGCTAATCCGCTAAAAAATAAAAATAGTTGTTATGAAATTTCTGACAATCTATATCGTTTTTGGTTTCGCTTTATTTTTCCCAATCAGGAGGAAATTGAACGAGGACGGGGTAGTCAAATTTTTAAGAAGCTAGTTTTACCTAAAATAGATGAATTTGCGAGCAAACCATCATTTGAAAGTATTTGTTTAGATTTTCTTTATAAATTAGAACAATTAGATCAACTTCCGTTATTCCATCGACGTTCAGGATCATGGAGAGGAAAATTAAATAAAAAAGATAACAAAGAAATCGAATTTGATTTGATTATGGATAATTTTGATGAAAAAGAAATTTTAATTGGAGAGTGCAAATGGCGCAATAAGTTTAATGATGTTGCCGAAATAAAAAAATTGATGGAAAATTCGATCGTCTTTAACGAATATCAAAAGAAGTATTTTGTTTTCTTTTCTAAAGTTAATTATTCAAAGCTAGCAGTTCAGTTAGCGAAAGCTAACGGTAACGTTCAACTTTATACTGTTGATGATCTATTTTTGAAGTGAGGAAAGTAATGAATCACAAATTAGAATAAAGTAATAATTGCAATGTCGTAAGTACCGTAAAACAGATTACGATTGAAGTAGATTAATTTTTTGGGGGTAAAATATGAAGTTTAATTTAAAGAAAATAGTATTTTTAATCATTTTAGTGTGTTTTCCTTTCATTGCTGCTAATGAAGTAAAAGCCTTTAATCCAATTGCTTTTGATGAACAAGCTAAATCACGTTACGGGGATAAACAACCAGCGGATGTGGAAGTTGATCAAATTAAGTTGAAGTTAAATGAGGTTCAAGAAAAAATTTTACGAGGAGAAATTCCCATTGATTCAAGTAATTCAGATGAAGAAATGTTGCTTATCTTTTTAAGAAGTGTTTCTAGTCAAGCTAACTGGAAAGAACAGTATCCAAGAATGGCTCGGCGAGTTTATTCTTTTTTGCTGAAATATTATTTTTACTTCAATCCAACTGCAAAAAGAGTTTTGGATGAATTACCAGAAATTTTTTCTCGGACTAAAGATAGTGTTTGGAAATTGGTAAATAGTGATCCTAAATTTTCTAGAAAGTTTAAAGAAGCGTTAAGGAGTAGGCTTGATGAATTAGAAGTTTTTATTCCAGGAATCACAGAAACAACACCATTAACTAATTTGCAAATTACGGGTGATCAGTTAACTGGTTTGGAAGATTTTGAAAAACAAATATCATTGGAAGATTTTGAAAAACAAATATCAATTGTTGATACAGAAAAATACTTGGAATCTCATGCTTCAGCACCGCTGGCTTCTGGCCATTTAGGCACCTACACACCAAATCCGTTGAAACAAGTGATTGTTTATCCTGGTTGCTTAATAAATAAGCTAGCTTTTGGAAATTATTATGAAGAGCAAGTAGCGAAATTAACTTTTACATTAGGTCATGAATTAGGGCACGTATTAGCAAATTTTTTTCCAGAAATTTATATAACTCATAATTGGGGACTGTATGGATTATTTGCTTATATCGCTCCATTACCTCCAAAAGAATGTAGTCCAGGTCATGCTTCTTGTAATTGGTTAAAAATAGCTGATTTTGTTGCTACTCCTAATTTATCACGGAAAGCCTCTAGCGTACAAAGGGAGCTCGCAGCAGCTAATCCCGGAGCAGATGATCAAGTAACCCCAGATTTGATGTTTCGATTAAAAGGAGTTTTAACTCCAGAAGATTGGAAAAAGTGGCAAACTCAGGCACTACTTGAATCTGGTAGGCCATGCGACGCAAAAGATGGAGTATATTTGCCCATTCCAGAGGCAGGAGATAAAGAGCATTTTCATGAAATTTTTAATTTTGTCGTTAATGCTTTTGAAGGAGATAATAAAATAATTGCTTCTGCTCTAGGAATTTCGCCTGATTTAATTAGCGGAGAAATAGCATTTAACGAAATCTTTGCTGATTCAGTCGGAATGAAAGTAGCTTTACGTCATGCAGCAAATCAAGATAAACATGTAGAAGAAGACACAGTCTGGGAACTTTACGCTAATCAAGCTTGGCGTCCACAAGACGTTAAATTATTGGAACAAGGCTACCATAATGCTCAACATTCGACTTCTCCATTTCGAGTTAACGGTTGTTATCAAGTAGTGAGTCTGTCTTTAAGAGATAAGTTGATGTAAAGGTAGGCACCTGGTTTTCCGTCGCTTACGATGTAAGTTAATTGTTTGAGCGGTCATTTATCTTTATTTAGCAAAAAGTCAACAACATGAATCACTTCAATTCCGCCGATATTCCCAACGTCCATTCGATTGGCAGTGATGATAGTTTTTTGATAATTATCGGGAATATGTAGTAAATTGTCTGATTCATGTTGATTGTCAGGGATTTGTTTGGTTACTTGATAATAGTGAATTTCATTAGCTCTACGGGCAACGAAGTCGATTTCTTGCGTATTATATTTACCGACATTAACAGTATATCCTCGACGTTTTAGTTCTAGATAAACGATATTTTCGATCTGGCTTCCCATGTTGTCATTATATGTTTTTCCTAGTTTTTGATTCCGTAGTCCGGTGTCAATAACGAAATATTTACCGAGACTCTGTAATCTTTCTTTTCCGCGGATATCATAACGTTCTGCTTTGTAAATGACAAAAGCATCTTCCAATAATTTTAAGTATTTTTCCACAGTTTTGTTGGTGGTCTTTGCTCCGTGACTAGTTAGAGTATTAGCAATTTTATTGATAGAAATACTTTGACCAATGTTATCAAAGATAAAGTTAATGACTCGATTTAGTGTGGCTTCTTCGGTTACACT
>JAISHP010000155.1 GCA_031262545.1 Candidatus Ancillula hodotermitis | reverse complement strand
GATCAACATTTCCAGATAAGTCCATTTCACGAGCCGCTATTACAGTATCATGTGATTTTCCATTCCAACTATATTTATCTACAGCTAACGTGTCTTGGAAATTATAATATTGTTTGTTTTGTTGAAGTTGTCTAAAAGTAGGAGCAACAATTTGAGGATCCAATAAACGAATAGATGCAGCAGTTTCAGTATCTTCTTTTAATTGACCTGCTTTTGTATCTGTCGTAGCATTGTAAATCTTTGAATCTAATTTATCTAAACCATATGCTTCACGAGTAGCATTAATATTATTTTGAATATAAGGTTGTTCCATTGATTGTTCATTAGGCTTAACCCTGAATTGTTGCATAACTGCAGGATACACAAACCCCGCTAAAACGATCACAACTACTACAAATCCACCAGAATACAAAACAGGCTTAACTCCTCCTTTAACCCCCATGACAATAGCAATGATTGCTAAAACAACAAAAAGGATAGCGACAAAAGTTAAAACAGGAATTTGAGCATTAACAGCCGTCCAAGTTGCACCTGTAATTCTAGACCCAACTTCTGTAAGTAAAGAATATCTATATAAGAAAACTTGTATTCCAATCAGAATTAGTAACACTGCAAAATATAATGAAATTTGAATTCTCAATCCTTTTGATAGAGTATAAACTCTTCTATATCCAGGTTGTCTTTTTAATTTTTTTTGAGAGAAAGCAACTTGACCGGTAATTAAACCAATCAAGAAAGAAACAATTATCATTATAATAGCAATACCAGTTAGTGATCCTATAACGGATTTAATACCAGGAAGCATAAATACATAAAATGAAATGTCAAGACCAAATATTGGATCTGTTTGATTGAATGGGTTAGAGCCAAACATTAACATAAAATTTTGAGTATTACCAACTTGAGAAAAACCAAAAATTGCTGCAACAATCAAAGCAATAACGACAAACAACCCCTTACGATGTTTAAGTAATTGTGACTTGTATTCCTCCATCTGACTTTTTTCTAAAGTAGCTACAGAATAAGTCGGTCTAAGCTTGAATGTTAAGTATAATGATAACATTACACCAATAAAACCAAGAGCAAAACAAATTAAAAACACTATAATAGGCGCAAAGTATTTTACTAATAAAACATTTAAATACCCCAAAGAATTATACCAAAGAACAGATGTTACAATTTGACTTGACACAAAAAATAGAACTACCAAAATAACCAATATTGCTAATATTATAGAAATAATTTTAGCTGTTTTACTCATTTTTTTTGAAGGTTTATTAGGTTTTTTGGCAAAATCCCTTAAATCAAATTTAAAAGATCCACCATTTCCCCCACTAAAACCACTAAAACCATTTGATTGTTTAGTGCCAACATAACCATCTTCGTTAGCTGTTGCTTTTTGTTGAGCTGATTTTTTCTTTGCTCCTCCAAGTAGTGAAGCTATCAATTGTCCTAGTAGTCCGTATGGCATATTTCTCCTTTTTTTTATTTTCTTAAATCTTATTTATCTGTTAGAACGTAATTATAAAAACGTTTCAAAAATAAAGCCATTCCTTCTCTTGTGCAATTTCCAAGAGGTTTATAATATGTTTTCTTCATAACAGAAATCTGCATTGAAATTATATAATTTACAGCTTTTTTATATTCAGAGGAACCTAAACTTGACCAATCTTTAAGTTGGTGATAATTATAACTCTTGGCTGAAGTTTTAGCTCCAACACTTTTAGCATACCTTGTTAAAAACAATGACATTTGCATTCTGGAACAAACATCATTAACTCCAAAGTATCCATTTCCGTATCCACCCGTAATCTTTTTATTTAATAACCAAGTAACTGCAGCAACATCTTCACTCCCGTGACCTTTTAGATCCTTAAATTTAGATTTAGCACTAGTCATACCAGATATTGAAGGACTACCAGCCATTCTATAAATAAAAAGCGCCATTTGTAATCTCGTAACTGAGTTGTGGGGAGCAAATTGTTTACCTTTAACTCCTTGAGTAATTTTATATTTACTCAAAAATTCGATTGCTTGTTTAGATTCTTTACCTACTTTTCCGATATCTGAGAATTTTATTGGATTTGAAGCTTGGAGCAGAACATTAACAATAACAGTTTTTTTAATATTTGATCCATCTAAAGTTTGAATAGTAATTTTAGTAACTCCTGTCATATTACCTGTAATCCTACCTGAAGAATTTACAGATGCAATTTTACTATTTATAGAAGTCCATTTTAATACTTTGTTTGTGGCAGCGGTTGGCAAAACCTCAACACTTAAATTTTTAGAAGATTTTGGTGTCAATGTAATTTGATCAGCAACAGAAATAGAAGAAACTTTAACATCTTTAGGAACAGGAGTTGGATCTGGATCTGGATCATTTGTATTTATAATATAACCTTTAACATCAAAATTTCCATACCTTGTAGTATAACCACCACTTTCTACAGATGTTTGATTACTGGTGTCTGCTAAATCATTCCAGAAATTTTTTCCGGTGGTTGAATCAATATCATAAAGAAAACTCTCACTTTGATTTAAATCATAACCAGTATCATAACTCAAATTATTTGTAGCAACGTTAGAGCTTTCTACAGTTGCAGCATTCATAGCGTTCGGATTTGGATTTAAAGTAACTACAATTGAGTAACTAGTTCCTTTAGGTAGATATATTTTTTTATCCAAATTAACAACTTGATAGCCGGCGAATTCACTAGTAAAATTTTTTGTTGCAACTAGAGTTCCATATTCTGGATCTGTTTTTGATGCATATTTATAAATCTTAACAGTTCCACTAGAGTTAGGATTTTGCAAAGTAAAACTTGTTTTGGAAAGATATGTCGCACTATCTGTTGGAGAAGTAAAGCGATTTGCGAATTTTAAAGAAGTATTATATTTTTGAGTTGTGTAATAATATCCATAACCAGCTTCCTTATCATAAAATTGAGGTGTTGTTCCATCTTTAGCTTGAATATCAAATGTTACAAAATCCACCAAAGAAGGATCATAATATGAAATCCAAAAATAACCATTATTCCTTGCCTGATCACCATCTGTTCCCCAAGAATTCTGAATTAAAAAAGCCCCATTTCCAGGTGCTGCCGTTACAAAATTATTTGCTGAATAGCTATCATCATAACCAACTAATGTTACAGAGTGATTAGCAACCATTGTATTAGGACTAAAAGTATTCCAAGGATTATAATAGCCATATGTAGTTGGATTATATGAAGAACTATTATTAGCTTCGTAATAACTTATATCTACAACACCTTTTTGAATTAACGTTTCTTTGATAGACTCCATAGCGTCAGTATTTAGTGAAGTTGGGCCACCTAAACCAGTTCCTTTAGTGTTCAGATAAGATGTATTTGGATATGGCAATTCTGTTGCATTTTTTAAATCATATAATGATTGATTAATTTTTGAAAAATCAGTTATTTGTGTAGACACATCTGTGTATGGGAAGCTAGATTCAGATTCAGGTCCATACCCCTTAGACCAAGCTGTAATAACATTTTGATGACTTCCACCGTAAGAAGCAGCGTTTGTTGAAAAATCAGCCCAACCTCCCTGAAAACTAGTAGAATTACTATATGCCGAATAAACTAAATGTTTTGGAGAAAACATATTTGTTCCTAAATTTGATAATCTTTCTGAAGCGTAAGCTGAAGCTGTTGCAGCGTGTGCCCAACAAGTCCCATATCCGCCTTGATTACGAACTTGATAGATTGCTTCCGGATTACTCTCTCTTGAATCATAACTACTTGGTATAGTCATTTTAGAATGTTTTAGACTATCTCTTTGATAATTTTCTTGGGATTGCATTCTTTTTGTAGCAATCTTCCCTCCTTCTCTAAGAGAGGTTGATGATTCATTAGTTTCCAGAAGCGAAACAGCTTTACCTGTCCCTTTATGTTCTGTAATGATATTTTCACTAGCTTTAGCAAATCTAGAATTCAAAGATTGAACAATCGAAATAGAAAAAACTAATCCAAGGATAGAAATAACAACAACCATACCCCTAAGGCGTTGCAAAGAAAATAACTTATTCAACATACATTTATATTATATCTTTATTTTTCGGCATTTTCAAGTGCACTCATCTGATCTTCAGCTTTTTTTAAAAAAGTTTCACAGAATTTTGCTAACTCAGAACCTTCTTGCCAAAGTTTAATTGAATCTTCAAGTTTTTCATTTCCAGATTCAAGTATATTTACAATTTCAGATAATCTAGTTCTAGCTTCTTCATATGTTATTTTTTTAGTGTTTTCCATTATTTTCTTTCTTTACAAAATTTCCATTAAATATACTTGAAATATCACCATCAAGAAGGTGTGTTGTGATTTGATCATTTTTAGAAACTTGTTTTATTGACACAAGTGGCTTTCCTTTTGAATCTACAGCAATTGACCACCCTCGTTTAAAAGTAGATTCAAACGATAAGGTTTTAATCTTTCCTGAGAGATTTGATATTATATTTTTTTCTCGATTAATAATATTTTGAAGATCAAAATTCATTCTTTGTTTGTTATTGTCAATTTGAATTCTATGTGGTTCTAAAATGCTAACTGGTGACTTCATAACCGAAGAACTAATCAATTTATCTAGCAGTGCCCTCTCTAATATAAGTCTTTTGCTTGCACGATTAGACAAACTAAAAATTAAATTACTAATTATTTCCTTTTCTTCCATCAAATCTGGAACAATATTTTTTGCTGCGTCAGTTGGTGTTGAGGCAGCAAAATCAGCAACAAAATTCAATAAAGGAATATCTGTTTCGTGACCTATCGCACTAACAATAGGTGTCTCAATTTTTGCAATACCTCTAATTAAATTTTCTTCAGAAAATGGTAAAACAACTTCTTCAAGTGCCCCTCCTCCTCTTGCAATTACGATAATATCTATTGAAGGATCAAGATCAAGTTTTTTTGCGGCATCTAAAACTTCAGCTGTGGTTTTGGGAGAATTTCCAACACTTACTTCTTTGATGTCAAAATCCACAGGCCATCTACGATTTACATTTTCAATAACATCATATTTAGCTTGAGCATTTTTCCCACAAATTAAACCAATTTTTCTAGGCAAAAAAGGTAGCTCAGTTTTTATATTTTGATCAAATAACCCTTCATTTGCCAATTTCCGTTTTAATTCATCTAATTTTTGTAAAAGAGCTCCTGACCCCACTTCGGCAATCTCTAGTATATTCATACTAATTTCACCACGTTTTGACCAAAAATTTGGTTTTGCTTTAAGGATAACTTGTGCACCTTCTTGAAAATCACGCAATTGTTTAATGATATAACCAGAAAATGATGAAGCTGGTAAATATGCCTCTTCATTCAAATCTTTCAATTTTAAATATGCGCTTCTTCCATTGTAAATCTTATTTGAAACGATTTGTGCTTCAATCCAAGCTGGAGGAGCTAAGTTTACATAGCCAGCAAATAGTTTAGAATAAGTTGCTAACGGCCAAGGATTATCCTTAGAGGTCTCAAAAGATTTATTTGGAATCATCTTTAAACTCAAAATCAGTATCTTTTAACCTTTTCTTGATCACCTCAATAGATTGAGGATTTTGATCAACTAAAATAAAATTTCTTCCTAATTTACTTGCGACTGCCCCTGTTGTTCCCGAACCTGCGAAAAAATCTAAAACAGTATCCCCTTCTTTGGAACTAGCTTGAACAATTCTTCTTAAAATACCTTCTGGTTTTTGAGTTGGATAACCTGTTTTCTCTTTTCCTGTTGGGGAAACTATTGTGTGCCACCAAACATCAGTTGGCAACTTTCCCCTTTCGGCCTTTTCTTTAGTTACCAACCCTGGAGCCATATACGGTTCTCTATCAACTTCTTCATTATTGAAATAATAATTATTAGTATCTTTTACATATACTAAAATAGTATCATGTTTAGCTGGCCAACGATTTTTAGCTTTAGCACCATAATCATAAGCCCAAATAATTTCATTTAAAAAGTTATCCCTCCCAAAGAGTTTATCCATTTCAACCTTAGCATAGTGACTCTCTCTATAATCTAAATGCAAATATATAGAACCAGATTTCTTTAGAATTCTTTTAGCTTCTTGCATTCTGGGTTGTAAAAATGAATTAAAATCATCAAAAGAATCACGATAACTATATTGTCCAATTTTTTCACTTTTGTAACGTCTACCACCATAACCAATTGTCTCGCCCCTTGAATCAACTGTCATTTTTTGAATAGGACGAGTTTGGATTTTACCTGTATTAAATGGAGGGTCAATATAAATCAATTGCACACTCTCATCTGGAAGAGTTTTTAAAAACTTTAAATTATCACCTTGAACTAATAAATTTTTTAACACGATAAATTAACGAAATTAACGATTTTCCTCAACCCAATTATCAACAATATTCATATGATTTTCAGAATAAGCAAGAGAGCCGCTTGGGATATCATGACGAACTAATGTAGTAGCTCCAGTATAAACATTATCTCCAACTTCAACAGGTGCAACCAAAACTGTCTTAGAACCAATCTTGACATTTGAACCAACTTTAGTATGATGTTTATTTACTCCATCATAATTTGCAAAAATTGATCCGGCTCCAATATTTGAATTCTCGCCAACCTCAGCATCACCAATATAAGTCAAATGAGGAACTTTAGAGCCATTTCCAACTTTAGCATTTTTTGCTTCAACAAAAGCTCCAACCTTAGAACCTACTCCAAGTTGATTATTTGGACGAAGATAAGCATAAGGACCAATATTAGCTTTTTCACCGACCTCACTACCTATAATTCTTGATCCAAGCATAATATTTGCACCAGAATGAATAACTGCCCCATCAGTCAAATAACATCCAGGTTCAATAATTACATCTGGTTCAATAATTACATCCTCATCAATCCATGTATTATTCGGATCTATAATAGTTACACCATTCTTCATATGTTTTTCCAAAACTCTCAAATTTTGAATCTTACTCAAATTCATTTGTTGAAGGTGATCGTTTACACCTTCTACTTCTAAAGAATCTTCAGTTGCTATAGCATTAATATTTAATCCATCTTTAACACTCATTTCAACAATGTCAGTTAAATATAATTCTCGTTGAGCGTTATTTAGATTAAGTTGTGGTAAATATTTTTTCAAAACATCAAATTTAAAGGCGTAAATTCCCGAATTAATTTCAGTTATTTTTTTCTCATCTTCGGTCGCATCTTTTTGCTCACGAATTGCAGTAACTTTATCATTTTTTCGGATAATGCGTCCATAACCAAAAGGATTATATAAATTCGTAGAAAGTATAGTCACATCATCGCTATTATTATTATGAAAATCAACAAGCCTAGATAATGTTTCAGATGAAATTAATGGAGTATCACCAGTTACAATCAATACAGTTTCAGATTTCTCAAGAGAACCTAAAACTTCAAAACCAGCCCTTGCACCAGAACCAGTCCCTGGAAGTTTTGACTGAGTTGCAATAGTCACGTTATATTTTGAATTAGTTAAATGCTCTTCAACAACATTTTTTAAATGACCTAAAACGACAACTGGGGTTTTATCAATACCAACAACGGAATTTAAAACACGATCAATCAGAGGAACATTACAAACTTTATGTAAAACTTTTGGTAATTTAGATTTCATTCTTGTGCCTTGCCCGGCCGCTAAGACAATAACTCTAGTCATTTCATATCTCCTATTATTAACTATTTAATAAATTGTTCCCATCGCATTTTGAACATCTTTAAGAGTCTCAACTGCAATCTCGCGTGCTTTAATTATTCCATCATGTAAAATCTTGTGGACATAATCTAAATTTTCCGCTAATTCTGAACGTTTTTCACGATGATCTCTCAACGCTTCATTTACAGCTTCAGTACATTTTTGCTTAAGTAAACCTGCACCAAATTTTGGATCTGAATTAATTTCTTCAGCAATTTGTTGTTCACCATCTCCACCAATCTCTAAACCTCTACAAAGGGCGGTAATTGTAAGCAATGAAGAAACCTCTTTCCTATCATCAGGATTATAAGTTATTGTTCGCTCATTATCAGTAGGTGTCTTTTTAATCAATTTAGCTGTTTCGTCAGCCGACATTCCAAGTAAAACAGCATTACCGAAACTTTTAGACATTTTTCGCCCATCTAACCCTGGAACATGAGGAACTTTTGAAAGAAGCGCTTCAGGAAGAGGAAAAACTGCATTTTCCATACCTTTAGGATTTCCTTCTTTATCTAATTCTCCATATTTAACACCAGCAAAACGTTCGTTAAATCTTTTAGCAATCAATCTACAAACTTCAATATGTGGTAGTTGGTCTTTCCCAACAGGAACAACTGATCCTTTGCAAAATAAAATGTCACAAGCCTGATGAACAGGATAAGTTAATAAAAGACCTGATAATGAATGTCCACTTGCTTCCATTTCAGCTTTCACTGTAGGATTTCTTAGCAATTCTGGCTCAGTAACAAGAGATAAAAAAGGAATCATTAATTGATTTAATTCAGGAATTTGAGAATGACAAAAAAACATAGTTTTTTCAGGATCTAAACCAGCAGCTAAATTATCAATTACAATCCCATCAACACTTTCTTTGAGATTTTTAAATTCATCACGATCAGTAATTACTTGATAATCAGCAATAATAATAGCTGTTTCAGTTCCAAGCTTCTGCAAACGAACTCTTTCTTTTATCGAGCCAAATAAATGTCCTATATGTAATTGACCGGTTGGTCTCTCTCCTGTTAAAATTCGATAATTTTGGGGATTTTGAATAATTGCGTTTTCAAGATCTTTAGATCTCCTCAAACTTTCAGAATAAGTTTTTCTATCTTTCATAAATTAACTTTAATATCTCAATTTAATTATCTAAAACTTTTTTTATTTTAGAATCACTATCAGAAGACTCAGCTTTTTTAGCTGCAGCTGCTGCCCAAGCAAACATCTCTTCTAAATCTTCTTCGCTTTCTTTTTTGACTCCTATTTCAGGTTCATATCCAGTTTTCAATTTATCTCGAACACTAACTGCTTTTTGACTATTTAGTTCATCAGCCAATGCATCAAAATCAGTATCAAAACTAGAATATTTTGCTTCTCTTGCGATTTTTTTTGCTAGTGCCTTTTGGCGTCCTCTGCCCATTCTAACTCCTTGCTATCACGCTTGGTCAACTTGAACCCAACTCGCAAGTAAAAATAAAAACGAATCAGGTTATAAACTTTTGCCTATACTTGACATAGACTTAGTATCCCACAGATCTACAATGTAACGCAATATTTTTTCTAGTACCTCTATAATTTACTGAGGAAAGGTTCTTAATATTGTCGTGGTCT
>JAISHP010000091.1 GCA_031262545.1 Candidatus Ancillula hodotermitis | reverse complement strand
CAAACGCACCTATTTCCAGAAGATTTTGGCGACTCATTCGTTTGTGCAACTCTGAAGTCATATTTAAATACCCACAAATTTTCGCTATGATAAAGCTGATCGACTTGTTGAGTCTTTTGAAGATTATTTGCAATTCTAGCTAAATCGTCACAAATTGATTTCTCAGTAATCTCCCATCTTTTTCCTTTATGTTTCTTGCGGAATTTTTTAAGAAAATGGGTTTCAGCGAATTTAGTGAATGATACAGTAAAAATTAAATCGTCAAGCAGTAGGTTTGTAAACATATTTAGGATCTTCCTGAATTATCAACTCATAAGGGATCGGCTCGCCGTTTAGGCAAGACTTCCAAGGCTTCTGGGCATGAGTAAAATTGACAATATCGCGAACCGTTTTCCCCTTCCACAAATCACATATCTCAGAGATCTCATCTTTTTCTTCTTTTGACAATTCTTTATAATCATAATCTTCGCCAATTTCAGGAAGTGAAATACGCTTTGTTGCATAATCAATCACGACCTCTTCTTTTTCGATGATCTCACCAGAGTCTGACATTTCATCAGTAATCCTGAAAAATAAATCAGGAACTGGACCGTATTCTCTGCGAATATACTGAACACCAGTAATTGGCTCTAGCTTTTCGTAAAAATTGCGAAAATCGCAAAGATAAAGAAGTTTGGCTAGCTTTGTTTTTGCAATACCTTCAGATTCAATCTCGCCACTTTGATAGTATTCTTTAAATTTAGACAAAACAAAAAGATACATTTCCTTAAATTTGTTCTCGTTTCCCTTTTCTTCAAAAAAATCATAAATTGAGACATTAAAAATCTGTGCTAGTTTTTCAAGTTCATTCACGCTGATTTCCCTCTCACCCTTTTCAGTCTGAATATAACTCTGCCGCGAAATACCCAACTTTCCGGCAACGACATCTTGACTCAACCCAAGACCTTTTCGCACATTCTGTATTCGACTTCCGACATTCTTATCCATGTAAACATTATAGCATAAAATTCACGACATTAATAAAATGAAATGTTGATATTTTTTTACATTTGGGACTTTTTTAGACCAAACAGTGTTTAGTCACCTTATTACACCCAATAAACTATTAAACTTTCGACGCTTTTTACAAATAAATTCATTTTACCTTATCGTAACATAAGGAGCGATTCTCGTACCTTTTGAAATCTCAGATCCATAAGATTTATGACCTGTTGCACGCTCTGCTATCTCAGCTTTATTTTTATTCTCCAAGAATTCTGAATATTTTATCCCGAATAAATGCAATGCTGGATATGGACCTCCATACTGTTGATACATCTTTTTTAGTTCTTTTACCAATTCATCATATGTCATTTTCTTCTCCTTATCTTTTTTATCTCTTTACGCCACTAAACCGCCAAGACAGTCTATGGTTCTTTGTTTTAATGGTTTGTCTAATTTCCACACTATATTAAATGGTGCTTCATCTTTGATACTTTCAAGCTTCGCTCGACCCAAAAATGTATAGTGAATTGTTTTCTTATTTCGTCTAGCAAAAAGTAAAATATTACGATTATCATCAGTGTACTTTGAATAATTGCTGCCGCCAATCCTATCTCTAGGTTGACTTTGCCAATGAAAAAAATCTTGATCAATAATATAATCGTCATACATTGTCAATGGCGAAAAATCTCTTTCTGTTCTATCAAGAGTTACATAAAGAATCGTTATATTGGTATCTTTAGGAGAAAAAACTCCCTCAAGTTGATTTATACCACCATAGCCTAACATGCCTTTAATTTGCCCTCTTGTGTACTGTGCATATCTGTTCAAAATCAAATTATCTACAGCAAACAAATCAGATTCAATTTGAACATGCCTATAATTGTATTCAATAAGTTCCTTCAATTCTTCCAATAGCTCTCTAGAACTAAGTAGAGATGAAAGCTCTAATTTCACAACCTCAATATCTTCGATCTTTTTGCCACCCCAAGTAAAATATAATAGTCTCAAAAATTCGTCTGTCATATTAGCTATATTTATCGACTGATTCTCAAGAATTTCATTCACTATATCCAAAAGAATCTGAGAATTCATTTTACTAACATTTGTCAGCATCTTGCGATACAAAGATTCGTTTTGGTCTTTAAAATTTTCATTTCTTAGAGAAGTGAGCGTTTTGTCCTTTTTAAGAACCTCACCGTAAATTTCTTCAGCAGTTAGCTCCAGTTCAGAAGTGACGTTTTCCAATGTTGGCTCTTTTTCGTAATTGTCACTGAATTCCCTAACCTCATCATAAAACCACTTCCTTCCCGTAGAGTGCTGGTTGATATTTTTCAGAATTTTTTCGCGAGCTACTTTTTCTAATTGAACGACACACCCTGAGGGAACATAAGAAAATCCATTTTCTACAGCTTTCTTAACTGTTCCTTTTGTGACAAGACATTTTAACTTGTTCTCGAAACGATATTTTTGATTCTGATTCCCAACAAAATCAAGAACTGTCAAGCATTCTTTATCCTCTTCTTTCCTGAGTCCTCTCCCGAGTTGCTGAAGAAATATTGTTTTACTTTTTGTTGGTCTTAAGAATAAAACTGTATTGATACTGGGAATATCAACACCTTCATTATACATATTTACAGTAAAAATAAATTGAATTTCACCAGAATCAAGACGTTTGGGAAGGCTATTTCTCTTCTCTAAATTTCTATCTCCACTAATCAAATAATCTGATTTGATTCCAATTCTATTAAATTCACTAGCCATAAATTGAGCATGATCTTTATCAACACAAAATCCAATACCTTTGATTTGAGATAAATCCAAACAATACCTATCGATAGCATTTTTTATACATTTCGTTCTGATGTCTGTTTGCATTTTTTTACTTAGTTGACTTGTTACATAATCTCCTTGTCGGAATTCTACATCATCCAAATCAACAACATCTGATATCCCAAAATAATGAAAGGGACATAAGTGCTCTTCGTTTATTGCCTCAAATAGATCCAGTTCCGCAGAAACAGCTCCATTGAAGAACTTTAGAATATCAAAATTATCCATTCTCTCAGGCGTCGCAGTCAGACCTAGAACAATTTTTGGAGCCAATCGAGTAAGTAAATCGTAATAAGAACTCGCACCACTATGGTGAACCTCATCAACGACAATGTAATCATAGTATTTAGTATCAAACTTAGAGATCTCATTACTAAAAGTTTGAACTGTGGCAAAAACATAGTTTTTCTCCGAAGGATCATTATTACCATCCCATAATCCACCAAAATTCTGATCTCTCAAAACAGACCTGAAACACTTAAGACTTTGACTTAGGATATCAACATTATGAGCAATAAATAAAAGCCTGGCAGTCCTTCCATTTGATAATTGCTCTTTTCTAAATCGAGCATAGTCCAAAGCCGAAATAACAGTTTTTCCTGTTCCAGTTGCCATAACAACCAAATTACGATAATTGTTTTTTACTGTTCTTTGATATTCAATATCGTCTAATATCTTTTGCTGATAGGGATATGGCTGAACATTGAAGAAATAATCCAATTGAAATGTTTCAGTTGGCGCGTTCTCACTTTTCAAACAAGAAAGAAGTTTTTTATAATCGTCATCATCATTGTAAGTTTCAAAATTTGGAGAATTCCATAAAACCTCAAACTGGGATGTTGTTTGCCTATACAAATCAGGAAGACCCTTGGCAGTAATTTTCACATTCCATTCTTTTCCGCTAGTTATGGCACTTTTTGACAGGTTTGAAGAACCAATGTAGGCTGTCGAGAACCCTGTTTTTCTTACAAACATATATGCCTTCGCATGTAACCTTGTCGCTTTAGTATCATATGAAATTTTGATTTGGGTATTGGGCAACTTGGAAAGTTGTTTTATTGCTTTAGCATCAGTAGCACCCATATAAGTTGTAGTTATCACCCTTAACTTACCTCCGTTTTCGGTGAAATTTTTCAAAGTTTCAATAAGTATAGATATTCCCCCAGTCTTGATAAATGAAACTAAAAGAAGAAGTTTGTCTGAACTGGCAATCTCTTTTTTGAATTCTTCAGACAAGTTCGGGATTTTATTATTGTTTGCACAAAACAAGGTCGGCTCAACAAGAGATGATTCTGGAAAAATACTATAATGTTCTGTTGAAGAACTAATGCTCCGCAGAACGTTCTTATCTTCAGGAATGATTTTCGAGTCATTATCGATAAGTTCGAGGATCTGATTTGCTTCTTGATATATTTTCTCCTCAGCCTTCTCTTCATCTTGTAAGTCTGACAGTTTTGCGTAAACTTTACTACGAATATAATCTGCTAAAATACCAGCTTGCTCATCTTTATCAATTTTTACTTTTTTTATATATTCTTGCGGAGTATTATCAATTTTTGATTTCAATTTTTCAGTAATTGGCATCTCGTAGATTCCACTTTTCAGGTCATTCATTATTTTACGCCTCTCTTAGCGATTATTTCAACTGCTTCTTTATCAACAGGAGCCCAATTTAAAGTGTTTAGTTCAGCAGGTTTTAGCCATCGAAACTCCGCATGCTCTGTCCTTTTTGGTTCAGCCTCGTCATCAACCATCTTGCAATAAAAAGTAGTCATAACAACAGTTCCAAAATCATAATCATAACTAGAAGTCACGATTTTCTCTCCGACTTCAATCTCAATCTTTAACTCTTCTTGAATCTCACGTTTACAAGCCTGCTCAGGAGTTTCACCGGCTTCAATTTTCCCTCCAGCAAATTCCCACATTCCTGCTAACTCACGATTTATATCACCTCTCTGAGCGCACAAAATTTTACCATCTTTATTGACAATTACAGCCCCTGCTACATTTATAACCTTACTCATAATATCTAAAACGTAGATTTTGAAAATTTATTCCATCTAAGTCAAAAAACCTCACAACTTCGTGTCTACTCCCTTTAAAAAAAGGAGAATAAAAAAACAAGCACAGAAAAAAATGACTTGTCGTGAATCCTCACTGCCCTCATCTCCGGCTAAGCATATCAATTGTAGCACAGGTTACTTATGTTGTTTTTTTGCGTTCTTGAAGAAGTTCCAATCTTTCATCAACCATTTTTCTTAAAGCTATGTCATCTGACAAAAAATGAAAAGCCTTTACAGCAATGACTTCGCACACTTCATCATCTATAACATATATTACCGCCACCTTGTGGCTAGCCATATCTCTTCTTCGGACTCGATCATCATTTTCAAACATCTTATTGCTTCGAGACCAGTAACCTAACGATTTGATCATCTCTTCAAATGCGCCTTCAAACCTCTCTGCAGATGCATCATCTACCATATCGCGGTAAAAGTCGGAAAGCTCATCGATGTCACGATCTACTTCATCAAGCAGTTGAACCGAATAGTTCACATCACTGAAATTGTCCTCTGTTATATTCTTTCAATTCCCGACAATCTTGCCAATCTTCTTTCGTTTCTTCTTTTAAAAAACATCGACAGGTATTCTATTATTACGGTCACCCGCCATCGCAACACGATCCATAATATGACTCCTGAATTCTTTAGAACTCTCATCAGGATTTATTGTAAATGATTCGTTGCTACTCATATATATATTATATATACTTTACCATTTTTTCCTGTATAATAATAGTATGAAGAATGTAAAGATATTAATTATGGCACAATTTGAACCTGAATTCGAACTCTTTAAAAAGGTCTATTTCTCAGAAAATACAACCGAAGTTCGTGATATAAAAGGTTTAGAAAATCCACTTTATATCCGAGAAGATGGAATTATTGGAACTTACGGTAATATGGGTAAAGCTAATTCAGCCATGTCAATGACTCTTGTTCTTTCCCAACCTGATTTAGATTTTGAAAAAGCTCTAATTTTTTCAGTAGGTTGTGCCGGTGGGCCTTTTCGGCGTGTTTCCCTCGGAGATGTAATTATAGCTAATGCAGTTGTCGATTTTGAGCTTGGACACCACTTTTCACCAAAAGATATTAATTTAGATTTGGAAACTGAAGAAGTGTTTTTACGCTTCCCCGATTTTGATGATTTTGCAATTTGGCAACTTAACCCAAAACTTGTCAACTGGGCACTAGATACAACTGAAGACTTAGAACTTGAAGATCCAATTGATCTTCCTGAAAAAATAGCTAAAATACAAACTGGGATCAGCGTAACAGGCGATGATTTTTGGCACGGAGAACACATGTCTAAACGCGCAGATGTTGTTGTTAATACAGCAAAGCACCTTTTTTCTCACCGTAAACAAAATGTTCAAGGTTTTTACAAATCAACTCAATGCGAAGATAATGCAATTGCAACTGTCTTGAATCGCTTTAACCTTTTAAATCATCTTCTTTGCATTAGAGATATATCTAACTACGATTCTCCAACTAAAGAAATTAGTGCTTATGTTTCTTCAAAATCTGATAGTCAAGCATTTGAAATTGGCACTAGAAATAATTTCAAAGTCGTTGACAAATTAGTCAAATCAATTTCAACACTTCATGAATTCTAGTCTAGAGAAATTTTAATCTAGTTTCTTAATTTAAAACTTCCCCAATAGACCCATGAATGGATAAATCTGCCCAAGAATCAGCCGGTGATTGATCACGATTGATCACGACTAATTTTCTGGATTTCCCTCCAATTTCTTTACTAGCGAAAAGACGAACTAAACCTGCAGCAGGATAGACGATTAGCGAAGTTCCACCAACAATCATGGTATCAGCTTCAGCAATTAACTGCTCTGCTCTGCTCCAAACATCGCTTGGTAACCCCTCTTCGTAAAGAACCACATCAGGTTTAATTATTCCTTTACATTCCAAACCCGACATTCCCGTATTAGTACATCTCGGAATTCCATCTTTTTCGTTTACCGATTTTTCAATCTTTTCCAATCCGTAAAACTTCCCACATTTAGAACAATGATTACGCCAAATTGATCCGTGCAACTCACAAATATCATATTTCAATTGATTCTCACTTGGATCAACTCCTAAAGCTATTGAATGAAGTCCATCTATATTTTGTGTCAAAACCGGAATCTTATTTTCTGCCAACCATTTATGAGCATTATTCGGCTGATAACCAAAGTTCCCCTCCTCTGGAGGGGTGGCAGCGGAGCTGACGGGGTGGTCCATGCCCAACATTTTGTCACGATAGAATCTATAAAATTCTTTTGGGTTATCACGAAAAAAAGTCCAAGAAAGAATTGTTTCAGGAGGATAGTCATACTCTTGATTGTATAGCCCATCTTGTGAGCGAAAATCAGGAATTCCGCTTTCTGTTGAAACCCCAGCACCTCCAAAAAATACTATCTTTTTTGAATTCTCAAGAATTTTATTCAATTCCTCATTTTGTGTTTTTAGCATTTTTGCTCCTTACAATTTGTAAATGGATTATTTTATCAATTTCAACACTTCTTCAATTGTGTCAGCTCTTTGAAATATATTTTGATCTCCTGCTGAAATCATTTGATTAACCAGTAAAGTTTCATCTATCAAACTTATCAAAGGTCCCCAATAATGAGTATCAAACAAAATCAATGGCAAAGGAGGAATCTTCTTTGTTTGAACCAACACAGCGGCTTCTGTTAATTCATCTAAAGTCCCAAAACCACCTGGGAAATAAACATATGCTTTAGCCGCATTAAGCATACAAGTTTTACGAGAGAAAAAATAATGAAATGTGTGTGATTTTGTAGTAAACTCATTCAAGTGTTGTTCTTTCGGTAGAACTATATTCATTCCCACAGATTCTACTTCTGATTTAGTAATTCTCTCCTGAATTGCTTCCAAAGCACCGCGATTAGCAGCCTCCATTATCCCGCCGCCACCGCCTGTAATTACAGTTTCACCATTTTTTGCAAGCGCAGATCCTAAAGCACGAGCTTGTTCATAATCAGAATTACCTTCAACAGTCCGAGCTGAACCAAAAATTGTTACACCACTAGGAACAGTCTGAATAAACTCTCTTCCAGCCAATAAATCTTTTTCATACTTTTCAGTCACAAAATCCGATTCAACACCGAATTCCAAATCGCTATAACTCATGTCTATATTATCTCACCTCTTTCAAAGAATCTTTTAACTACAAATATTTTGACATCAAATCATCTTTATCAACTATTTTTTGTTCTTTTTTAGAGTCTAGTTTTTCTTTATCTCCAGTTTTGTCTTCTAAATTATCTTTACCTTCTTCACCTTTTAGCTCTGCTAAAAGTTCTTTCTTTAATTGTTCTTTATGAGAATCTAAAAATTCTTTCACTTCAGCATCTTCTTCTGCAAGTTGCTTTTCTGCCTCTTTTAGTTTCTTTTGCTGTTTTTTCTTCTTTTGATAGTGACGGACAATAAGTAAGATTATCAGTAATACAATTATTACAATTGCTATAATTACCCATAGTAAAGGACAGACAAAAGTCCAACTCGTATCTTGGAAGCGACTAGGGATCCCGTTACTTCCATTTCCGAATTGCACTGTTTGGGTGAAAAAATATATTCCAAATTTATCATTTTCCCAAGGAATAACAAATTTACGAGTTGTTCCTGGTAAAACTAGTTTTGATACAGGATCAGATTGCCATGTATATCCATTCCCAAACCATTCATTCCAAAGACTACTTACTTTTAGCTGATAGGTGGCATAATTATGTATATTACCTGAATTAGTAATATAAGCGAAAGTTTTTGCTCCATCTTTATCAATATCAATATTTTGTTCTCGAGCCTGATCGTCATTTATAAACGGATACATATACCACCATTTAATATCTTGACGCACGTCACCACCATATTTCTTTGCTCCTCCTAAATTGGCAAAAATTAATGACCCAACACGCTTAGCAACCTGAACTGAATCTCCATTTGCTGAATCTGTATCTTCAGTATCAACAAATACTGCAGCATATTGACCACCAACTTCCGCATTTTCTGGAACATGAATAATATAAGTTACTTCCATATCTTCTTTTGGTGCTAAAACTCTGTCTTTATCATATTCGAAACTGAACCAATCAGCCATCTGAGAGAATTTATCCTTTGTTTCAAAATCAACATCATACCCCTCATCAGAAATTCGGTATGGTGCTGCTGAAACATAAATCTTAAAAGGGGTTGCTCCAGTATTTGTAACTTTTAATTTTGCAGTATAATCAACCCCAGGAGTTAAGTTAATTTCATTTGTAGCCGGAGAAACTGTCACAGAAATACTATCTTGAGAATCAGTCTTAGTATCAGCCTTAGCAATTGATTGGAATGCAAAACTAAGAGATAATACTAAAGCAAAAACTATTAATACAATAGAAATCTTTTTTTCAATCCTCATTTTTCTCCTTTTACTTAAACTATACTTTTCTCATTAAATTAAACGAACCTACATATACATTATATATAGGCTCGTAAAATATTGATTAGATATAGAGACAATGTTTTGAGAATTATGCATCAAATAGTTTAGTGTTTAAAGAAAAGAAGGCTGTGCTTAGACACTGCACTTTTCAAAAACACTAAAATATTGATGTAGAAACTCAAAAACTCAAATTAGATTTGAGCAGTTGCTATAACTCGTACTTTCCCCGAGTAGTCACCGGCAGGGGTCGCTCCATTGTCCTTGGCTCCAAAGAATAACCATGTTCTTTCTCCTGCAGTTGGTTGATTTGAAAAAGCAACACTGTTTGAAGTCACCATTGTTGTCTCAGTCGTTGGGATAGGTTGGAAAGTTGCTGAATCTGCATCTGGTTTAGTTTGAGAGTCAGCTCTCAAAGCAGAATATCCCCAAGTGTTATCTTGAAGTGTTCCTGCTGTTCCTAAAGTTGAAATAGTTTCAGCTCCTGTTGCTGTTCCTGTACAAAGTAAATTATCTGTTGCACACCCAGCTCCAGTATCTCTTTCCCCTTCAATTGACAACAAGTATCCTTTATCAGCATTAGTCTTTACCTCTGCCCAAAGATCCCCATCATCAATAGCAGCACCGCCATCAGCTGGAGGAGTAATCGTCGTTACGCCTTTGTTAACTTGCAAAGTAATTTGTTGATTAATTGTGTAATTAATTTCAATATCACACTCAGCAACCCCATCAATTCCATAAATTAAAGTTCCATCGCAAAGTTCAGGATCTGAATCTGGTAAATCTTTTGTAAAAGTAAAAATCCCACCATCAATTGAATAAACAACCGTTCCTGAATTATCAAAATCTAATGACGTTTGAACACCAACAGAACGAGTTCTTCCAATTGCTGCTGCTTCACCAGGCAAAGCACAAACTAGAGCAAAAGAACCATTCCCGCTTTCCCACATTGCACAACCATCAGAAAACGAAAAATCTCCACCTTCTAAAGCACCCTTATCTCCATTTGTTTCTAATATTTTTGCACTTGTTGCTCCAAATTTTACACTTAATCCCATTCCATCAGAATCCCAGTTGTAATCTTCTATTGCCGAAATAAGCTGAGACTGAGAAAAATAAAAAGCAAAACCAGAATTTAAAGTCAAATCTCCTGTATTCTCATCAACAGTTCCTGAAGCCCCTTCGCCATCAGTAATCGAAGATGAATTTGGCTTTAATCCTATAAATGGAGGTGTTAAAATTTCCCAATATCCACCATTACCATCTGTCCCAGTATAAGTCCCAAAATCACTAACAACTTTTATATAAACTTTATCACCAGGTTGATTATTCGCAAAATAATTTCCATCACAATCGACACGTCCATAAGAAGCATTTGCACCATCACAACCTGAGATTTCTCCCCAATCGCCGTTATTTGTTTTCATATAAAATTTTGTATCGGCTTGAAACCAAGAATTATAAGAGTCTGAAATATTGCCGTTTTCGGAATCACCATCTAATTCTAGAAAAGTTAATTGCGAATTTATCTGCTGGTCCTGATCTGAAAACGTTTCCGAATCTAAATTTGGAACTACCCCATTTTCTATCTCATACCAATAACCTGTCGATTCACTCGCGGCACCAGTTTTGTACAACGAAGAACAATCAGAGTTCTGACAAAGATAGAAATAAAGATTCTTGTTTTGCTGATTCGTTGAATTAAAAATACTTGAACTAAATATGGAAGCAAATTTTTCAGGATCAAATGTGCAAGAATATGTTTCTATCTCCGATTCTAAATCATATGCCGTTTGCGAGCAATTTAAGTTCAAATAACCATCAGAAGGGCTGTATGTTCCTATTGCCATTTCGGCTACTTTATCTAGATTCACACCTGTCACATCCCAAGTATTAACGGTATTGGCTAAAGGAGCAGATCCGTCAAGTGACAAATATTTTATAAAATCAGTTGTAGGACTAACTAAATAAGGAAGGTCATCTGGAACATATGTAAAATTAAATTGACTTGGACATCCAGTTCCAACTGCAAAATATTCAACTCCCCCAACATTATTTGAAAAATCAACCCAAACTTGATTATTTTGAGGAGTAATTGCCAAATCTGAAAGCTTAGGTATTTTACAATTTAAATCAACCATTGATCCCGTTCCACCACCTGAATCAATCTGCCCAAAATTACTTACCCAAGGAGTGCAACTACTTGTTATATTTTGCTTATTGGCAGTAGATGGATCAACACTATCCATAATATAAACCTCAGCGCCCTCATCAATAGACTGAAGATTTATTGCATCACCATCAATCGTAAAAGGAGTTTCGAATAATCCACTGTTACTCATTGGCTCAAGAGTTGGTGCTCTAGTTATTGGCACATTTGGATTTACAACATTTGCAGAATAGGACCCTGAAATATTCATTGTCAAAGCATCAAAATTCCCGTATTGACTATCAAACGATGTAGTTATTGGTCCATTTGAGCTGAAATTATAAGAAAGTGTCCCAGGTCCAGTCTTTGCACTAATACTTTCATCTTTTGTCACTTGACCGTCTACATCTTTAGTACATTCAGTTAAGTTTTGTAAATCGCTCCGAACAAGATGAGGAACTGCAACTGCCGTATCATCATCGTCATCATATTCCGAAAAATCAATCCCCGCATATTTAATTTCTAAGGTTTTATGCATACACATTCCTGGAAAATAACCCGAAATTGAATATTTATTTGTCGCTATATCACCTTCATCTATGGTTTGGTTCAACAAAGTAAAACTTGTAACATTTAACGGAATGTAACCAAATTGAGTAATAGAATTATCGGAAAAATCGAAGGTCTTTAATGAAGCAAATGTATGATCACGATCATTAAATATCATATCAACTTGAGTATAATTAGTCACAAATTCATCTTGACCTTCCAACATAAAATCTTTTAAAGTTAAAGACTCAAGATTTGGAAAGTTTGGAAAAGTCCACCCCGCATTTGCATCCCCATGTATTAATGTCAATGTTTTTAGAGCAGGTAATTTTTCAAGACCAGAAGCCGAATCAATCCTGGCTCCCATATTTGTCGCATCACAAGTAACATCTTTAATTTCAGCTAAATCATCAGCAGGAATTAACTTACTTGCCTGATTCCACTCCGATGATATTGTAGAATACTCATCATAAATACAGTCATAAAGATTAGCATCAGCAATAGCAACATCTCCATCTGCATTGGCATTAATTTTAATTAGCAAAGCTAAAACAAGGCAAAAGAATAAACCGCAAAAAGACAAAACAATCTTTTGAGATGAACTCAGTTTATCCTTTAAATACATTTTTATCTACCCTTTATTTCTTAACCTTTACTTTTACCTACCAATATTATAGGTAATTAAATATTTAATGTCAATTATTACGTTAATTTATAAGTAAATATTTTGTAAAATTTTATTTTGATAACTTTTTACGTTCCCAAAGACAAATATTTGCAGCTCCCGCTAAATTTAGTGATTCAAAATTTTTGCTTAATGGAATTTTCGTACAAAAATCAGTTAAGTCAATCTCATCATCACTTAATCCGTGTGCTTCATTCCCAAAAACCCAAGCAAGCTTTGGCGTTTCGCTCAATATTTTATTCACTTTATCTGAACCTAATTCTAAGGCAGGATTTTCAGAAGTCCCATACCCATCTGCACTAATTATTTGAAAACCCAAATCATGTAAATAATCTACTGCTTTTTGTAAATCAGATAGAGACTGAACTGTTGTCTGGAAAACTGCCCCAACACTTGAGCGAACAACTTTCGGATTCCAGTGTTCAACAGAATTATCAGTAAATATTATATGGTCTACGCCTAAAGCAACACTTGCTCGAATAATAGTTCCTGCATTTCCAGGGTCAGAAATTTGCTTGCAAACTACTACGGTTTTTAATTCACCCTTTTCCGATTCCCACCATTTTCTTTCTCCACCGGCACGGACTACAGAATCTTCAACTAAACATTTAGCAACTGCCAAAACTCCAGCTGCATCTTCACTAATCTTATCAACTTCTGAACGTAAGGTAGTTTCAACTCTTTTTCCTGCTTGTTCCGCCAAATCTAAAATTGCTAAAATTCTACTCTGACTTGTCAATCTTTGATCCACAATCAAACAATCTAAAGCAAAAACAGAATTTTTTACTAATTGCTCAACAGCATTAACTCCCTCAACTAATAATAAACCAGTTTGCTCCCTTTGTTTTTTTTGCAATAATCCTCGGAATTTTTTTATTTCGTTTTTGCTTATCATCTTTTACATTATATATTTATAAACTTTTTATAAACTTAATGAATACTCCATAATATCTATTTCTTTAAATAACCTATGAGCGTGTTCCAAACTTATTTTTCCATTTGTTAATTCTTTACCAATAATATTTCTTTCTATTTGCAAACTAAACATAAATGCACTATTGTATTCATTTCCTAAGTCAATTTCTGACTCTTTTCTCAATTCTGAATCTGCATTTATTTTTTTATTTATGTTAAGCTCACCATTTTCTTGAACTCTAATTCTATACTCATCAATTAAAATTTGAAGTTCTTCTAAATCTAATTCATCAGGATCTGAGCCCATAGTTAAATGAGTTTTAGGTGCATCTTGAGGTATTTCACAAGTTCTTGCTAAATTCTCTAATTTTTTAAGAACATATTTATCAATTTCAATTTGACCATCATGAATTTCTTGAGCAAATTGTATTCGATTTGATCTAAATTTTAACGATTTACCCTTTTTCCTATGCCGATAAATTTTCTTTAAATCTTTAAACATAGATTTTGATAATTCTTTATCTAACCTACGAATCGTCTGGAGAGCAGCACGAGGTGGATAATTACCACTTTCCACAAGTTTAATTATTTCATTTTTTTGCCAATTCATGACCCTTTTCTGTAAACTTGAATTTTGAAATCTCTCTTGTTTTACTTCTCTATTTAGTCTACTTATTCTTAAGCGATAGTTAGCCAATAATATCTCACAAATTTCCTGAGAAAACCTATTTTCTTTTTGCATTTCTCTCATTACTTTGACTAGAATATCCAACTCAATTGATTTTTCTGTATTCAATTTTTGAGGTTTTGCAGGGGCGATTAAAGGAAGAATATAATTTGCAACTAGCAAAGATATTATAATTATCCAAACTGCTAAAAATATAATTTGCTCACGGTGGACAATCGCCCCAGAAGTTCCACCAATAATAGCACTTGTCGCGCCAGTAGTCATTTCTAAGCTTAGAGGCAATGACATTATAGTTGCTAAAGTAACAGCACCTTTTGCACCGCAAAGTGTCACAATTAGCGAATTTTTTGCGTGTTCTTTGATTGTTGGTTTACCTTGATTCTTACTAATTTTAGGACGAACCGTAACAAATGACCAAACAAATCGGAGTAGATACAAAACCAAAGCTATGACTAACCCAATAGCTAGTAGAACCACTATTTTTGTATCAGCCAGCCAAACCTCTCTAATTATATATGGAATCTGCAAGCCAAGTAAAATAAATACCATTCCATTTAAAACATAAGAAATCATCTCCCATGTTGTTTTAGTAGTCATTTTAATTTTAGCAGTTTCCGGATTAGTTTGTCTTAAGAAGAAGGAATGTATTATTCCTGAAGTTACAACAGCTAAAATTCCTGATGCTTCTAAATTCTCGCCAATAATATAAATTAAAAATGGTGTCATAACTTCAAGAAGAACATATAGAGCCGGATTTTCAATTCCTCTTTTGCGAAAGATGTTTTGAATAAAAGATTTACAAAAAGTAAAGACCAATCCAACTAAAACTCCGACTATAACTACATACAGAAACATTAAAGTAAAATCAAGAGCTGATTTTCCTAACCAAGTAAAACCAATATCGTTCGCTTGTTTTGCCATTAGAAGAGCAAACGAAAAGGTAACAAGCCCGGAAGCATCATTAATTAAAGCTTCTCCTTCCAAAATGTGTTCAATTCTTTTTGGAATCCTAACTTTAGCTCTAACTGCCTCAACAGAGACTGCATCTGTTGGAGCCAAAGCTGCCCCCAAAGCACAGCAAATAGCCAAAGGGAAAGTAGAAATCATACTGTTTAATACTCCACCTACAATCAGAACTGTCAAAAAAACTAACCCAAAAGCCAACAATAAGATTGACCTTTTGTATTTTATTAATTCTTGTTTTTTTGAATTTTTAGCCTCTATAAATAGCAAAGGTGCTATAAAAACGCAGAAAAAAAGGTCTGGTTCCACAACAATTTTATAATTTTCTATAAAACCAAGCCAGTTTAGGAAAAAAGTCGAAACGATTCCCAGAATTATCGGAATTAAAACACTGTATCCTTTTGCACAAGACCTAAGAAATTGATCTAAAACTGTGGATATTGCAACTAAAGCTAATAAAAACAGAATTATTTCAACATTAATCATAATTTTATGCTTTTAGAGCGACCTTTAACCAACGATCTTTTCTATATCTCCATAATGCCAAAAGAGCTCTTGCGCCTAGGAAAACAACATCATAAGAGGCTAAAGCTAAAAACATTCCCGGCCCAGAATTTGGAATCAAAGGCGAAAGAACAATATTGAATGGTAAATATATTAGCGCTGAAACAACACACATCCAGGCCATAAACTTTGTGTCTTCAGCTGCAACAAAAGCTCCGTCCATGACAAAAGCAAAAGATGCATGGAAAAATATGAAAGCATTCCAAACTAATCCCCATGTTGCTAAAGAAGAAACAGTAGGATCACTGGTGAAAACAAAGGGGGCAATAGGTGAGATTACTAAACTAAACAAAGATAAGATTCCTGCTAGAACAAAGCCAATTCTCAAAGCACAGCGCAAAATAAACTTGGCTTTTTCAATATTTTTTGCGCCCAATTGCTCAGCGATAAATGTCTGGACCGGAATTTCAATAGCCTCAATAGCTATTTCTTCAAATGCCCAAAGTGAATTTATCACTTGATATGCTGCTTCAAAATTAGCACCAACACCAGCTACTGATTTTGTCATCATCAAAATTGCAAACCAAAGAACTAAAGTTCTAATCAAAAATGGAATACTATCTACAAGCGGTTCAAGAAGTCCTTTAAAATCTATTTTTCTTGAAACGTTTTCTCTGTGAACTTTGATCATAACAATTATAAAACAAACTATTCCGGCAGAAAGCATAGCAATTCCAGTTGCTAATCCTGATCCAAAAATCCCCATCTTTAAAATTAATACAAATAATATATTCAAAAATACATTTAAAACACCGCCGGCGAGAGCAATATACATAGGAATCTTGAACATTTTAAAACCTCTAAGTAGACCATTAGAAGCCATTGTTAATAAAATACCTAAAATAGCCGGTGATGCTGCTTTTAAATACAAGCTTGCGTAATGAATAACTTTAGGATCGTCACTAAAAAAATCAGCGATATTTTCAGTCCAAACTAACATTACTGCAACAAAAAACAAACCAAGGATAATCGCTAAATAAGCCCCATTTCGGCCATACTCAGCCGCTCCTTTACGATTTCCTGCCCCCATTGCCTTAGAAACTTGTGCATTGGTTAAATATGAAATAAAAACACAAATCCCGCAAATAGCATTAACAACCGAACCTCCAACATTCAGTCCTGCCAACTGTTCAGTTCCTAAGAAATGCCCAACCACAGCTGAATCAAACATAACATAAAGCGGCCCCGAAGCATTTTGGATTAAAACAGGCAAAGCTGCCAAAATTATCGCAATTGAAATTTTTCGCCTTGAAAGATTTTGAGCGTGTTTTTCCTTATCAGGATGTTTTTCTTCTAGGAAGGTTTTTCTAAATAATTTTTTTACCTGTTTGGCGGCCTGTTCTTCCTCAGTCTTTACCCTTTTCGCCATTTTTAATTACCAAATATCTACCCTATCTGATTTATCCAAATACATCCCATCCCCAGGTTTAACATCAAATGCCTCTTGGAAAGCATCAAGATTACGAACTGTGTTTGCCCTAAATTCTGCAGGTGAATGAGGATCGATAGTCAACAACAATTTAGCAAAATCATCAGTTGATTTTCCACGCCAAATTACCCCAAAGGCAATAAAAAATTTCTTAATTTCTTCAACATCTTTTTGAAGCAACTCTTCAATATCTGAAAATCCTCTGGAAAGAGCATATGCCAATAGAGCAATTTTTAATCCTGAAACATCTCCAACATTTTCTCCAGTAGTCAAAGCGCCTTTAACATGAAGATCTTTAGCATTTTCATCGTTTTCAAGCTGTTGAGGAATAAATTTATCAAATTGATTATTTAATTTATCAGTAAGTTTTTTAAATTCAACATTATCTTGCTCTGTCCACCAATTCTTCAAATTTCCATCTCCATCAAACTGGGAACCTTGATCATCAAAACCATGTCCAATTTCGTGCCCAATTACTGCACCAATTCCGCCATAATTTTCAGCAGGATCTCTGCTAGGATCAAAAAATGGACTTTGCAAAATTGCAGCTGGAAAAACAATTACATTCTCAGGAGGATTATAATATGCATTCACGGTTTGCGGTGTCATCAACCACTCTTTTTTATCTACCAAATTACCAATTTTCTTAATATCTCTATGATATGCAAAATTTAATAACGCTAAATTATTATCAAATATATCATCACCAAATTCAAGTCCAGAATAATCATGCCAATGTTCAGGAAATCCGATTTGAGCTCTAAACTTAGACAACTTGACCAAAGCTTTTTCTTTAGTTTCTTCAGAAAGCCACCCAACCTTTGAAATAGAAACATGATAAGCCTTAATTAAATTATCAACTAATTCTTTCATTTGCTTACGAGCTTCTTCTCCAAAATATTTATCAACATAAACTTTTCCAACTTCATCGCCGACTACAGCAGAGACAAAAGATACTCCACGCTTCCAACGATCAGGTTGCTTTTGGACACCAGAAAAAAGCTGTCCCATTTTAAACGACTGGTCTTCAATCTCTTGATTTAAATAAGGTGTAAAAGCTCCTGCAATATTTGCTTTGACCCAATTCTTCCAATTATCAAATTCTTCAAAATTCCAGAATTCCAGAATTCCTGCAATAAAATCAGGTTGATTTACATCAATTACTAAATCATCACTCAAATTCCAACATTTACTCAACTGCAAATTACCAAACTTTCGAACAGCTTCGCTAAATTTAATTGGATTATGATTTGCTTGAACATCACGTAATTCAACTGAAGATTTATGCAAGTTAGCAATTTTTGCACAAAACTCATCAACTTGCTTAGCGTTAATTTTGATTTCAGTATCACGACAAATTATATCAAATAATCCTTGTTGGAGATTAACATAAGCTTGACGTAATTGCTGTTTACTTTCCTCTTTATAATATGACTCATCAGGTAAAAGAATTCCACCTTGAGCGATATGCAAAGTGTAATAATCTGGATTATCTAAATCATTACCAAGACCAGCCCTAAAAGGCATCAATCTCCATTCAGCATAATTCTTTGTTAAAATTTCAACTAAAGAATCCCAGTTATCGATTTTTTCAACTTCTTCCAAAATCTCAACTACTCTTTTAGCTCCAGCCTCTTCAATAGCATCTTTATTCATAAATGAATTATAATACGTCTGAGCTAGTGGCATTTGCTCATTTAAGCTTTTATCTTCAAGTAGCTCTTTTTGAATATTCAAAGATTCTTCATTTAGAATATCAAAACTTCCCCATCTTGGTTTATCTGCAGGTATTTCATTATTATCTAACCAATCTTGATTAACTGCCCTAAATAAGTCATCTTGTATTCTAATCGACATAATTGTTTCTTTCTTTATCCTGTTCTAATTAATTTATTTAGAAAGTTTTTCTTTCAAAGCTGCCAAAGCATCTAAACCAGTAATATCTGCTTTCATTTCTGATAAATCATTATCCCACTTTGGACGTTCTGCTTTAGGAGTAAATTCTTTCTTTGGTAAACGAGAATAAAAATAATCTTGAGCAGCTTTAAATTGTGCCCATTGCTTATCATCATCTTTTCTTCCACCACGCCCAATTTCTTTCCAAGTCTTCAATAATCTTTGGAAAGTTTTTTTAGTCACATCAAAATTTTCAGATTCTTTAATTTTGTTTGCCTCATCAATAATAACTTGTTTGCGAGACTTAACTCTCTTAGCATTATCTCTAAACTTTCTTTGGAATTCGCGACGATTATTAATAATTACATCACGAGCAACTTTAAACCTTGTCCAAAGCTCATCTGCTTGTTTTTCTGGAAGACGCAAGTTACCTCGCACTTCCTTCCATTTATCAAAGTTTTGATCAAGAACATCTGAGGCATGCTTCCAGTTTACTCTTTCCAAATCACCAGAAATAACGCTCTCTACATTAGTTACACAAGTATTCAAAGTTTTTAAAGCCTCTTCAATTTGTGCTTTACGTTGAATACGATTTTGCTCTTTTCTTTCTTCTCCAAGTTTTGCAAGTTCTTCTACTCTCTTTTCAATCTTAGAAAAATCTCCAACTGCATTTTTCATTTGCAAGAATGACTTAAAATTGTTCATTGCTATGTCAATTGCTGGCGCAGTCAAAGAAACAGTATCACTTTTTAGACGTTGTTCAAAAATGTCTAATTTTTCTTCAAAATCAACAAATCTACGAATGTAAAGATCCATGGTTTTATCAATTTCACCAGTTGAATATTGACCGACATTCTTTTCTCCAGTCCCAAGTTGAACAAAAACTCGTCCCTCTTGATCAATCCGACCAAACTTACTAGCTTCTTTGAATCTTGCTTCATCTAGCTCTTTTACATTCATTTTAACTCCTTAAAATATGGGTTCCCGGTTTTATTTAACACTTTCAATCTTTACAACAAAGATTAATGGCGCATTAGCTGGAATTGTGTCACCAGAACCTGTTGCTCCATATCCTAAATCAGAAGGAATTACTAGCTCAACAGTGTCTCCAACATGTTTTCCAGTTAAACCTTGAGTCCACCCTTTAATAACACTTGAAAGTGAGAAAGATGTTGCTGAACCACGAGCGTATGATGAATCAAACTGATTCTTATCAACTGTCCAACCAGAATAGAAAGCTGAGATTGTATCAGTTGCTTTAATTTCAGCACCTGTTCCTTGCTCCAAAACTTTTGTTTCTAGTTCAGTTGGTGTCTTAAAGTTTGAAGGCATCTCAATAGAAGGTGTCTTTACACTGTCATCAGCAAAGGTGACTTTTGGAAGACCATCATCAGTTGTAATTCCATCATTTGCAGGTGTATTATGAGCTGATGTATCTTTTGAAGTATCTGTCTTATCTTTATCTTCACTTGTTGAAGTATCACTTGCAGGCGTATTAGACTTATTCTTATCTGCTATATTCATAGCTGCTAAAGCAAGGGTAACAACAAAAGCTAGAACGACAACTGAAACTATTATAATAACAATAATATTCCGCTTCTTCTTCTTTTTGTCTTGAGAAACCTGCCAATTGATTTGCTTTTCAATATTGTATGCTATATTTTTATCTCTTTTACTCTTTTTAGCCATATAAATATTATATCGCAACCTTGACCAACTCATCAACGATTCTTTGAGCAGAACCTGGTTTGCCAAACACATCTTGCACAATTTTTGGCTGTTTTTGTAATTCTTTTTGAATTGATGCTGAGATTTCACCTTGTGACAAATCCAACAACTCATTTTTAATATTTTCGAAAGCTTGTTCAACATTATCTTTTGAACACCCGATTCGCTGGACTCCCTGAATTGCAACTTCCCCACAGCGATTAAATGGACAATGATCTGGTCGCTCTAAATACAGAATTGGCTTACCTTTTTCTTTTCCGGCAATTTGATATTGTGCTAGCCATGAAATTCCATCCGTAAGAAGCACATCTGAAGCTTGAAAGAGACTTTCATACGCCTCTCCATTTTGAATAATTGTATTTGGTAAATTCTCAAAATCTGATAGCCAAGTTTTAAATTCTGCTGATGAAATATCTTTATTGTGACCAGCCATCAAATGAGAAACTAGTGTTGGATGCATTGATAGTAAATACTCCACATCTGGGGTATCTTTAATAAGCTTTAATATTTGTTTATACGCATAGTGAAAAACTCCAAAATTAAACCAATCATCAGTCAACGAGTGATGAAGAGAAAGAATAACTTTCAATTTGCTTTTACCTATATTTTTTTCATTATTTGGCCAAAATGGTTTAGCATTTTGAATTGTTTCCAAGATAGGATGCCCTGTTTCTACACAATTTTTTCCTTGAAGAGGTGTATTTTTGAGCTCCATTTTGACATATTTATTTGGAGTAAAAAATTTCCAACATTCTCTTGTATAAAGCTGATCATCCACTCCTCCAAGAGCCGGATTTTCAGGATCCGGACCAGGAACATCTGTAATTAACACACCAGAATAGGGTAAAATACATAATCTAGTCCAAGATAAGTTATAAGCATTAAATCCAAAAGGAACATCTGCATCCCACTGCGATTGCTTAAAAATTATTGCAGGGTTAATGATTTTCAAAGTCCAAAGTGAATCACGAGAATTTTTATCATTCAAGCGAATATGTTCTATTCCTTTTTGATTTAAATATAAGTGAACATCCTCTTCAATCCCTTCAGGTGTCTTTTCTCTTTCAGCCTCAGTCAAAATATCAAGTTCACCTGGAAAACAATGAGGAATTGAAGCAACTATAACATCCAGTTCTGGTCTTGTTTGAGCTTCTTTAATCAAAGGCTCAATAACATTTGCAAAAGAGCTTATATTATGAATCAAAAACATCACTTTATATTTTCCATCAACAGTTTTTGGTGCAGGACTATTCCTCATTTGTAATTGCAAATTATCATTATTACGATTTACAGCAAAAATGATATCATCTATTTTACCATTAAAATGTTGAAAAAATTTAGCATCAAGTTTTTCTTCTAATTTTTGATTAAATAATTTTTCAATCTCTCCAAAACTTTTTGGTGATAAATCTTTTTCTTTACTCATTTTTCACCTTTCAATTTATTCTTTAATTCAGCCAATTTATTATTTAATCTCATAGCTTTAGTTGATAAAGCTAGATTGTATTCTCTCTTTAGATTTTCGTAATTAGCAGACAAATTATTAAAATCTCTTTCAAGTCGATTAATTTTATTTTGCTTTGCATAAAATTCTAATCCTGCCAAAACCTCATCTGGATAGATATCAGTAATATTTTTTTTATCTAAAACCTGATTAAATAGATTCTCAATTTTTTTATTTCCATCATTAAAAACAGCTGTTATTCTATCAACTATCTGCAAATTATTATTACGCATTTCTTGTAATTTTTCATCAGAATATTTCTCAGCAAAATTATCGGCTATAAAATCTTTATATTCAATATAAGAGTAGCCCATATCGTAAAAATCTCCCAAATAAGGAGTTTTTACAATTGGAATTACCCCAAACATCAAAAACTCAATAAGTTTCGTAGGATTTGCTGCTCGATTTACTGCCAAATCATCCCTTAAAATTAATCCAAATTTAGCATCTAATAAATTCGTGATTACTTCTTGTCTTGCGACTCTGCCCACAAAAACATCATAACTTTTATCACTCTCAAAAATTCTTGAAAACTGATTTGGCTGAGGTCCAAAAAATTTATATTGATATTTTGATTTTAATTCCACTAAATCCATCATCAAATCAATATTTTCTAGAACAGAATCCACCGTTCCAGAATAAACAATTTTATCAGTTTTATTTTTTATTTGATCTTTTGAAGATTTTTCATAAAATATTGGAAGCTGAATCCAAGTTTTTTTCTGACTTTCTTCAGCTCCATTTACTTCTTCAACATGCCTTTTTAATGTGTTAGTCGTATAAATAAATTTATCAAAATTTAAATAAGCAAAGCGTTCAGCAATATCAAATTCCATCTGTAATCGCCAAAGACCTTCTCTAGTGGCTTCGGGCGAAGTTGATCCAAAATTTTCTTTTGTTTTCAAACTTGCATATTCAGGTTCAAATGGAAGTGGAAAATTCAATTTTGCTATATCGTGAAAATCGATAATAACTTTATTCTTATGATATTTCAATGCAGACAACAAAGGTAATACATTTTTAGCACTCTCGACAACAATCATACTTGATTTATTAATGTAGAAAAATTGCTCCTCAAGAGTATGTAGCTGATCAATATAGACAACTTTAGCACCAAATCGAAGTAATATCTCTTCAATATGCGCCTCACGATGGTGATAAGAATTTCTTTTAGTTTGAGCTTCTGGCGGCTTCCAACCCATAATTAGAACTAATGGTTTTTTAGGATTAAACCCATCAGGAATATAATTCTTATAATAATCCATTATATTTTTAGGCATTAGAGATTTTTGAATTAAACGTTTAAATTCTTTTTTATTACTTATAATTTCAACGTTTAGTGATTCTAACAACAATCTAGAATCAAAATCATTAAACTGATAAAAAGCTGGATCTGTGCTTAATATTTTTAAATTTGAAGGTAATTCATTTTTTTCAATTTTAAAATTATGAATGCAGAAAACTTCATCTGGATAGGTCGAGCAAATCTTTATTACTAAACTAAATAAATCAGAATTAATTTCAATGCTAATTAATTCCGAATGATCTAATAAGATTTTCATTTATTTAAAATGCTTTTCCCATTCTTCTGGTGAAGTCACCTTATCTAAAGCATTTCTATAGATTCTCTGTAACTCTTCCCAACGCTCATCCAACTCTTTATGCAATCTAACCGATTTAGAATAGAGTTCACTAAATTTCTTCGAATCACGACGATACCAGAAATAGCCATCCAAAGCAGCA
Organism: Candidatus Ancillula hodotermitis; assembly: GCA_031262545.1. GTDB lineage: Bacteria > Actinomycetota > Actinomycetes > Actinomycetales > Bifidobacteriaceae > Ancillula > Ancillula hodotermitis. The sequence goes on along the minus strand of JAISHP010000091.1, from coordinate 19,787 downwards.
CCTTTGACAAGAACAGAATTGAAATTCCAAAAACGGAACCACTCATATTGAGCAAAATTCTCATAACGAACTTCAGCAGTTTTAAAATCACCTATAGAACAATTAGCATTTTCACTATATTTAATCGCCTTCTTTTCTAGCTTACGAGCTTTTTGCCATGTTTTTGGCTCTAAAGCTTTTGAAGGGTCAGAAAGTTCAGGATTCAAAATAACTTCTGGTAATTCATCTTCTGAATAAATTTTAGTATCAGCTGCATTCTTCATTTTTGAACGAACTTCTGGATTGCGAACGCTTAATGTTTTATGAAGGTGTTCAGGACCAGCCAAAATATCTTCTAACGCTTGTAAACGAATTTCCACTGGTGAATACTGCATACAAGTTAGGAAACGCAAATCAGTAATCCTTGATCCATCAATTTGTGGTCCTGAATGAGGAGTTTCTTGATGAATCAAAGCTGTCACAAGTTTATTTCTCTCAAGATAATAGCTTGCCCAAGTTAAATATTCATCAGGCTTATCAGTCCAAGGCATATGCCAAACACCAACCCCTAACAATGTGCAAGTTGGAAAACCATTCTTTTTAGCACGAATTCCATATTCAACATCGTCCCACTTAATAAATACAGGTAAAGCCAATCCCTGTTTTTCAATAACTTCACGAGGAACTAAACACATCCACCAAGCATTAAAATCTGGGTCATAACGTTTATGCATTTTTGGTTCATTCAAAAAGTTACGCTTAGAAAAATCAATTGCATAAAACTTCCAAATGTCCTTATCAACTTCTGGGTTCGGGAACAGTGGCTTCCATTCCCAGAGATTATCATCCATATATTCGCCGAAATTATGCAGACGATTCGGGAAATGCAAATTCATCATATGTCCACCAACGATCGTTGTGTCCTTACAAAAACTCTGAAATAAGATTGAGCGCAAAATTGATTCAGTTTCAACTAAAATATCATCATCCATCAAAAGAACAGCATCGGCATTCTTATCGTTTAAAGTCTCAAGCATGGATCTTGAAAATCCACCAGCTCCGCCAAGATTACCTTGTTTAATTAATTGTAATTGATCTCCTAACGGTTTAGCAGCATCAGTATATCCTTTATTGTCAACAACTTTGTCTGTTCCTTGATCAACAACAATAATTTTATTAACATATTTCAAAAGTTCAGCATCACTAGCCAAACGATTTAATTGAATAATAACTTCATCAGAATTATTAAATGTAGTAATTCCTAAATTTGCCTTATAAATATCATTCTGCTTTTTTGGATCCCCATCTACCGACCAATCTCCAGAAAGAATAACCTCAGTTTCACAATCTAACTCAAACCAAAGTATACCACCATCAACAAACTCTTCCAAAGAGTATTCAAAATATATACTTCCTTCTTGAGTATTATCGAAATCAGCCACAGCTATAATTTCTTTTGTAATAGAAGTTGCTTCAGGATTATCTAAATTAGATTTGCATAGTGAGACTTTACCTTTACCTTGCAAATTCAAGGATAATTTTACATTTTTTGATACTGTCCAGTGATTCCAATGACTAGCCGGAAACAAATTAAAAAAGTTTGCGAAATCAACTCCAGTTTTTGCTGGAAATTTAACTTTAAAACGATTAATTGGCTCAAAATCAAAATCTTTCCAAAGTTTATATCTATCTTTTGTCTCCAAAAACATTGGAGATTTCTTTTGGTCGTCTAGCGGAAAAACTAAACGTTCAACTCTTGTCCACACCTCTTTATTTCCCAAAATTAAAATTCTCCTTTGATTTCTCTTTCTTCCACCATTTTTGCTTCATTTACACCAAATGTATTTGACCATTCAATTTCAGAAACCACTCTAGAAAGTTGCTCTTTATATTGAACTTGCAATTTATTCCAATTATGTTTAAGTTTTCTATGTAAGCTAATTGATTCCATAAGTTGATGAACAAATATTTTTCTGCTTCTAACATAAAACATAGCACCTTTACCATCAGCAACTGAAACAAGGGCTGAATCTACAGGTCCAAGCTTAAACCACTGCGCATCAACAGAAGGCAGACGAACTTGAGGATTTTGCCCAGCTTGATAAGGTGAGCGCTTAAGTAAATTCTTCAAACCAGTTTTTGCCAAACGAACAGCTAGTGAAATCTTACCTTTAGGATATTCAACTGGTTTTTTACGAGGCTTTTGTGTATTTATAACAGCTGGGAAATCCTCTACATTTTTGATGATTTGGCCATCATGAAAAGTCTTTAAAGTCTTACGAATTGTTTGATTTCGTTCAAAAATTGTTTTATGAAGATGTTCGGGACCAGATAACAAATCTCTAATCCCTTGATGTCTTAACTCAACTGCCCCATACTGATAGCAGAACAAATGCTTAACATCAGCCAAGAATGAATGTTGAATTGAATGTCCACCTTTTTTGAAAGGAGAGTGTAACATAGCAGCTAGCAATTTATTACGCTGATGATAAAATGCTTGCCAGTCAAGACGATCATCTTTTTCTGTCCAAGGCATATGCCAAACCGCAGCGCCAGTTAAATGAACAATTCTATAGCCGTTTTCACCAGCACGAACACCATATTCACAATCATCCCACTTAATAAACACAGGCAAAGAAAGTCCAATTTTCTGGATAATCTCTCTTGGAATCAAACACATCCACCACCCTGTCATCTCAGGGTCAATTCTACGATGTAAACTCGGAATTTGTTTGTATGAATATTTAGCAAAATCTAATCCTTCAGGTGGAGGGGTAACAGGTCCCCACATCCAATCCCATTTATCAATTCTTTCACCAAAATTATGCACTGTTGAACGTTCATACAAATTCAACATATGACCTCCAACAATAGTAGGTCTCCGACAAAATTCCGCAAAATTAATTGATCTTAAAATTGATTCAGGTTCAATTATAGCATCATCATCCAAAAGCATTACATAATCTGAATCAGGATTACGGATTCCTTCATACATCCCTCTTGAAAATCCACCAGAGCCACCCAAATTAGGTTGTTTGATATATTTAAATTGCTTACCTAAATTTTCTGATGCTTCTTTAAATCCATCAGCATCTTCAACCAATTTATTTCCTTGATCAGTAATCATTACTTTATCAATTCTTTCAAGTGTTTCTGGTGCTGAGATGAACCGATTCATCTGCTTTACACATTCCTCGGGATTATTAAATGTTGTAATTGCAATTGAAGCTTTTGTTCTTTTTGAATCAATCTGGTTTGCTTTTTCTTCAACCAATACTTGCCAAACTCCACGATTAATCTTGACAGATTCAGTTTTGGTTGCTATTTCAAACCATAAAAATCCTCCGTCTCCAAAACTATCTAAAGGTAAATCATACTTTACAGTGGTTTTTTCACCAACTCCAGCATCATAATCACCAGCAATTCTGTTCCAAGTTCCTCTAGCTGTTGAGCGAAAAATGTCTACCGCACACTCTCCCTCAAGTTCTAAAACCAAACGAACAGACTTAGCAATAGTATGTTCCTTCCACAAACTAGCAGGAAAAATGTTCATAAAAGTTGAAAATGAAACTGCTCGATTTGCTTTGATGACCGCAGAATGGCGATCGACTTGATCAAAAAAGTGATAAGCTCTAAAAACTTTTTTAGGTGTTTGTGCCTCCATATCTAAATGAGCTTGCTCTGATTCGGAAATAGTTCCATTTGAACCTAAACCTGAATTATCTATCCTGACAGTAACAGTCCCTCCCGCTTGAACGCCACCTTCTTCTACATACAATGGTAAAACAGAAGGATCAGAATCATTTGGAAAAACCAAATTCATCACATCATAAAACTTTTTAATAGTTTTTTCTTCAATATTTGACATACTACTATATTATACAGCGAAATTATTCAAATAGCGACTCATCAACCGCATAAGGTTGAACAATGTTTTTTATAATTGCTGTAATTGTCGCAACAGTCGGCAAAGCCAAAAAAGTTCCTAGTGCACCCCATATCGACCCGAAAGCTAAAACAGCCACAAAAGCTAAAGCTGGATTAATATCCAAAGCGTCACCAGAGATTTTTGGAACCAAAAAAGCGTTTTCTAATTGTTGATAAATAGTCAACAAAGCCAACACAATCAAAGCCTCAACAATACCATGTCCTGGAGATGTAAGAGTGACTATAACAGGTAGAGCGCCACCGATAAATGTTCCTACAACCGGAATAAATTGTGAAATTAACCCCATAAATACAGCTAAAGCAAACCAATATGGAATATGCATAATTCCTAAATAAGTTGATGTCACTATAGTTGAACAAAGAGCCAAAATTAATCTTGAAGCCAAGAAACTGGCTATTTTACTTTGAGCTATTGAAATTGATTCAATCATACCTTCTTGTTTTGATGGCTCTAACATCCCAGCAATTATTCTTCTAACATGATCTCCATCAACACAAAGATAATAAGTAACCAAAATTATCCCCATAACGCTAAGCGATCCAGTCACAACTGAAGCACCAATATCTAATGCTTTTGAAGCAGTAGCTGCGCCCCACTTATCTATAGCTGTGCTAATTAAAGCTGAACCGGCTGGTAAGCTTAAATGGAAAGTATCATTTAACCAAACCTTCCCATCAGCATAAACACTAGGAGCATTATGAATCAACTCAACACCTTGAGTAATAAATAATCCACCAAAAAGAACTACAACTACAACAAATATTATAATTACACCAGAAACACAAATTAAAGCTGCAATTTTCCGATTGATTTTATGCTTTTCCAACCAATCAACAACTGGCTCCAAGGCTAAAGCTATAAAAAATGCAATTAAAAGAATTGTGCAGATATACGAAACTTTAGGCCAGATTGCTAGAATAGCTAAAAAAGCAAATGCAAAAGCGCAAACAATAAACAAAGCTTTTGGTAGCCAAGTAATAGGGTTATTAATATCAATAGTACTAAAAAAAGCTGAAAAACCTTTTTTCTTTTTCTTTTTCATAATGTCCTTTACTTATTTTTTTAAATATTTCGAAATATTTAATTTATGTTTTTTGTCTTTTACTTCCCAAGGTTGAGGAACGTTAATTTTTTGTTGAGACGCTTGAATCCCCGTCTGTTTTTCTTCCTCTAAATCCTGTTGATGATTTAATTGAGCATCATGCTTAGCATTGTCATCACTATAGTAATAACTGCCATAAACTTCTCTCAAACTACTTCTTTTATAGTAATCACCATAAATATCTCTTGATGAATTATTCGGAACAAATAATTCCTCTGAATTATTTGAATTTGAATCAAAAGCTTGATTAACTTGTTCACGGACGGTTGGAATCTCATCAGTAATAGCATTACTACGTTTTATAGACTCACTACTTCTAAAACCAAATCCTCTTAATATTTTAGATGACTTCGCATTTGAATCAAGTTGTTTTATAGCATCTCCCAATACATCAGCAGCTCCAACCGACCCAACGGCAGCCTCAACTTTACGAGCATTTTTCCGATCTCTTAAACTTACCCTATTCTCCCTTTGTGCCCGTTTTAATTGGCGTTTATATTTTACCTCTTCTGGTGAAAGCCCATGATTTAATGAAGAATATGCCAAAAAGATAATTAATGCCACAATTAATAATAAAACAAAAACATAAACTAAAGTTGAATTCCCAGCATTTGCCTGATTCTGTGCTGAAGAGCAGAAAGTTAAAGCCGCATTCCCCCAGTCACCATCTCGCAAATAAACCATAACTGAATTAGATATTGCTTCTAGATCCCTCTTTGAAAATTTAGAATTATCAGGAACATAAACACCCATATCGTGAGCAGTTGTAGCAACCGCAAAAAGAATATCATTAGCCCCTAAACCGCTTTTTTGAGCTGTATCTTTCACCCAATCATTAGTGTCAACTTTCCCATCATTATTTAAATCTTCACTTGGTAAATTAAATGTTGGAACAAATACCATCCAAACATTAATTCCTGTGCTTTTTTTTACTTCATTTATTTTATCAAGTAATTGAATTTTAATATCACCTAGTGCGTTTTTATCATCCACAACTTGCGTTGTCATCTTTACTGGCTGATCTGCCCTAGCTACACAATTTATTTTAACAAAATAACAACAGCAAAATAGAGCAACCAAAACTAATGCAAATGTTTTTTTTATCAACTGAGGGGCAAAATTTTTAGGCATCAATATTATTCCTATCAAATTTATCAGCATTTTCAACAATAAAGTCTTTTCTTGGGGCAACTTCATTTCCCATCAACAAATTAAATGTACTTTTAGCCGTTTCTAGTGCCTCTTCAGCTTCAGAATCATACCCGTCTGCCAAAGCTGCGGCTAAAATTTCTTCTGCTTCTTGATTGTCTAGTTGTTTATTGTCTAGTTGTTGATTTTCTTGGATCTCTCCAACTTCACTTATTTCATTAGTTAATTTTTCAACAATATGTTTTTGAGCAGCATTTGCATCTTCTAAAGTTACACGTCTAAGCAATCTTTTATTTGGATCCATAGTTGTGTCTGCTAGCTGATCTGCGTCCATTTCTCCCAAACCTTTATAGCGCTGAATATCATCTTTATATTTTTTCTTTTCTTTTCTCAATCGTTCTAAAGTGGATGCTAAATCATCATCTGAATAGGTATAAATATATTTTTCATCATCAGATAATTTTTTACCTACTAATTCAATTCTATGAAGAGGAGGAACGGCAGCATAAACTTTACCCGACTCGATTAGAGGACGCATATAATTAAAAAATAATGTTAGTAATAAAGTTCTAATATGTGCCCCATCAACATCAGCATCAGTCATCATAATTATTTTAGAATACCTTGAAGCATCAGCATCAAAATTGCGCCCAGAACCAGCACCAATAACCTGAATAATTGAAGCACATTCAGCATTATTCAACATAGCTGTAACTGAAGCTTTTTGAACATTCAAAATTTTTCCACGAATTGGTAATAGAGCTTGGAAATCTGAATTACGAGCCAACTTTGCTGTTCCTAAAGCAGAATCTCCCTCCACAATAAATAATTCAGTTTGATCAACATCATTACTCCTACAATCAACTAATTTTGTTGGTAAAGTTGAAGACTCAAGAGCATTTTTCCGCCGAGCAATATCCTTTTGTTTACGAGCCTGAATTCTAGCATGCATCTCACCAACAACTTTTTCTAAAACTGTAAAAGATTGTTGTTTATATGGCTGCTTGCTAGATGAAATAATTTCTTTCAATTTTTCAGTAACAACCTTTTGGACAACTTGTCGAACAGGTCCTGTTCCTAAAGTTTCTTTAGTTTGCCCTTCAAATTGTGGCTCAGGAAAACGAACAGTCACAACTGCAGTCATGCCGGCTAAAATATCATCTTTTTCAAGCTTTAAATTAGCTAATTCTTTAGCCGAAATCTTAAGTTTTCTTGAATTATTCTCAACTTCCTTACGTAAAACTTTAACTAAAGCATTTTCAAAACCAACTTGATGAGTTCCTCCGAATGGAGTAGCAATAATATTAACAAAAGAGCGAAAAGTATTTTCAAAACCGGTCCCCCAACGTAAAGCTACATCAACTTTGCAAAGTCGCTCGACATCTTGCGTAACCAAATGACCAGTATTTTTGTCTAGCTCTTGGGCTGTCTCCATGAAAGTTCCTTCACCTTCAATGTGCCAAATATCGCTAACTTTTTCATCAGTTGCTAAATAATCAACAAAATCAACTAATCCACCAGTTGACAAAAATTCTTGTGTCTGAGGATGTTTTTCAACAATAGCCAGAGATTCACCAGCTTCATCTTTACGATTATCAACTACAACAATTTTTAATCCCGGAACAAGAAATGTTGTTTGACGTGCTCTATTTTCCAAATCACGATACGAAAATTGAGCAGTTTTCATAAAAATTTCCCTATCTGCTTGATATCTAATTCTCGTTCCAGTTTTTTTCTTGTCTGCTTTTCCAACTTCAGTCAATTTCTCAGTTGGATTTCCTCGCTCGAACTTCATTTCGTAAATTTTCCCTTCGCGAGTCACTTGAACTTCAAGCCATTCAGAAAGAGCATTAACAACCGATGCTCCTACCCCATGCAACCCTCCAGAAGCTCCATAGGCATTATTTTCAAACTTTCCACCAGCATGCAACTTCGTCATTACAACTTCGACACCGCTCAATCCAGTCTTTTTTTCTATATCAACAGGAATCCCACGTCCGTTATCTTCTACCTCAACTGAATTATCATCATGTAAAGTTACTAAAATTTCATTACAAAATCCAGCCAAAGCCTCATCAACTGAATTATCAATTATTTCCCACAAACAATGCATTAGACCACGAGAATCTGTCGTTCCAATGTACATTCCAGGTCTTTTGCGAACGGCTTCCAGACCCTCAAGGACAGTTAAATCCGAGGCGTTATAACTCTCATTTTTTTTATTTTTTGCTGTAGTTGCAACCACTTTTACATTATACCGTTTTCTATAGACCTCGTATCAATCCCCGAAATCAAAATACAAGCCGAATTAACCATCGCATAACTTGACAAAAATTTAATCATCTAAGGGTTGAAAATTTTCAATAGAAGACCATATATTAACAATTAAACAAAATATTCAGCTTGAAGCTGGACACTTGAAACTGGACCTTAGCACGATTTTGGAACCAAATTCAAAAGGTCATCTGTTGCCCAAGTCGAATAAGTTGTGTTAGGATCGGAAATCTTTCCAACGACATCTGAAGAATATACCCTGTCAAAGGCTTCTTGGTAAGATATTCCAAATTTATTAACAACCTCATCAATCAGCATATTTATTAATGAATCTTGAACAGTCACTATTTCACCTCATACGATCTTTTAAATTGTAAATATTTTAACGATTTTTTAGTTGCAAAACAATATTGATTATTTTCTTCTTGATAGGAAAGATCTCTTAAAGTTGCAACAATTTGAATGTCGTCAACCCTACCTTCTTTTAACCTCTCAATAAAATCATTAACCACTCTGATAACCTTATCATCAGCAATATTACCAAATATAACATCATAGCCGTAATTAACAAGAGGAAAATCTGAACGACGATTATCAACAACGAACATTAACCATTCTTCCGTATAACCATGAAAAATTTTATGAAACAATTCATCAGAATCATGAAATTCATAAACTGAAACAATAGACTTAGACTTATTTTCACCAGATTTTTGTCTAGCCCACTTTTCGGCTTGCTCTGGTAAGGTTGTTAAATAAAATCCAGGTCCAAAATCCACTCGCTTACGCCCCTTATTCAAATCAGGATTAGAAACTTCAATATTACTACCGTGATAAAGTTTCATTGTTAAACTACCTTTATAAATTTCTGAACAATATCCATTAGATATTCCTCACCTTGAGTATGGAGAACATCATAATTATCAGCAAAATGCTTAAATGCGCCAGAATCTTTCATTTTCTGATAAGCTAACACTTGATTATTACCAAAACACCTCTCAGCAACAATACGCAAAACAAAAACCAAAAACCAATAATTCTTTTTATCAGCCATAATAATATTATACCGATTACATACAGATACATCTTGACATTTCCGGAAATTCTCCTTGACCAAATAAAATTTCAAAGTTGTCAATAAAAGAAATTTATTATCTAATTAGCTAAAATTACTAACTTTGGAAATTTCGCCAAGTCACCACTTGAAGCTATCAACTAAGCTTGGGATTTGATTTTTGATAAAAAAGTTATTTAAAGATGATAAATTTGGACTTTTGATTTCAAGTTTGTCGAGCGAGGTGTTTAAATCTGCATCACGAATTAAATTATTTATCTTTCTGTTCAATTTAACTTGCTCAATATCTTCTCGTAAAGCAGCTCCGACTTTTCCTGTTAATTCATCAGCGTGAACCAAAAGATTATCTAAATTATCATATCTCTGCAACCATTTTGCTGCAGTTTTAGGACCAACTCCCGGAACACCTGGAATATTATCTGCGCCTTCGCCAACCAAAGCCGCTAAATCAGGATATTGTCTTGGTTGCAAACCAAATCTATTCACAATATATTCAGCATCCAAAACTTCTAAACCGGATTTATGGAACTTCGGACGAACTATTGTGACATCTTCTTCAACCAGTTGAAACATATCTTTATCTGAAGAGAAAATTTTAACTTTCCAACCTTTTTCTCGTCCTTGTTTGGAAAGCGTCGCTATAATATCATCTGCTTCCAATCTTTCTTGTTCTACAATCGGAATATTTGCCAATCTCAACATTTCTTTAACTGGCTCTCTTTGTTGATTTAATTCATCTGGAGTTTTTTCACGTCCGCCTTTATATGTTGGCATTAAATCCATTCTGTAATTTGCCCGTCCCAAATCATAAACAAAAGCCCAGTAAGTTGGATGAAACGTATTAACTAATTGAATTATCTGTCTCGCAATTCCATAGATACAATTCGTTGGACAATCACCATCTCTTCTAAAGTGCTCGACATCATAACCAAAATACGACCGGTACATTGAATATGAGCCATCAACTAAAAGTAATTTCTGTGGAACAAAAAAATCAGAACTCTCATCTTCAAATATATCAAACATTATTTATATTATCACATTAACTAAAGAATAATTTTACATTCCCTACAAATAACCTCTTATTTTGGTATTTGTTAATGGGATAATATCTATATGTACGAAATGTTGAAGTTACAAGATGTTAAAGTAGTCAGAAATCGTAATATCATTGTTCAAGATATTAATTGGACCGTTAATTCTGGTGAAAATTGGGTTTTACTTGGCCCAAATGGTGTCGGTAAATCAACTTTAATTAACATCATAGCTGCTCGACGTTTTCCAACAAAAGGTAAAGTCACAATACTTGGATCTGAACTTGGTAAAATTGATGTTTTTAAACTTCGCCAAAAAATTGGCATTCTTTCAAATGATTTAGACAATGCTTTTCCTAATTCTCTATCAGCTCACGAAATTGTTTTCTCAGCAGCCAAAGGAATGATGGGGAGCTGGGGAGATGAACGTGACAAAAATATTTTTGAACAAAAAGACTATGATAAAGCTGAAGAATTATTAATTATGTTTGGAGCAAAAAAAATTATTAATCGTCCTTGGGGTGTTTTAAGTCAAGGCGAGCGCAAAAGAGTTCAGATGGCAAGAACATTAATGACAGACCCAGATTTACTTCTTTTTGATGAACCCACTGCCGGTCTTGACTTGGCTGGTAGAGAATATGTAATCAATACTTTAACTAGACTTTCTAGCTACGACCGTGATGAAGATCGTAAGAGAGCAGTAATACTTGTTAATCACAACGTTGAAGAAATTCCTCCTAGCTTTGATAAAATAGCACTTATGGGATATTTAAATGAACAAACAGGGACAATCCTTTATCAAGGAGATATTAGACAGAATCTTACATCAGAAAAATTAACTCATGCTTACGGTATTAGCCTTGATGTTACTCGCCAACCAAATTTACGATATTTCGCTTCAACAAGTGTAATTGTTTCTAATTAGTATTTATCTTAAAATTCCACGTTTCTTAGGTCTAGCTAAAGCTTCATCTATCAATTCAGAAATTAAACTAGTAATATTTATTCCATCGTGTTCCCAAAGTTTTGGAAATAAGGAAATTGAAGTAAACCCTGGTAATGTATTGGCCTCATTAAAATATATTTTACCAGCTGGTGTTAAAAAGAAACTTTCTTGAGACAACCCTTCTAAATCAAAAGAATTTGAAATTTTTAGTGCGTTTTCTCGAATTTTTGTTTTAATTTCAGGATCAATTGGTGGATTAATTATCAATTGTGCCTTTTCTGAATCCATATATTTGGCTTCAAAATTATAAAAATCAGTATCCTTTATTTTTATCTCTCCAAAAGTTGATACTCTCATTCCGTATCTAGAACCTAACAGTCCAACCTCAATTTCTCTGCCAACTATCTCTTGCTCAATTATAATTTTAGAATCATATTTTGAAGCTTTTTTGATCGCTAAAATCAGCTGTTCATTATTGTCAACTTTAGAAATTCCTATACTTGAACCAGATCTTGCTGGCTTAACAAACAATGACTGTTTCCAACTTCCGCTCATCTCTCTAACTTGTTTGTCTAAATTATTTGGCAGTTGATAATCATCAGCCATAATTGGTGGCGTTCTAAATGATACCCAAGGAGCAACATTTACCCCGGCTTCCACAGCTAATTTCTTTGTAGAATCCTTATCTTGCCCAATCGCTGAAGCCGTTACCCCGCATCCGATATAACTAATATCTAATAATTCTAAAAGACCTTGAATTGTTCCATCTTCGCCATAGACACCATGCAAAGCTGGAAAAACAATATCGACTTTTTTAATTTCTTCCGGATTCATTTTTAATTTTACAAGTGATTGATTTTTCTTAAAATTTGTAATTGGAGCTTTGACTTCTGGAAAAATAATTTCCCCTTTTTTATTTTGCCGCGGCTCCCATTCTTTAAAATCACTAGAAACTCGATACCACTCACCTTTTTTAGTAATTCCAATCGCACTAACATCATATTTATTGCGATCAATTGCTTGCAAAATTTTACTAGCAGTTAAGCATGAAATTGAGTGTTCTTCAGATTTTCCACCAAAAACGATCGCAACCTTTGGCTTATTAATTACTTTTTTATTTTTTGCTTCAACCACTTTAATATTATACGCACCATTAGGAACAATTTATTTAATAATAAAAAACCGAGGTTTTTATTAACCTCGGGTTTTATTAATTTTAGTTATTTTAATTTCCCCAAACTGCTCCATCACGATACCATCCATTATTCATCTGTGATTTAGTTGGCTGCTCATTTGTTGGACTGATCTTGTTATTCATAGTATTCAAGCCAAACAATTGCACTGCAAGAAATATCAAAATAATACTTGAAATAACTAATCCAATTCTTAAAATTATTGACCACATATATCTAATGAATTTTTTTTCTTGTTCTGTTTCTTCTTTTTTTCTTTTACGAATTACAATCGTTAATACAACTATAAAAATTACCATTACAACTATAATACCTACAATTATATTTTGAATCATACTTATTGGCTCTATTAATTGCATTATCTTACCTTTCTCTTTTCTTGCTTTCTTACAATTTGTAACAAGGCATGTCTGAAGGGCATCTAACCCCTTGGACATCTTGTCCATTAATTTTAGTAATAATCCTAAACGTTCCACCTGTATTTATTGAAACTGACACTTCAGTATCTAACCATGTTGTTGTAAATATCGGAGTACTTATTCCTATTGATAAAAAATGAGAAAACCCAACACTTACAGATATCTGATGATCAGTTCTTAAAACCCATTTACCTTTTGTCCATGTAGCATCAGAATCAGATCCTCTTTTGAAATTATTTGACATATTGTCTAAGTACACACCTGAAACTACGCCTTCAATATGCTGATCATTGTGTTCAATCCAAGTTTCACAACCATTATAGTCTGCTCTCGTTGCAAAAACTAGCCTTGCTAAAGCTCTGTTACCATCATAAAGCGTAAAAGTTCCATCTATTCGTATATTGTGCTCTCCAGTATATACTTTTCGGTTATTTGAACCACAAGTTAAAGCACGTTTTTCTCCCACTTTATCGCTATCGACAGCATTTAATTTAAATTCTGCTCTGACATCTTTATTTACTTGTGTACTAACAGTTTTTCCCGGTTGAGGAACAAAATCAGGATCAGAAAAGGCTTTTTTCATATAACTTGATATTTTATTTTTATCTATCTTATCTTTTGTTAAATTATCATCAGCATTAGAAACATAACCTCCTGTCAAGCTAATTGCCAGTGTCAATAACAAAATACCAAAAACACTTCCGATTTGATTTTTTATTTTTTTTGTCTTCATAGTTTCCTTTCATAGTTTATATTTGCTATATATAATATACTTTGAAATTCAAAAACTTTCAAAAAAATAAAATATAAATGTTAATTAGTAAGTTTTTAACACTAAACAAATAATTTATAACCACACCCAAGGAGGAACCAAAATAAAGAGACAGAAGTTCGATATTTAAAGCACAGCTTAGCTACGCTTTAAGCACTGCACTTTTCGAAAACGAAGAAGTTCGTTCAAATAAACTCAAAAGCTTTTGAGAATTATTTGGAAGTTAGTTACTAGCTTTGAAGAAAAGAGGGCTGTGCTTAGGCACTGCACTTTTCGAAAAGCAGTAAATAACGACAAGTAAACTCAAAAGAGGCCGGTGATGTGTCCGTTTGAGTCTATATCTATACTATTCGCCGCCGGAACTTTTGGCAATCCCGGCATAGTCATAATTGACCCCGTCAAAGCAACTAAAAATCCAGCTCCTGCCGAAACTTTAATATCTTTGAAAGTAACTTTAAAGCCTTTTGGTGCTCCAATCTTCTTGGCATCATCAGAGAAAGAATATTGAGTTTTAGCAACACAAATAGGTAAATCTCTAAAGCCTTGCTCTTCTAATTGAACCATTTTCTTGCGAGCGCCTGGAGTCAAAACTACCCCATCAGCATGATAAATCTTTTTCGCAATTTCATTTAACTTATCTTCAATTGATATATTTAAATCATAAGCAAATTGATTTTCTTTAGTTAAAGACTGCACAGAAGATTGATCGCAAAGTTCAATAACTTTCTTTGCTAAATCTTCTCCGCCTTCTCCGCCTTTTGCCCAGACATCAGAAAGAATTACATCAACACCTAAATCTGCTGCTTTAGACTCTACTAATTTAACTTCATCTTCAGTATCAGTCGGGAACTTATTCAAAGCCACAACAACAGGTAAACCATAAACATTTTTCATATTTTCTACATGTTGTAGTAAATTAGGCAAACCAGCTTCAAGAGCCTCTAAATTCTCATTATTCAAATCTGCCTTAGCAACACCTCCGTGAGATTTTAAAGCTCTAACTGTTGCAACCAATACAACACAATCAGGATAAAGACCAGAAAGACGGCATTTAATATCTAAAAATTTCTCTGCTCCAAGGTCGGCACCAAATCCTGCTTCTGTGATAACATAATCTTTAGCTAATCCTAAAGCTGATTTTGTAGCTATAACCGAATTACATCCATGTGCGATATTAGCAAAAGGTCCACCATGAATAATAACAGGATTATGTTCTAAAGATTGAACTAAATTAGGCTTAATAGCATCTTTCAATAAAACTGCCATTGCCCCATTTGCTTGCAATTTAGCTGCAGTAACTGGTTTTTTATCAAAAGTATAAGCTACTACCATTTTCCCTAGTCGCTCTTTTAGATCTTGCAAAGAATTCGCCAAGCAAAATACAGCCATAACTTCAGAAGCTACTGTAATATCAAATCCATCTGGACGAGTAACTCCATTAACTGTCGCATTTCCACCCCCCGCAACACCATCAATTACGTTTCTAAGTTGACGATCATTCATATCTACAACACGTTTCCACACAATATTCATAGGATCTATATTAAGAGCATTTCCTTGTTTGATATGATTATCAAGCATAGCTGCTAAAAGATTATTTGCTGCTCCAATAGCGTGGAAATCACCTGTAAAATGTAAATTTATATCCTCCATAGGAACAACTTGAGCGTAACCGCCACCTGCTGCTCCTCCTTTGATTCCAAAAACAGGACCCAAGCTTGGCTCTCTTAAAGCTGCCATTGATGATTTACCTAACCTATTCAGGGCATCATTCAAACCTACAGTTGTGGTCGTTTTCCCTTCACCTGCAGGAGTTGGATTAATTGCTGTTACTAAGACTAATTTAGCAGTAGAATTTTTAACAGTCTCATCTGAAATTAAATCTGAAAAATTATCAATTTTAGCTTTATACTTACCGTAATATTCTAAATTCTCTTCTGTGATTCCAACTTTTTCAGCAACATTTTTAATATGTTGCATTTCTACACTATTAGCAATCTCAATATCAGTCATATTTATATTATCCCACAAGTGAGATAATTTAAATCGTCAAAATAATTATTCTTGATAATCTCCAGCGCGTTGTAAAGTCAAATCTTGTGGAACATCATATCCTTCACGTTTGAAAACTGGCAAAGACAAGAATGAATGTGTTTCTTCAAACCATTCACCATTTGATTCAACGACATCATCCATACCCTCATCTTTTACCAAACGGGTCCATTTTCCTTTTGGAAGATAAAAACGCACAACACCTTCTTTGTTAAATACAGGAGCAACTAAAATTGCATCTCCTAACATATATTCCAAATCTAAAGTATAGGTTGTTGGATCATTCGGAAATTCCATAAATACTGGGCGCATCAAAGGAATACCTTCTTGAACAGCCTTCTTAGCTTGAGGGTAAAGATATGGCATTAAAGAAATTTTTAATTTTGTGAATTTCTTTGTAACCTCAACTGCTTCGTCCCCAAAAAGCCATGGGACTCTGTATTGAATATTACCATGATATCTTGAATGTGAACTAAGCAAACCAAATTGAGTCCAGCGCTTATACAAATCATCAGCAGTCTCATCTTCAAACCCACCAATATCATGACTCCAAAAATTAAATCCGCTGAGCAACAAAGACAATCCACCTCTTAAAGTATCGGCCATAGAGATATACTTAGAGACATTATCTCCGCCCCAGTGCACAGGAAATTGTTGCCCGCCAACAGTTGCTGAACGCGCAAACAAAACAGCTTCACCTTCTCCTTTTTCTTGTTTTAATAAATCAAAAACAGCCTTATTATAAATTCCGGTATAAAAATTATGCGCACCTTCTGGATTTGAGCCATCAAAAAATTTTGCATCATGCATTGGAATTCTCTCACCAAAATCTGTCTTAAAACAATCAACACCCATATCAATAAGTCTCTTTAAAAGACTTTGATACCACTGAACAGCTTCAGGGTTTGTAAAATCAACAATCGCATTTCCAGCCTGCCAAAGATCCCACTGCCAAACAGAATCATCCTTATGCTTGATAAAGTAGCCATTATCTTTACCGACCTTAAATAAAGGTGATTTTTGCCCAATATAAGGATTAATCCAAACGCAAACCTTTAGACCTTTATCATGCAATCTCTGAATTAAGCCCTTAGGGTCAGGAAAAGACTCCTTGTCCCAAATAAAGTTACACCACTCAAATCCTTCCATCCAAAAACAATCAAAATGAAAAACATCTAATGGAATTCCTCTATCAAACATCCCATCTATGAATTTCATCACAGTCTCTTCTTTATAGTCCGTGCAGAAAGATGTTGAAAGCCAAAGTCCGAAAGTCCAAGCAGGAGGCAAGGCTCCTCCTCCTGTAAACTTATTAAATTTACCTAAGACTTCTTTTACAGAATCTCCAGCGAAAATATAATATTCTAAACTTTCACCTTCAGTTGAAAATTGAACTCTATCAACATTTTCTGAAGCAATTTCTAAATCTATAGGCTGAGATTCATTAATAAAAACACCATAGTATAGACCATCTGAATCCCCCAGACCAGGTTTACAAGCTAAATAGAAAGGAATATTTTTATAAGATTGTTCAGAACCGGTTCCCCCATCCATATTTATTATTCTTAAAGACTGACCGTTTTTTACAAAAGGAGTAAATCTTTCACCTGTACCATAAATTTTAGTGTCCGGATCAATATTCAACATCTCACGCATATAATGAGTTGGTCTTTGGAACTTCATTCCAGTTTGACGACCTTCTAAAAGATTCCCTTGAGCACCAGAAACCGATTCAGGATACATTGATCCAGTTGAAATATCATCAATTGAAGCTTGTGATTTATATTCAGAAGCTGTCAATTCTCTTTGGTTTCCTTTTTTATCTGTCCAATTAAAAGTTGCTCGATATCCTCCATGTAGAGGTATTTGAAATTCTAGTTTACCAGATTTAATCTTTGCTGAACCAGTGCGTACTCCAACTCCTTGTCCATCAACCTCACCTGGATCAATTTCAACTTGCGCCTGAGCTTGCCAATCAGAATATAAAGGATAAAGTGGATTTTTATCATCTACATCAAAATGAGTTAATTTCACACCTATTACTCCATCCATAGGAGCCCAAGCATTGATTTTAATATTACCAACATTAAGAGTATCTCCTCTTTGAGTAATCCGTTTAAAAGTCGCATAAGCCTCTAATTCAGGTTGCCCATTTTCTCCTTGGATTTTTTTTGCTTGATAAACTTCAGAAGGATTTCTTGTGACAAAATTCTCCTTATTTAACCAAAAACCATCTGTAAATTTCATTTTATCTTCTCCTTTATTTTTTTAATAATATTTAATAATTACACAAGCTCTTTTTTGTGTTTTTCTTCTAAATCACTCATCATCTGCTTTTCTTTTTTATCAATATCGTTAAACCAAAGAGCAATTGCAGAAAGCAAAAAGCCAACAAATGGGATCCAAATAAAGCCCATAGAAATAGCATTAAGAGCAGAATCTGGTTGTGTTACTGTTTCTGAACCAGCAGTTGAAGAAATATAAGCTCCAGCTGTCAAAACTGCTGTAAGTAACATAGAACCCAAGCCCATACCTAATTTAGCCGAAAATGAGCTAAATGAAGTCACAAAGCCTTCTGCTCTAACTCCGTTTTTCCACTCTCCGAAATCAACAGCATCTGAAAGCATAACTGCAATCAAAGCTCCAACTAAACCATAACCAAGATAGAACACAACAACCGATACCAAAATTATAGCAATTTGAATATCTCCAAACATAGTGTTTGCCACTGCTAAACCTAATTGCGAAACAATAATCATAACCATACCTGTCATCATTGTATTTCGCTTACCTATTTTACCAGCAAAGAAAGGAATCGCAGCAGTTGACAATAATGTAAGCACTGTTCCAACTAATGTTAGCGACCCTAATTCTGGACGATGTAGATTATACTCAAAATAATAAGGTAAAGAACTTGAACGAATTGCAAAGCCACCCCAATAAACAAAATTAATGAAAATAATAATTGCCCATGGATAATTGCCCTTAAGTGCCTTGATAGATTCACGCATAGGAACAGAACGTTGAGAATCTTTTGTTATAACCCTTTCTCTTGTTCCCTTAAACGCGATCATCATACATATAACTGTCACAATTCCTAATAGCAAAGCCCAAAGGAACCAACCAATAGCTGATTTATTTCCAGAAGCAGAGTCTCCAAACCAACCGCCAATTAACATAACAGCTGGCAAGGTTAAAGGCAAGAAAATTGCTGCCCCGAAATTACCAAAAAACTGTCGAATTGTTGAAATGGTTACTCTCTCTTTAGGATTAGAAGTAAGAGATGGCAAAATTGATGTTACAGGAATATTAATTGCTGAATATAAAACTTTAGCACAAATATAAGCAATATAAACCCAAACAACTTTCCCGATTTGATTATTTGCTAAAAATGGAGGTGCTGTAAAAGCCATAACACAGAAAAACGCAAAAGGAATTGAGAACCACAACCAATAAGGTCGGGACTTGCCCCATTTTGTATGGGTTCTATCTATAAATTGACCCCAAAAAACACCATCTACCGAATCGATCACTGCCGTCAAAGCAAATAGGCCGGTCATAGCAGCTGCTGCAACTCCAAAAGTATCTGTTGCAAAAACTAAAAAATATGTTCCTAGAATTTGAAAAACTGTATTGCAACCAAAATCAGACATTGCATATGACAGTCTTTCTTTAAGTTTAACTTGATTTTTTGTTGGGTCAAGATTAACCTCAGCCCCTTGAATTTTTATTGAATTATTTTGATTCTTTTTTATACCCATAAACTACATTATATAACAAAACCCAGGCTACCCTGGGTTTTGATAATTTATCATACTATATTCACATTGAATTTGAGAATTA